>NZ_JAGXJL010000508.1:0-233 GCF_019091475.1 Streptomyces sp. GbtcB6 | reverse complement strand
ATTCTATATAACTGAGAGTGTATTCAATTCCAAGTTCTATAGTGGTTCAATGAGGAATTAATAAGTTGAGAGTTTACTTAGTGAATTCTAGATCTACTTATTGAAAGCTCGGTTATATAGGCCCATGGTCCCCTCACTAGTTGAGATAATACTGATTGCAGACTCATCTAATTGATTTTAATAAATCAATCATAATTCTAAAAATAGAGTATGTCTTATTTAAGAGTTATCTA
>NZ_JAGXJL010000054.1:0-53429 GCF_019091475.1 Streptomyces sp. GbtcB6 | reverse complement strand
ACGGCGGTGCTGCCGGAGAGGTGCCGCTTGCGGATCTCGGCGGTCAGGGCGCCGATCTCCGTGTTGACGAAGTCCAGGTTCTTCACCAGCAGCGGGCCCGGGACGTTCTTGGCGGTGTAGCCGCCGGTGAGGCCGTCGGAGGCGGGCAGCTTCTGCGCGGTCGAGACCGACTGGAAGTTGAGGCCGAAGATCGCCGGGGTGCCGACCTTGTGGGTGCGGCTGTGGTCGTAGCCGTCGATCTCGTTGAGGACGGCCTTCACCTTGTAGCCGTCGTACTGCTCGGTGGCCTTGTTGTCCTTGGTCCAGTCGTCACCGGCCGGGTAGCCGAGGGCGTCGCTGTTGATCTCCGGGGTGAACAGGTCCTGGACGCCGGTGCCCGAGGGGCCGTTGAGGATCTCGTAGGCGGCGTGCTTGTCCGACCAGGCGGTGCGCAGACCCGCCTTGCGGGCCACCTCGAAGATCGTGTTCACCTTGAGGTACGAGTGCGGGTACACCGGCTTGCAGGTCTTCGGGTCGACCGGCAGCTTCGACGCGTTGATCAGGCTCGCCGGGTGGCCGGTCATCGACAGGATGCTGTCCGGCAGGCCCGTGAGGCCCTGACCGGCGTCGATGGAGGCCTGGTTCTTGTCCAGGTCCTCGGTGAGGTCCACCTCGACCCCGGGCTTGACGCCCTTGCAGCTGGTGGTTCCCGCCGGGAGAAGCGCGGCGTTGTAGGTGTCGTCGTAGTAGATGCCCGTGGTGCCGGGGCTGCCGCCGGTCGCCTGGGCGACCATGCCGGGGAAGGAGTCGGACGGCGTGGTGGTGCTGGCGTGGGTGTACTCCACGCCGCCGCCGACCAGCCGGGCCAGCGCGGACTTCGGGTGCCTGGCGATGTACCAGGCCAGGTCCGACTGGTGCAGCCCGTCGACAGAGACCAGCAGAACGTGCTTGGCGGCGGCCGCCGGGCGGGGGGAGGCGGCGAACGCGGAGGGCTGGGCGGCGGTCACCCCGGCCAGGACTCCGGTGGCGGCGATGACGGCTGCGGGTCTGACGTAACGTCTGGACATCTGGTCTCTCCCGGGTGTTCGGGGCTTGCTGCGGGTGCCGGGCTCATCAGAGTCGCGTCTTGTGTACCGGAACCGGCGCATCTGTGAACACACCCGGAATGACCGGTCGGGTCTTCACCAAGCAGGTCTGGTTTTCCCCAAGGAGGAGGGCGTTTGCGGCCTCGGGCGAGCCGGACAGACGGGGCCGGCAGGTCGCCGGCGGGCGCACAGCTCACTTCGGCCCCGGCGGCGGGGCTTCCCGGCGAGGTTCCCGGGGAGGTTCCCGGGGAGACCCCCAGCGTGCCTGATATGCCGTCCGAGCCCAGGTGCGCGCAGTACAGCCGTCATTCCGTGATTTGTGCATGCGAATCAAGCAGGAGCCGTGCCGCGCTCTCGTCGGTCACCACGGAACGAGCCAGTCCGCCACGGAGCACGCTGTGGATGGCCCGCGCCTTCGACGCCCCTCCGGCCACCGCGATGACCTCCGGGATCCGCCGTAGCTGATCGGCGCCGATGCTGATCGTCAGTCTGCTGATGTCCCCGTCCAGCGGAGTGCCGTCTTCCGTGAGCAGCATCGAACAGACCTCCGCGGCGATGTCCTCGTGGCGCAGTGAGGCCAGCATCGCGGGGGTCAGCGCCGCATGGAACTGCGAACCTTCGGGGTCCCAACTGCCGATCGCCACGGCGGCCTTGGTGATGGAGGGGAACCGTGAGGTGGCGGCGGCGATGCCCGGCTGGGAGTACAGCGCGTTCGCCGTTCTCTCGTCGGAGACCACGAGAGGTGCGTAGATCGGATAGGCGGGCCCGCGTGAGACGGCTGCCAACTGGCGTACCAGATCCGCGCTGTTGGCGCCGACCGCACCGGTCACGCCCGTCATCTGCACGATGCTGCACGGCGCCAGGGCGGTCAGTGCGCGCGCCATCGCGTCGAGCGTTCGCCCCCAGCTCACCCCGAGGACGTCGTCCTCGGTCACGATCTCGGTGAGCAGTTCCGCGGCGGCGGTACCCAGCTCGCGGCGCAGGGTGACGACGTCCGGTGAGGTCACCTTGACCACCAGCGCGTGCTGGAGCCCGAACGCGACACGCAACTGTTCCGACAGCTCGCTGTCCACGGCGGTGGGCACGCCGATCTCGATCCGCACGATGCCCTGCTCGCGGCACTCGTCGAGGATGCGGGCCACCTTGTAGCGCGAGATGCCGAGCTCGTCGGCGATCTCGGTCTTCGCCTTGCCCTCCACGAAGTATCTGCGGGCGACCGTGGTGGCTCGCTGGAGTTCGGCTGGACCCATCGGATTCTCCTTCGCGAATGATTCCGCGGCGCGCACTCCGTCGACGTCCGCCCATATGGGCACCTTACTTGACGCATGGGCGGCCTGGAGGTCTGATATCTCCACCCCGCGCCACAGGTCCGTAACGCGGCATTTACGGCGTGCACATGTAAGTGCCGGTGACGGCCGGAGCGGGCCGATGGAGTTCCCCGACCGAGCACGCGCGCCGTGTGCCCGATCCCGCGCCGTCCCCGGAGGTATGTCGTCGTGAGTTCCCCTGCTGAGGACCAGATCCTTGAGGGCGCCCGAGAGGTGATCCGCCGGGAGGGTGCCGCCACCGCGGGCATCGCCGAACAGCTTGACGAGTCCTTCCTGTCCGCTGTCTCACTGCTGCTCGGATGCCAGGGCAAGGTGGTCGTGGCCGGCTCGGGGACGTCGGGAACAGTGGCGCGCCGAATGGCGCACCTCCTGTCCGTCTGCGGCACGCCGGCTGTCTTCCTCCACCCCATGGACGCACTGCACGGATCCCTGGGCGCGGTGTCCGGGGCGGACGTGGTGATCGCCATCTCGAAGGGCGGCGGCTCGGGAGAGCTCAACGACTTCGCCCGCCGGGCGCAGGAGCGCGGTGCTCGTGTCCTGTCGCTGACCGCTCGCGCGGATTCGACGCTCGGCCGGCTCGCGGACGTG
This sequence comes from Streptomyces sp. GbtcB6, assembly GCF_019091475.1. NCBI lineage: Bacteria > Bacillati > Actinomycetota > Actinomycetes > Kitasatosporales > Streptomycetaceae > Streptomyces > Streptomyces sp. GbtcB6. The sequence goes on along the minus strand of NZ_JAGXJL010000054.1, from coordinate 50,449 downwards.
AGTGTGCAGATAGCTCCTGCCGGTCAGGCGGACCCGGGGGGCGTGATCGCCATGGGCAGCACCCTCGCCGTATCGGCCTGGGGCGACGCGTTGGCGGTCACCCTGATGCGGCTGAGCGGTTACTCCTGGTCGCAGGTGCTGTCCGCGCACCCGGCCGGCACCGTGGGGCAGCTCACCGAGACCCCCGAAGAACTGGCACCCCTGGACGCCGCCGGGCTGAGTGGCAGGGACTGACCGATGCCATCCGTACCGGGAGCCGACTTCGCGACCGAGCCGATGAACCGAAGAACCGTGGAGACGCCCATGAGCAAGTTCCGACTGCCCGACGAGACGGGGATCTTCCTGGTCCTGCTGGTCGTGCTCGGCGTGCTGAGCATCCTGTCGCCGTCGTTCGGCACCGTGCACAACGGTCTGACGCTGCTCCTGAACGGCGCGGTGATCGCGTTTCTCGCTCTTGGCCAGACGTTCGTACTGCTGACCGGCGGTATCGACCTGTCGACCGGTGCCAACGTGGCCATGACGGGCGTGCTGGCCGCGGTCCTGATGCGGGACGGCCTTCCCTGGCCGGTGGCCTCCGTGCTGGCGGTCGGCGCGGGGCTCGCGCTCGGCGTGGTCAACGGCCTGGTGATCCACTACGTGAAGGTGCCACCCTTCATCGTCACGTTCTCCACCCAAGGCGTCGCGACGGCTGTCCCCCTCATCATCACCGGCGCCAACTCCATCTCCGTGCGCCAGGCGGGCTTCTCCTGGATCGGCCAGGGCCGGGTCGCGGGCATCCCGCTACCCGTGATCATGCTGCTGGTCGCGGCCGTCGCGGCCGGCTGGTTCCTGACCCGGACGCGGCTGGGCGTGCACGTCTACGCCTCCGGCGGAAACAAGGCGGCGGCGCGGCTGGCCGGCGTGGACATCCGGGTGGTCACCATCCTGGCCTACGCCGTGAGCGGCGCGTGCGGGGGGATCGCGGGTCTCATCGCCACCTCGCGACTGATGGTCGGGTTCCCGGCCACCGGACTGGGCAACGAGCTCTTCTTCTCCATCGCCGCGGCGGTGGTCGGCGGAGTGAGCCTGTTCGGCGGAACGGGCACGGTGGCCGGCGCCATGATCGGCGCCGTCCTGATCGCCTCGGTCAGCAACGGCATGAACGTGCTGAACGTCAGCAGCTACTGGCAGTCCCTGGTGATCGGCCTGATCATCCTGCTGGGCGTCTCGTTCGACACCTACCGGCGCGGCCTGAGCGGCCGATCGCTCCTCGGCGCGCTCGCCGGCGACTCCCGGCAGGAGCGCCAGAAAGAGCCCACGGCGGTCTAGCGCCCACCTCAGCTCCGGCCTCGGCCCGGTCCCTGCCCCGTCACCGGCGGCCGAAACAGTTCTCAATCCACGTCAGGCGAGCCGCGCCGAACGTGCCGATCAAGGAGAGAGAAGTATGTCGAACAGAACCAGAGGGCTGACCGCGGCGGCGGCTTTCTCCCTCGCCCTCCTGACAGCCGCCTGCAGCAACCAGGCCACGAGCGGTAGCGCGGCGGACGCCGGCAACGCCCTTCCCAGCAGTTGCACGAAGGGCAGGCCCGTACTCGGCGTCGCCCTGCCGAACACGGTGAACCCGTACTACGTCGCCATGCGCCAGAGCTTCCTCGACAACGGCGCCAAGAACGGTTTCGACGTCAAGATCGCCATCGCCAACGACAGCGACTCGACCCAGCTTTCGCAGATCAACAGCTTCGTCCAGCAGGGGGTCTGCGCGGTCGCCCTCAACGCGGTGAACTCCGGGCCCGGCGCCGCCAGCGTCGCGGCGCTGAACCAGGCGAAGATACCGGTGTTCTCGGTCAACGTCATCATCTCGCCCGACGACCTGAAGACCCAGAACGCCAGCATCGTCCAGTACGTCGGCGCCGACCAGACCGAGGGCGGCAAGGCCATGGGCGCCCAACTGCTCAAGGACAGAGGAGCGAAGGCCAAGATCAGCGCCGGGATCGTGGGAGACCCCGACCAGATCCCCACCAACCAGCGTGACGCCGGCTTCAAGACCGCGCTCAAGCCGAACACCAACGCGAAGACCGGTCCGACCGTCAACAGCAAGGTCGACCCCAACGTCAGCCTGCAGGTCACCACCGACATGCTGCAGGGCAACCCCGGCATCAACGTGATCTTCGCGGACACCGGCCCCGGAACGGTCGGCGCGCTCCAGGCGATCAGCCAGCTCGGCAAGACCGGCAAGGTCACGCTCTACGGATTCTGCGCCGCCGACACGGCGTTGAACGCCACCTACAAGGCGTGCGCCGCCCAGGAGCCGGCCGACTACGCGCGGATCGTCGTGGAGAACGTCAAGAAGTACGTCGGCGGGGCCAAGGTGCCGGCGCAGGTCCTCCAGCCGTTGAAGATCTTCACGAGCGGCACCCCTGGCCCGGGCGAAGTCGGCTGACCCGGACGATCGCGACAGCAGACACGGAGAGAGGTGTACAGGAGTGACTGAAACCGCTGCGGAGCACTTGGCTGTCAGCTCGATCAGCAAGCGTTACGGACAGACGCGCGCCCTCGACGGAGTGACGGTCACGCTCGTCCCCGGTCAGGTACTGGCACTCGTCGGTCACAACGGCGCGGGCAAATCCACCCTGCTGTAAATGCTCGCGGGCGCCGAGACCCCGGACGAGGGCTCCGTACTCCTCGACGGTGTGCCGCAGCACTTCTCCACTCCTGCGGACTCACTCGCCGCCGGTGTGGCCTGCGTGTACCAGGAACTTCGGCTGGTGGACCAGCTCACCGTCGCGCAGAACGTCTTCCTCGGCCACGAGACCAGCCGGCACGGCCGTCTCGCACAGGGGGAGATGAACCGGCGCACCGCCGAACTGTGCAGGGAATACGGTGTCACCGCCTCTCCCACCGATCGCGCGGGCGAACTGTCCGTCGCCCAGCGCCAGATGGTCGAGGTGGTCGCCGCGCTCAACCGCAACGCGCGGTACCTCCTCCTCGACGAACCGACGACGGCCCTCGAAGCACAGCAGATCGATCATCTGCTGGCCACCGTCAAGCGCGTCTCGCGTGAGCGGAACATGGGGATTCTGCTGGTCGACCACAAGCTCGACGAAGTCTTCTCGGTCGCCGACCACATCATCGGGCTGGCCAACGGCCGCGTCGTGCTGAGCGGTTCGGCGAACACGGTGAATCACGACGACGTGGTCCATGCCATCGTCGGCGAGTCCGCGTCCTCACTGTCGTCCGGGTACGTGGCACCGGCGAGCGGGCCGGAGGCCGGTCCGTCCGAGGACCGGACACACCGTGAGGGGCAGGGATCCGATGTCGTGCTGAACGCCGTACACGTGTCCACCGACCGGCTCAAGGACGTGACACTCCAGGTCCGGGCCGGTGAAGTGCTGGGCCTGTACGGCCTGGTCGGCTCGGGGCGGTCACGCTTCCTGCGTACTCTCTACGGAGCCGAGCGCCCGCCGGGCGGTTCGCTGACCCTGACGGGCTCTCCGTACCGGCCGAAGAGCCCGGCCAGGGCGATCAGATCCGGGATCGCCTTTCTCTCGGAGGAACGCAAAGCCGACGGCTTCATTCCGGGGATGAGTGCGAAGGAGAACGTCTCGCTGCCCGTGCTGCACAGGTTCAGCCGTGCCGGGCGGCTCCAGCGCCGGCGGATCGCCCAGGCGACGCGCGACGCTCTCAAGGAGGTCGCCGTCCGAGGTGACACCGAGCAGCCGATCACCCGTCTGTCCGGTGGAAACCAGCAGAAGGTGCTGTTCGCCCGGGCTGCCCTGCAGCAGCCCAGGCTGCTTCTGCTCGATGAGCCGACCAAGGGTGTCGACGTCGGTGCGAAGGCCGAGATCCATGCGCTGATCCGTGCGATGGCCGCCGACGGGGATGTGGCCGTGATCGTGGTGTCCACCGAGGAGGAGGAGCTGATCGGGCTCGCGGACGCCGTGTGCGTCTTCAAGGACGGCTCGTGCGACGGCATCAAGTACCTCAGGGATACCGTGACACCGGGAGACCTGCGCCGGCTCGCGTGGCCCAGCAGCCGACGGCCTTCGGACGCGGGGGAGAGCGTGGTGAACAGTGCTACGCCCCACGAGAAGGCGCCGGTCGACTGACATCGCCCGGTCGCCGGCTGTGAGCAGGGAATCGAGCCGCGAGGCTGTCGTGGTGGTGGCCGCGGACGTTCGGCTGATCCGCGAACCGACCGGGACACCGGGCCGCTGCGGTGGCTCCGGGCACCCGGGCTGCGCCGGGCAGCAGGTCGCGGCCCGCAACGGGAAGAGCTTCCGCGACGTGCGACGTGTCAGGACGGTGCCGGCCGAGACCGGGCCGGTGCACGCGACGACGGCTCGCAGTGCTCGCAATGCTCGCAATGTGAAGGCCGTCGCCTTCGACGCCCGGCCCCTCCAGGTACGGGCTCTGCCTGCCGGGGAGACCATCGACGCGATCACCTCGCAGAACTTGTACGGCCTCGGTGTCCTGTGTGCGCAGGATGCCGTTGCCCTCGGCAGGGCGGGACCGCGGACAAGACCGAGATCCGCCCGACTCGACCGGACAGCACCGCGTGCCCGACCCAAGCGGACCGCGATCGCACTTCGCCCAGGAGAACCACCATGCCCGTCGTCGCCGGCGTCGACTCCTCGGCCCAGTCCTGCAAGGTCGAGATCCGCGACCTGCACGACGGCTCGCTGCTCGGCTCGGGAAGCGCACCGCACCCACCCGCGTTCCCGCCCAGCAGCGAGCAGGACCCCGCCGCCTGGTGGACAGCGCTCAAAACCGCGTTCGCGGCCGCCAGGAACGACGCGGGTGTGTCCACGGGTGACATCGCCGCGCTCGCGGTCGACGGCCAGTGCCATGGCCTGGTCGCCCTGGACGCCGCCGACCAGGTCGTCCGGCCGGCGAAGCTGTGGAACGACACCACCTCCGCACCACAGCTCGAACGGCTCAAGCGGCTGATCGGAGCGCCGGAATGGATCCGCGCCGTCGGATCCCTGCCGACCGCCGCCTTCACCCTCAGCAAGATCGCCTGCCCCGGCGAGAAGGAAGAGGCCCACCACCGGGAACTGCACCGCGCCCTCGTGCCGCACGACTGGCTGACCTGGAAACTCTCGGGACGGTACGCCACCGACCGCTCCGAGGCGTCGGGGACCGGCTACTACAGCGCCGCGCAATCCCGATACCTCCCCGAACTCCTGGCCCACATCGACGCCGAACGCGACTGGGCGGACGCCCTGCCCGAGGTCATGGACGCCTCGACGGCCGTCGGAACGGTCTCGGACACAGCCCGTGCGGCACTCGGCCTGCCGGCGGGCACTCTGGTGGGCCCCGGCGGCGGAGACCAGCACGCGGCCGCCCTCGGCCTCGGGATCGCCCCCGGCGACGTGGTGTACACGTTCGGCACTTCGGGCGTCGTCTTCACCACCAGCGAGACCCCCGTGTTCGATCTCGACGGCATCGTCGACGGGGTCGCCGACATGACCGACGGCTACCTCCCCCTCGTCTCGACCCTGAACGCCGCACGCGTCACCGACACCTTCGCCCGCATCCTCGGCGTCGACCACCAGGGCCTGGCCGAACTGGCACTCGCCGCCACCGGCACCGCAGGACCGGTCCTCGCCGCCTACCTCGACGGCGAACGCAAGCCCAACCGCCCCGGCGCCCAGGGCATCCTCGCCGGACTGACCTCCGCGACGAGCCGCGAGGACATCGCACGGGCCGCCTTCGAAGGGGTCATCCTCGGCCTGGTCTCCGGCGAGCGGCACCTCAACGCAGCCGGGATCGCCACCGGCGGGCGCCTCATCGCCACCGGCGGCGGTGCGCGCTCCGCCGCCTATACCCAGCTCCTGGCCGACCTCACCGGCCGTGAGGTACTCGTCGCCGACGCCCCCGAGGCATCGGCACGCGGCGCCTGCGTGCAGGCGGCGGCCATCGCGTCCGGCCGGGCGGTGCGCGACGTCCTGCGCGAGTGGGCACCGGCGACCCGGCCGGTCGCCACTCCCCGCCCCGGCTCACGAGGCGCGCGGGAAGCGGTCTACACGGTGCTGGCCGGTTGGGACGCGCTCGACACCGACAACGCCGGGTCCGCCGGCACGTCGGCATGACCCCGCAGGACCGGGAGCTGAATCCGGAGATCCTCACCGAGATCGCCCGCCACCCCGGGGTCACCCTCGCCGGCAGCATCTACGCCGTCGCCGAGGCGGACCGGTTCGCCGCCGCCCAGCGGCTGGAACGCGCCGGCCTGTGGATTCACGCCGACGTCATCATGGACGACCGTAGGCATCGAGGCGTCGACCTCTCCCTGGTGCGCACGCTCGCCGAGCGCCGGACCGGGCCGCTCGACATCCATGTCATCGCACCGGAACTCGACGGTCTGATCGACGAGATCTGTGCCCGGAAGGTCGATCGCGTCACCTTCCCCTTCGAGTCCTGCGCGGACCACGACGCCGTGGCCGACACCGCCGAACGGATCCGCGCCTCGGGTGCCGCCGCCTGGCTCGCGGTCGCACCGGCAACGGAACTCAGCGCGGTCCGGCCGTGCTTCGAGATGGTCGACGGACTTCTGGTCATGCTGATCGAACCCGGCAGCACCGGCGCCGCCGACCCGGCGCTGGCGGCCAAGGCCGGACAGACCCGCCCCGCACTCCCGGCAGGCGTCGACGGCGGTGTCGACGCCGCCAATCTCGGCGTATGTCTCCAGGCCGGGGCGGACTACGTCGTCTCCGGCCGCGCCCTGTTCTCCACCGCCCCGGCCGCGCCCACACCACCCACCCACACCGTGCCGAAGCCGTGATCCACCGCGCGATGCCGCGGCGGCGGTCGGGCCGAACGCGCCTGGAGGTCAAGGAGCTGTTCAGGACTCATGGAACAGCCTGGCGCGAGCGAGCTGCCGCACACGTTCTCCGTCCGGAGCGGCAAGAAGATCGCGAGAGGCGTCGAGCGGCAGAGGACCGAGCTGAGCGATGTCAGCAGGAAAAGACACCGCAGGGGATCGCGTGACAACCGGAAGAGGCAGGCAAGGCCGTCTCCGCGTGGCCGACCGTGACCGCTGTGGCACCGGCCTGCGCGAGCGCCGTGCCTGTCTCTTGCCGAGATGCCCGCTCCGGAGCCGAGCGGCTTCATGGAAGCTTCACACGGCGGGTGGTATCCGCCTTATCGGGTCGGCGTTGTCTGGCGGGCATGCAGAGTCTCCTTTCGCTGCCGGCCGCTGCCGGTCACCGTGATCCGGGGCGTCCGACGACGGCTGCTCTCACGGCTTTCGCGACGGCCGAGGTGCGGCACGACGGACGGAGCCGGCCGTGACCGTGCTCGCCATGGTTCTGGCGGTTCTGGACGCGTGCGGTTACGCGGCGGGCGCGCGGCTCCAGCACCAGGCTCTGCACCAGCCGCCGCGCGGTGCCGCCGTCGGCCCGCGAAAGTCCGTGTTCCGGCGGCCGCGCTGGCTTGCCGGGCTGGTCCTGATGGCGTCCGGTGCGGGCTTGCACGTGACCGCTCTGCGGCTGGCTCCGGTGACGGTCGTGCAACCGCTGGGCGTGAGCGGGGTCGTGGTGAGCGTGCTCTGGGGGCTGCGGGCGCGCCGCGCCCGGCTCGGCGCGGCCACGGGGATCGCGCTGCTGGCGGTGGTCCTCGGGACGGGGGCTTTCGCGACACTGGCCGCGCGGATCACCGTTGCCACCTCCGTCTCGGCGACCGCCCAGTTGCGGGCGGGTCTGCTGGTCCTGGCGATGGTGGCCGGCTGTACCGGACTCGCCGGGGTATCGCGCGGCCGACGGCGGTGCCTGGCGGCGGCCATCGGCGCGGGGAGCTCGTACGGCTGCATGTCGGTACTGATCCGGGCGGCGGGCGAGGAGTTCACGACCTCCGGCGTGAGCCCCGTGCTGTGCGGCACGCTCGCGGCTCTGGCCCTCACCGTTCTCGCAGGCTTCTGGCTCGTCCAGAAAGCCCAGGCATCAGGACCACCGGAGGTCACGGTCGGCTGCCTGACCCTGGTCGACCCGTTCGTCGCCGTCGCGATCGGGATCGGCCTGCTCGGCGAGGCCCCCGGGCTCACCCCGGTCACCGGACTCGCCGGGCTGGCCTGCTGGGCGATCGCCTTCGCAGGCGTACTCCAGATCACCCGTTCCACGCCCTTCCCCCACCTGCGAGCACCCTCACCTCCGCAGGAGCGGGCTGTGACAGACGGCCCGCTCACCCGGCCGCGTCACGACGTCCGCCGTACGCTGGACCGATTCGACGACCTCTGCCTCCAGACCGCCGGCCGCCCCGCATCCGCACCGGACCCCGCACCTGAGACCGAAAGCCGAGACCGAAAGCGAAAGCGAGCACGATGAGTACGCAACGGGTTCTGGTCGTCGATGACGAGCCCAAGATCCGCATGACCGTACGCGGTTATCTGGAGGCGGACGGGTTCGAGGTCCTGGAGGCCCCGGACGGGCCCTCCGGCCTGCAGGCGGTCACCCGCGACCGGCCTGATCTGGTCGTGCTGGACGTGATGCTGCCCGGACTGGACGGCTTCCAGGTACTGCGCCGGATCCGGCAGTCCAGCCAGGTCCCCGTGATCATGCTCACCGCCAGGGACGAAGAGGTGGACCGGCTCATCGGCTTCACCACCGGCAGCGACGACTACGTCACCAAGCCGTTCAGCCCGCGCGAGCTGGCGCTGCGCGTCCGGGCCATCCTGCGGCGCGCCGAGAGCGGGCCCGGAGCGGAACAGGACGCGGCCGACGGCACCCTGAACTTCGAGGGTCTGACCATCGACCCGAGTACCCGGACCGTCCTGGTCGACGGCGATCGGACGGCGGAGCTGTCCGCCCTCGACTTCGACCTGCTGATCGCCATGGCCCGCGCCCCCGGCCGGGTGTTCACCCGGCGCGGTCTGCTGGCCCAGGTGTGGGGCGAGGACTTCTTCGGCGACGAACGAGTCGTGGACGTGCACATCCGGACGCTGCGCCGCGCGCTCTGCGACGACGCCAACGCGCCCCGGTTCGTGGGTACCGTGCGCAACGTCGGCTACCGGTTCGTCGGCCGTGTCCACCCGCAGGGCGGAAGGACGTGAACCACGTGCGGCCGGCCCGGTGGCGGACCCGGTGGCGCAGGTTCCACGCCCGCCTGTCGCTGCGCACCCGCTTGGCGCTCTCCCATGTCATGGTCGTACTGGTGGCGGTCGGGGCGATGTCGGGAACCAGGGAACTGATGAACGGTCCCGCACACGATTACCTGGACCCCGACGCGATGGGCCTGTGGAGCGGGGCGGCCGCGGCCGTCGTCGCGGCGGTCGTGATGTCCCGGTTCCTGGTGCGCCCCCTGGACACCGTGCGAGCCGCCACCCACCGGCTCGCCGAAGGACGCTACGACCACGTCCTGGACCTGCCCAGCGAGCCGGGCCTGGCCGCGCTGGTCGCGGACGTGAACACGCTGGCGGCCGCACTCGCGGACACCGAGCGGCGCCGCGCCCGGCTGGTCTCCGAGGTCGCCCACGAGATGAAGACCCCCATCACCATCCTGCGCGGCCAGATCGAGGGCCTGGCCGACGGCATCTTCGCGCCGGACGACGCGATGTTCGCCTCGCTCACCGACGATCTGGACCGGCTGCGCCGGCTGGCCTCCGACCTGTCCAGCCTGTCCCGGGTGGAGGAGGGAGCCTTCGTCCTCCACCGCAAGCGCTTTGACGTCGCCGCACTGGCCCGGGCCACCGCCGAACGACTGCGCCCCCAGTACGACGATCAGCGGGTCGCCCTCACCGTCGCGGCGGACACCCCGGCCATCACCTCCTGCGACCCCGACCGCATCGCCCAGGTGCTGGTGAATCTGCTCGGTAACGCCCTGGCCGCGTGCGACCACGACGGGCACGTATCGATCTCCGTCCGCAGCGACGCGGGCACCGGCCCGGACGCGCCACCCCAGGTCCTCGTCCTCGTCACGGACGACGGCGTCGGCATCACCGCCGGCGACCTGAACCGGATCTTCAGCCGCTTCGAACGCCTTGAGCACCCTGGCCGGCCCGCTCCGGCCGGTGGCAGCGGCATCGGCCTGACCATCGCCCGGGGCATCGCCCGCGCCCACGGCGGAGACGTCACCGCGTCATCGTTCGGACCGGGCAACGGCGCCACGTTCACCCTGCGCATACCCATGGCGCCGATGTGAGCGCGCGGCCCGTCCCCCACCGTCACCCGCATGGCGGCACAGCACGCTGACAGGGCTGCTTCACGGAAGCTTCACCCCGCGAGCGGCACATGACTTATCCCGCGCCGGTTGTCTGGCGGGCGACAACCCGTGAGCCGTGGCAAAGGTGGGTCCAGGCACGTGACCCGGCGCCATGACGACAAGGAGTCCGACCTTGAACAAAACCGAAGTCCTCACCGAGCTGGACGGCGCCGGCACCGGCAAGTCCGTGATGAAGAAACTGCCGGAGGTGACCCTGGCCTTCTGGGTCATGAAGACCGCCGCCACGACCCTCGGCGAGACTGCCGGTGACCTGTTCGCCCAGACGCTCAAGCTCGGCTACTTCATCACCACGGTCCTGCTCTTCCTCATCTTCGTGGTCACACTGGTCGTCCAGCTCAGGTCCCTGCGCTACAACCCCTTCTTCTACTGGACGGTCATCCTGTCCACCAGCATGGCCGGGACCACCATGTCCGACTTCATGAACCGTGACACGAGCTACCTCTCCGGCGGAGCCACGTCGCTCGGTTGGGGGCCACAGGGCCTCGGACTGGGATACCCCGTCGGCGCCGCGATCCTGATCTCGATCCTGATCGCCATCTTCGCCGTCTGGAAGTACACCGGGATGACCTTCGTCATCCGCGACATCGTCAGCTTCCGCGGGGAGGCGCTGTTCTGGTCGGCGATCCTGGTCTCCAACACCCTGGGCACCTCGATGGGCGACTTCCTGTCCGACAGCTCCGGACTCGGATACGCGGGCGGCGCCCTCCTGATCTCCGGGCTGCTCGCCGTGCTGCTGGTCCTGATGCGGGTGCCCGCGGTGCCCAACGTCGTACTGTTCTGGGTCGCCTTCGTCCTCACCCGGCCGCTCGGGGCCACGGCCGGTGACTTCCTCACCAAGCCCGTCGCCAAGGGAGGACTCGATCTCGGAACGGCCGGCTCCTCGGCCGTGCTTCTGGCGATCCTGGTCGGCCTGATGGGATACGCCCATCTGGAGGAGCGGAAGAAGACCGACTTTCGCCGGAACGTCACCGAGTTGGACCAGGACAGCCGGCAGGCTTCCTGACGACGCATCCCCGTCAGCGCGCGAGCAGGCCGAGCGCCCAGGCCAGGCCCGCGTGCACCGTCCGGGCCACGCGGCTCGCCGCGGTGTCGTCCGTCAGCGGCCGATACGCTGCTCGCAGACGTCTGGCCTGCGACAACGGCCACAGCGACTCTGCCCCTGAGACCGGGGCGGAGCCGTCGTGCGGTCGAAGGGGAATCCGCTGCCGGCTTGGGGACGGTCCCGAACCGTGGCGCGCCGGTCCCGGCTTCCTCACCGCGGGTGGGGAAGCGGTAGTCGGGATTGGGGATCGTGTGGCCGCCGCCCGGAGACCGTGAACGCCACGACGAAGGCCTTGCCGGGCTGGGTGTAGCGGGTCTCGATCACCGAGGTGCCGTCGGGTCGCTTGTGCCGGCGAGGAGAAGCACGGGCAGGGGGTGCTTCGGCTCCGCGCGCATGAACATCGCCACCTGATCCGCGGCATCCACCCCGACTGCGGCCGCCGGCAAGCTGACCTGCCCACGGGGGCAGCGCGGGAGCGTTCATGCCAAGGTGCCGGGATAGGGTGCACCCGTGGAACGGATCTTGGTGGTGGGTGTCACCGGTGCGGGCAAGTCCACACTCGCCCAGACCTTGAGCAGCCGTCTGGGCCTGCCGTACCACGAGATGGACGCGGTCTATTTCAACGGCCCCGACTGGGCCGTCAATGACAAGTTGACCGAAGACGTGTCGAGGATCGCTGCCGGGTCTCGCTGGATCATCGACTCTCTCGGCTATCCGGAAGTCCGTGACCTGCTGTGGGACCGGGCCGACACCGTGATCTGGCTGGACTATCCCAGGCGCGTCATCATGCCGCGCGTGCTGCGCCGGTCCTTCCGGCGCACCGTCACACGCGAGGTCCTCTTCGGCGGCAACAGGGAGACCTGGACGGGCTGGCTGAGCCGGGAACACCCGGCCTGGTGGTCCTGGTCGCAACACGGGGCCCGCCGCCGCGAAGTCGAGCGCCGTATCCGCGATCCCCGCTTCGCCCCTCTCGACGCCCTCCGCTTCGGCCACCCCGATGACATGGCGGCCTGGCTGGCATCCCTCTGATCCGGCAGGCCGGCCGGCTGGGCCGGGCCCGCGGGCAACCGGTCGGCCGGCACCGCATCGCGGTGCCCCGGGTGGGACAGGCGTACGCGGGGGCAGATCGGGCGATGACTCCGGCTGCATACTGGACCACATGGCGCGTGAGCAGCGGAACGCCGACGGCAGCGGGCTGGGGATCTTCCTCCGCACCCGCCGGAGCCAGGTGACGCCGCAGGACGTCGGCCTGGCGACGGGCGCCGGGCTGCGGCGTACGCCGGGGCTGCGCCGGGAGGAGCTGGCCACGCTGGCCGGGATCAGCATCGACTACTACGCGCGCCTGGAGCGCGGCCAGGAGACCAACCCCAGTCCTGCCGTCGTCGATGCCCTCGCTCGTGCCCTCCGGCTGGGCGCCCACGAGCATCGGCATCTGCGCGATCTCGCCGAGCGGGCCGACAGGAGGTCCGCGCCGGAACTGCCGGCCGCATCCGAACGGACCGTGCGGCCCGACATCGAGCTGATGCTGGAGAGCCTGCGGCCCAACCCCGCGTACGTGATCAGCCGCACGATGGACATCCTCGCCGGCAACCCCGGCTCGGTCCGCCTGTTCGCGGGGACCGAGGACTGGCCGGCAGAGCGGCGCAACGCCCTGCGCTACCTCTTCCTGGACCCGCATGCGCCGAAGCTGTTCGCCGACTGGGACGAGCAGGTCCGCACCTGCGTCGGCCGCATCCGCGCCCTGGCCGGCACCGAACCGGACACGCCCGGCCTGGCCCCGCTCATCGACGAACTCATGCTGGAAAGCCCGGAGTTCGTGCGCCGTTGGAGGGACTACGACGTGCAGCCGCACCCGCGCGGCGACAAGACCTTCCACCACCCGGAGGTCGGCGACCTCACCCTCGGCTACCAGTCCATGCAGCTCGACGGCACCCCCGGCGACCGCCTCGTCGTGTTCTTCGCCGCACCCGGCACCCCCGACCACGACAAGATCCTCCTCCTCGACGGGGCCGGCGCCGGGGCCGCCGCACGGTCCGCCGAGGAGAAGCAGGGCTGACCCCCGTCCGTCAGGGCTTGATCAGGACCTTCAGTGCCTCGCGGCCGGCCATCGCGCGGTACGCGTCGGGGGTGTCGTCCAGGTCCATGGTGCGGTCGAAGACGCGGCCCGGCTCGATCTTCCCCTCCAGGATGTCGGGCAGCAGTTCCTCCATGTAGGCGCGGGCCGGGGCCACGCCGCCGGTGAGGGTGACGTTCTTCGCGAAGTCCATGAAGCCGAAGGGGATCTCGCCGTACTGCGGCACGCCGACCCGGCTGATCGCGCCGCCGGGCCGGACCACGCCGAGGCCCGTCTCAAGCGCCGACAGCGCGCCGACGCATTCGAGCACGGCGTGGGTGCCCATGCCGCCGGTCAGTTCCCGCACGCGGGCGATGCCTTCCTCGCCGCGTTCGGGAACGACCTCGGTGGCCCCGAACTCGACACCCAGGTCGGTGCGGTCCTTGTGCCGGCCCATCAGGATGATCCGCTCGGCTCCGAGCCGCCTGGCGGCCAGTACGGCGGACAGGCCGACCGCGCCGTCGCCGATCACGGTGACGGTGGTGCGCTCGTCGACTCCGGCCTTGACCGCGCTGTGGTGGCCGGTGCACAGGACGTCGGAGAGGCTCAGCAGGGAGGGCAGGAGGGCGGAGTCCTCGGCCACCGGCAGCTTGACCAGGGTGCCCTGGGCCTGTGGGACGCGGACCGCCTCGCCCTGGCCGCCGTCGACCCCGTTCGGGCCCCACTGGCCGCCGTGCGGACAGACCACGTGCAGGCCTTCCCGGCAGAAGACGCAGGTGTTGTCCGCCCACAGGAAGGGCGCGACCACCAGGTCACCGGCCTTCACCCCGGACACTTCGGAGCCGGTCTCCTCGACGATGCCGAGGAACTCGTGTCCCATGCGCCGGCCCTCTTCCGTGGCCGGCATGGAGGTGTACGGCCACAGGTCGCTGCCGCAGACACAGGCGAGTACCACCCGGACGATCGCGTCGGTGGGGTTCTGGATCTTCGGGTCCGGGACGTCCTCCACGCGGACGTCGCGGGCGCCGTACATCACTGTCGCTCGCATAAGAGTCTTCCGATCTTGCTTGAACTGAAGGGGAGTTGACGGAGCACCGGCCGATCAGCAGCGGCCGCCCTCCGGTGCGGGCAGCGCATCCGGCCCGGCCGGCTCCGGTGCAGAGGCGCCGAGTGCCTTCCGGCTCTTGGAAGAGGGGTGGGTCAGAGGTTGATCAGTCGGCTCGTCTCCGCTTCGAGGCGGTCGCCCGCGGCCACCGCCTCGACCTCGGCGACGAGGGCCAGGTTGCGCCGGAGGTTCTCCTCGGTGAAGCGCGGGTTGGTCGGACGCCGGAGGGTCGACGAAGAGGGGATCCGCGACCTGGCCCAGCCTGCCCGCCCGCAGCGCCGCGTGGCAGGCCGTGTCGTGCCGGGCAGTGGCGTTCCGTGCTGTGACAGGGCACCCCACGCGCCGGCCGCGCAGGTCACAGGCCCGGCAGACTGGACGGTATGACACGTGAGCGGCAGCAGCAGCCTGCCGGTGGTGGCACCGAGCTGGGGCGTTACCTGCGGGCTCGCCGGGCCCAGGTGACCCCCGCCGAGGCGGGACTGTCTCCCGGCGCCGGACTGCGCCGCACCCCGGGGCTGCGCCGCGAGGAGCTGGCCACCCTGGCCGGGGTCAGCATCGACTACTACGCCCGGCTGGAGCGCGGCACGGAGACCCGCCCCGGCCCGTCCGTCATCGACGCACTCGCCCGCGTCCTCCTGCTGACGGAGGACGAACACGAGCACCTGCGCAGCCTCGCCGTCCGTGCCGCCCGGACAGCACCCGAACCTCCCGTCGCCCCCAGCAGGACCGTGCGGCCCGCTGTCACGCTGCTGCTGGAGAGCCTTCGCCCGGGCCCCGCGTATGTCGCCGGTCGCACCAACGACCTGCTGGCCTGGAACCCCGCCGGGCTGGCGTTGTTCGCGGGCATCGAGGACTGGCCGGTCATACAGCGCAACCTCGCCCGCTACGCCTTCCTCCACCCCGCCGCCCGCGAACTCTTCGCCGACCGGGAGCACACCCTGCGCGGCTGCGTCGCCCGCCTTCGCGCCCTGGCCGGCACCGACCCCGACGCACCCGACCTGGCCGTGCTCGTCGGCGAACTCCTGCTCAAGAGCCCGGACTTCGCCCGGCTGTGGGAGCGTTACGACGTCAAGGCGCATGCGTTCGGACGCAAGACCTACCACCACCCCGACGTCGGAACCTTCACCCTCGGCTACCAGGGGATGCAGCTGGAGGGCACCCCCGGTCATCGCCTGGTCACCTACCACGCCGAGCCCGGCACCCCGGCCCATGACGCGCTCGTCCTCCTGGACCTGACCGCGCACAAGCCGGCCGCGCACGACACCCGGCCACCCCCTCGGTGAGCATGGCGGCGACCTGACGGTGGAGTGAGGGTCACCACGCCGTGCCTGTCGGCCTGGCGCCGGTATGTTCTCGATTCCGATGCCGTGCGCACGACGCCGACGCGCACCGGAGGTTCCGTGCGCGTCGGCGTCGTATGCGGTGTCCGGCGGTGCGTCAGCCGACCGTCAGTTTGTTCTTCCAGCCGATGCCGTCGCCGTTGCCGACGATCTCCGTACCGGAGCCGCTGAGTGCCGTGCGGCTGCCGGAGTAGAAGCGCACGGTGCCGTCCACTCTGAGCGTCCAGATGTCGGGGATGCCGTCCCCGTTGGCGTCCGGGGTGCCGAAGAGCAGCCTGATGCTGGAGCTGCCCCAGCCGGAGGCACCGTACTCGGTGTCCACGCCTCCGGAGGAGGCGGCCGCCGAGGCGAGCGAACCGGTGTCGACCCCGCCGGTCGCGGTGTCCTTGATGCCCTTGCGCAACAGCAGCCGTCCGCTGGCGTCCGAGCGGTAGACGAAGTCGGTGACGCCGTCGCCGGAGATGTCCTGGGCGGTGACGAGGTCACGCTCGGTCCAGGCCGACGCGGACAGTCGCCGGGCCTCGTCCACGGTGGCGCCGTTGTACCCGATCAGCGCCCACAGCGCGTCGCCGACCGTGAGGAAGAAGTCGGGCCTGCCGTCGCCCGTGGCATCGCCGGCCGAGACGATCTGGGTGATCGTCGAGGGATCCGGTGCACCGGCCGGCAGCAGGATCTCGTGCCGCCTGCCGATGTCGACGGCGCCGTAGCCGTCGCCCGGGTACACCCACAGCCTGCCCTCGCGCACCGCGATGAGGTCCTGCAGGCCGTCACCGCCGTAGACGTCGCCGAGGTGGGCGATGAGGGTGTTCTTCCAGTAGCCGGAAGAGGGACGGGAGTACAGGGGCAGGTCGTCGCCGTTCGGGTCCTTGTCGCTGTTCTCCTGGTAGGCGCCGGACATGGAGTAGCCGAGGGCGCCGGTGCCCTTGGAGCCGTCGACGGTGCCCTTGTCCGGGTACATGCGCAGGTTGCCGTTGGCGTCCACGACCATGAGGTCGGGGAAGCCGTCGCCGGTGAAGTCTCCCGGCGCGTCGGCCGTGTCGCGCGGGGTGACGTAGAAGAAGTACTTCCGTGGGTCCGACACGTTCCCGGCGTCGTCCACGGCCCGTACGTAGAGCACGTTCGGCCCGGCGAGCGGCGGCTTCGCGCCGGAGTAGGCGGTCAGGGTGGAGGTGGCGGCGCCGTTCGTCCGCGACACGGAACCGGTGTACGAGGCGGAGTTGTAGCCGTACTCGTACTTGACCACGTCGGTCTGCGAGGCCTTGAAGGTGAAGGAGCCCGTCGTGCCGAACTTGACGGTGGACCAGGTGGAGTCCTCGTCCGCGTTGCCGAAGCCGTCGTCCTTCGCGTCGGCGTCGGGGAACGTCGTGGAGGTGACCACGGGCGGGGTGGGCCGGGAGCTGTCGAAGACGAACCGGCACGGCGTCTTCGACGGCGCGTAGGCGGAGGTCGCTCCGCGCTTGTCCACCGCCTTGACCCGCCAGGAGTACTTGACGCCGTTCTTCAGGCCGCTGGTGGAGAACGGGTCGGTGTGCACGCGGGCCGAGTCGGTCTGACTGCCGACCGTGACCTTGGACTTGGCGCCCAGCAGGTTTCCGCTGCCGCCGGTCGGCCACAGTTCGAAGCGCAGCGAGTCCAGGTTGGCGTCCTTGTCGCTGCTGTTCGCCCAGAAGGTGATCGAGGACGCGCCGACGTTGACGTAGGGCGAGGTGGTGTCGCAGGACAGGTCCGGGTCGAGGTCCAGGTGCGAAGGGGCGGCCGGCGGGCGGTTGTAGACCAGCTCGACGTACGGGTCGTTGCCGCCGTCCGCCTGGAACTTCTTCCACGAGTACGCCGAGTCCTCGTCACCGGCCCGGAGGCCGATGGTGAGGGTGTCCCAGCCGTGCGCGATCGCCTTCTGCGCGGCCGGCTTGACGTCGAACGCCTCGTAGTCGTCGGGGCAGCTCGAGGACCGGTAGCCGTGCGCGAAGCTCTTGCTCGCGAGCTTGTTGCCCGCCGTCATTCTCGGGGCGTTGCGCCAGGTCGTCTTGTTGCTGATCGCCCCGGTCAGATACACGTTCATGGTGCGGGCACTGCACGACCACGAGTAGGTCTCCAGCGCGTGCAGCTTGGCGCTGATGACGGTGGCGCCCTTCAGGTCCGGGTTCCAGTCGATGCTGAAGAACGACCGCGAGGTCCCCCAGGTGTCCGACTCGAAGCCCACGCGCGCTTCGTGCGTGCCCTTGTTGAAGTTGCGTCCGTTGTAGAAGTTCGCGTTGGGGTGGCGGCTGTAGGCGGTGGTCCAGTCGTTGGTGTGCTTGCTGACCGACGGGTCGATGAAGACCGGGTAGACCGTGTCGGGGTCGGTCAGGAAATCCTGGTCCGGCGTCAGGGACCAGGTGGAGCCGTCGAGGTCGGCCGTCACCAGGGTGCCGCGGGAGTCGGGCTGCGGGCCGGCCAGCGAGGGCAGGTCCAGGGTGGCGCCCGCTCCCGTGTGGGTCGGCTCGGGCGAGGGCTCGGCGGGAACGGACGGTGCGGCGCTCTCGCTCTCCCCGGCGGAGGCGTCGGGAGCCTCGTCGGTGGCGTCGGGCAGCACCTCGTCGTCGACGTCACCGTCGTCGCTGTCGTCGACGGAGTCGCTGGGCTCGGGGGAGGCGGTGGGTGACTCCGAGTCGTCCGGAGCGGCGGTGGCGTCGCCGGACAGGCTCTCGGCGGCGGTCGGTGCCGCGCTCGTGCCCGCCTGACCGTCGGTCAGGGCAGGAGTTCCGGAGCTGTCCCACATCAGCGGCGTCGGTGAGATCGCCGCCTCCTCGCCGTCGGCGTCCCGGCCGCTGACGATGCCGGTGGTGGGGTCCAGACTGAAGGTCAGGTCGGGGGAGGTCAGCCCGTAGGCCAGCCGCGCCACCCGGGGATCGGCCGCCGCCTGCCGGGTCTTGACCACCAGCAGCTGGGCGAAGCCCCCGTCGTCCGCCGTCAGCACCAGGTCGGCGCCGGGGATGATCTCCGGGTACAGCGCGCGCGAGCCGTCGATCACCGGTGCCGGGATGGTGCCCGGCCAGGTCAGCTGGACGGTGTGCGCCCCGGTCGTGAGGGTCACCAGAGGGCTGCCGGTGTCGGCGGCCGCGGCGAGCAGCGAGACCCTGCGCACCCCGGCCGCCCGGTCGGCACGCGCGGAGGCGGCGCGGGAGCCCGCCGAGAACGTGAGCCCGACGTTGGTGGCGCGTGGCGACCAGCCATGTCCGGTGCGGACCAGCGTGGTGTCGATCGGCTGCCAGCGGCCGTGGGCCCTGGCACGGACCGGCGTGGCGTGCACGCGCCGCTGCAGCAGCCCGTCGGGCCGCGCCCAGGTCGTCTCGTACGCCGTGCGCAGCGCCGTCACCTCGACCGGCCTGCCGGACCTCGCCGCACGCGAGGCGGCCTCGGCCTCGGTGACCGGTGCGGCCGCGCGGGCCGGGTGGTCGCTGCCGCGGTGCCGGTCCCCGCCGGTGCCGGTCAGCCCCGCGTACGTCAGGCCGCCGACCGTGGCCAGGGCCACGACAGCCGCGGCCGCGGCCCGGCGGGCGCGCAGGCGCCGCCACTTGCTGGTCATGAACGAGTCTTCCTTCCCCCTCGGACAACGGCTGCAGATCATGACCTACGGGAAGGCGCCCGTCACGCCTGTGTCTTGAACCGATGGCCGCGATAGGGCTCCGGGGGCGTCGGAGCATCCCGATTGACGCTCCTTTGACTGTTACATGACGTGATCATTGCCACATGATCACAGGGAACTCTGGATTTCTTCATGGCGTGACCACAGAATCTGGCCGATCTTGAAGTGGCTTCACCTGCGGTCAACCCAGGCGCCACTCCACCTTGTTTCGGGTCGACCGGGGGATTTTCGCCGTGCCCTTCTTCATGTCCGCGCACCGGCGCAGACGCCGTTCCGCCGTGTTCGCGCCGGTGGCCGTGGCAGTGGCGCTCGCCCTGCTGCCCACCCAGGCGTTCGCCTCGCCGCCGGACCCCACCACCGCCGACGCCCCGCGCGAGGACGTCGACCTGGTGAAACTCACCGACGACGAGGCGATCGCCGGCACCACCCGGGACCCCGGCCTCGACAGCATCCGCACGGACCAGCCCACCGACCAGACCGAGGCGCCGTCCGGCACCACCACCCCGGCCCCGTCCGGCACCGCCCCGGTCAGCTTCGGCACCGGCACCACCACCCAGCAGACCGCCCTGCGCACCGGCGGCTCAGCCACCGCCACACAGACCGACTACCTTCCCGCCGGCCCCCTCCCGGTCAAGCTGGGCCAGGCCCCCGACGCCCCCGCCCCCAGCGGCACCTGGCAGGTCGGCGTCTTCGACCGCGCCGCCCCCGAGGCCCAGGGCGTGGACGGCACCCTCGTCAAGGTGACCGCACCGACGACGGGCTCGGTGCCGGTCTCGCTCCAGCTGAGTTACAAGACGTACGAGAACCTCTACGGCGCCGACTGGGCCTCCCGGCTGCAGTTCGTCCAGTTCCCCGAGTGCTACCTGACCACCCCGGACGCCGAGGCGTGCCAGCAGTACACCGAGCTGGACACGGTCAACGACCCGCAGGCCAAGACCGTGACGGCCACCGTCGACACCGCGGCCGACGGCACGGTCGGCCAGGCCGCCGCGAGCGGTTCCGGCTCCTCCGGCTCCGGTGTCGCGCAGGCCTCCTACGTGCAGCCGGCCGCCGCGAGCGGTGACAGCGCCGTCGTCGGGGCCGTCGACTCCGGGTCCGGCCCGGCCGGCACCTTCAAGGCCACGCCGCTGACCACCGACGGCAAGTGGGCCTCGGGCGACTCCTCCGGCGCCTTCACCTGGTCCTATCCGCTCCAGGTGCCGCCGGCGCCCGCCGGCCCCCGGCCGGAGATCTCCTTCGACTACAACTCGCAGACGGTGGACGGCAGAACGGCCACTTCCTCGCCCCAGTCGTCCTGGATCGGCGAGGGCTGGAACTACGACCCCGGGCACATCGAGCGCCGCTACCGCACCTGCAAGGACGACCGCGAGGACATCGCCGCCGGTGCGCCCAACAACAAGGACAAGAAGTACAAGACGTCCGACCTGTGCTGGGTGTCGTACAACGCCGTGCTGTCGCTCGGCGGCCGGACCACCCAACTGGTGCGGGTCGGTGAGACCAGCAGCTACCGGCTGGAGAAGGACGACGGCACCAGGGTCGAGCTGAAGACCGGCGGCGACAACGGCGACAACGACGGCGAGTACTGGGTCGTCACCACCGCCGACGGCACGCAGTACTACTACGGCCTGAACAAGGTGGGCGGCGGCCACGCCGACACCGACTCCGTCTTCACCGTCCCCGTCTTCGGCAACCACCCGGGCGAGCCCTGCCACAAGGACGCCTTCGCCGACTCCCGCTGCACCGCGGGCGACGGCACCAAGCAGCAGCAGGCCTGGAGCTGGGGCCTGGACAAGGTCGTCGACGTGCACGGCAACACCATGGTCGTCACCTGGCACAAGTCGACCAACTACTACGCCGTCAACAAGAAGTTCACGACGCCCGAGAAGTACGTCCGCGGCGGCTACCCGGACACCATCGAGTACGGGATGCGCCCCGACAACCTCACCAGCCCCGCCGCGAAAATAGTCTTCGACGCCGTGCAGCGCTGCGTGGAGACCGACGGCTCCTGCGCCGCCGACAAGTTCGACGACACCAAGAACCCCGCCTCCTACCGCCCCTGGTGGGACAGTCCCGGCAACCTCAACTGCAAGTCCGACTCCAAGCTGTGCCCGGCCTTCCCGTCGTTCTGGATCCGGATGCGGCTGGGCACCGTGACCACCTACGCCGCCCGCCCCGGCGGCAGCGGCCTGGCGCGCGTCGACACCTACACGCTCCACCACTCCTTCCCGCGCGACTGGTACAACACCTCGCCCGGGCTGTGGCTGGACTCCGTCACCCGCACCGGCTACGCGCCCGGCGACACCACCGGCACCCTGCTGACCACGTCCGGTGTCAGCTTCGGGCCGTACGTCGTCAGCAAGGACGACCCGCTCGGCGGCTACCTCAAGGACCAGCAGCTGCCCAACCTGGTCCCCCGCTACAAGGGCGACCCGCGGCCCGGGTTCACCCGGCCCCGCATCGGCACGGTGTCCACCGAGAACGGCGGCGACGTCGAGGTCGTCTACCGCGGCGGCTGCCGCACCGAGCCGTCCGTCGACCCCGCCGACAACCACGGCACCTGCTACCCCGTGCGCTGGTCACCGGACGCGGAACAGGCCAAGCCCCCGCTCGCCTGGTTCAACAAGTACGTCGTCGACTCGGTCACCGAGATCGACAAGATCTCCGGTGTCTCGGACCGCGTCACCACCAAGTACGCCTACAGCGACGCGGCCTGGGGCCAGGACGACGACGAGCTCACCAAGCCGAGCCTGCGCACCTACAGCGTCTGGCGCGGCTACCAGAAGGTGGCCACGTACCGCGGCGCGAAGAACGGCGGCACCACCGTGGGCGTCCCGCAGACCCAGTCGTACGGTGTCACCCGCTACTTCCGCGGCACCGGCGGCGCGGTGAAGGACTCCACCGGCGCCGTCACGCTGGCCGCCGACGACGCGCCGCAGTACGCCGGTATGGCGGCCGAGACCCTCACCTACGACGGCACCGGCGGCCGGCTCCTCAAGCGCACCCTGAACTACCCCTGGTCGAACCAGACGGCCTCCCGCACCCGGGACGGCGGACTCGACCCGCTCCTCGCCCACCAGGTCGACGTCCGGCGCACGGACGCGATCCAGACGGTCGACTCCAGCTGGCAGGCGGTGCGCACCGAGACCGAGTTCGAGACCGGCCACGGGCTGCCGTGGCAGGTGCAGACCGCCGTCGTCAAGCCCGACGGCAGCGGCGAGAAGCTCAGCGACTACACCTGCGCCCGTACCGACTACGTCAACAACGAGGACGCCAACCTCATCGGCCTGCCCAAGCAGGTCCGTATGACGGCGACCTCCTGCGACGGCTGGGCGACCGCCGACCCGGCGACGCAGCTGATGAACGCCACCCGCACCAGTTACGACAACGGCGCCTGGGGCGCGACCCCCACCAAGGGCCTGCCCACCAGCACCGCCAACCCCGACGGCACCGGCGTCGGCTACTCGGTGGTGACCGGCCGCAGCTACGACCCGCTCGGCAGGCCGCGCAAGATCACCGACCCGCTCAAGGGCGTCACGGAGACCCAGTACACGCCCGCCGACATCGGCGGACCGGTCACCGCGATCAAGACGATCAACCCCAAGGGGCACGCCAGCACCACCACCTACGACCCGGGCCGCGGCCTGGCCCTGACGGTCACCGACACCAACGGACACGTCTCCCGCAGTGAGTACGACGCCCTGGGCCGGCTGACCAAGGGCTGGTCGGCGTCCCGCTCCTCGGGCGACAGGTCCCCGGACGTGATCATCGGTTACCAGATGGCCGCCGTCACCTCCAGCGCGACCAAGCCCACCGCGGTCACCGTGCAGACCGTCAAGGACGACGGCACCTACGCCAAGCAGGTCACCCTCTACGACGGCCTGGGCCGCCAGTTCCAGGTCCAGAGCGAGGCGCACGGCCCCGGCCGCGTCATCGTCGACACCCGCTACGACGACCACGGCCTCGTCCGCGACCAGACCGGCGACTACCTCGCCAAGGGCGAGCCCGAGGCGGCACAGTTCAAGCCCAAGAGCCTCAGCCTGGTACC
Source organism: Streptomyces sp. GbtcB6 (assembly GCF_019091475.1). NCBI lineage: Bacteria > Bacillati > Actinomycetota > Actinomycetes > Kitasatosporales > Streptomycetaceae > Streptomyces > Streptomyces sp. GbtcB6. Next base: position 27,048 of record NZ_JAGXJL010000054.1, on the reverse strand, counting down.
GAGCATGACCCGGACCACGTACGACGGCCTGGAGCGCCCGGTGAAGACGACCGCGCTGCACAGCGGCACGGCCGTCTACTCCGACACCACCAGCTACGGCGACAACTGGACGCTCGCCAAGCCCGCCGGCGGCGCCACCCCCGCGACGAAGACGACCACCGACGCCCTCGGCCGGGCCACCCGCGTCCAGCACTTCACCAACAAGGACCTCAGCGACTGGCGCAGCACCTGGTACGGCTACGACGCCCGGGGCAACCGCACCTCCGTCAAGGACCACCTGGGCAACCTCTGGACCTACACCTACGACGCGCGCGGAAGGCTCACCACCTCCACCGACCCGGACCTCGGCACCTCGTCCTTCGAGTACGACGACCTCGACCGGCAGACCAAGGCGTCCGACGCGAACCAGAAGACGACCTACACCAACTACGACGCCATCGGCCGCGTCACCTACGTGCGGGAGGGCTCGCCCACCGCGGCGCCGGTCAAGGAGTTCACCTACGACCTGCCCGGAGCGGCCGGCAAGCCCGCCTCCTCCATCCGGCACGACGCCACCGGCGACTACGTCGACTCGGTCACCGGCTACGACAGCGAGTACCGGCCGACCGGGCGCGAGATCGTCGTACCCGCGCAGGCCGACACCACCGGTCTGGCGGGCACCTACCGATACGAGTACGCCTACACGCCGACCGGCAAGCCGCTCAGCGTCACCCTGCCGGCCGTCGGCGGCCTCGCCAAGGAGAAGGTCGTCACCCGCTACGACAGTGACGGCCTGCCCCAGTCCACCTCGGGCCTGACCTGGTACACCTCCGACGTCACCTACTCGCCCTACGGCGAGCCGCTGCGCACGGTCAGCGGCGCGCAGCCCTACCGGGTGTGGACGACGAACTTCGTCGACGAGCACACCGGCCGCGTCCAGCGCACCGTGTGGGACCGCGAGACCGACGACTCCCACCGGATCTCGGACTCCTACTACTCCTACGACCGGGCGGGCAACGTCACCTCCAGCGCCCGCAAGCAGACCACCGGGTCGACGAGCACCTGGGACACCCAGTGCTTCACCTACGACTACCTCGGCGAGATGGTCCAGGCCTGGACCTCCTCGGTGGCCGTGGGCACCGCGGGCACCGGCTGCAAGTCCACGAGCGGCACCGCCTGGGGCTACCGGCAGGACGGCCAGTCCTCGGCCGGCCCCATCGCCGAGGCACCGGACTCCGCCACGGACGCCACCGCGCCCGACACCGACATGGCGGCCTCGCTGAACGCCGCCGCACCCGCCACCGGCACGGTGTCCGGCGACACCACCGCCTACTGGCAGTCCTTCACCTTCGACGCGATCGGCAACCGGTCGAGCCTCACCGAGCACGACCCCGCCGACACCACGAAGGACGTCAGGAGCGTCTACGGCTACGGCACCCAGGGAACCGGCGGCACGCTCGCGCAGCCGCACACCCTGACCAAGGTCACACCGGCCACGGGCACCGCGTCGAGCTACACCTACACCGCGGTCGGCAACGCCGAGACCAGGACGCTGCCCGGCGGCACGCAGAACCTCGTCTGGAACGCCGAGGACAAGGTCACCGAGGCCAAGGGCTTCGGTGACGGCGCCGGAGCGGTCGTCGGCCTGTCCGGCAAGTGCCTGGACGACGCCGGCGCCCTGACCACCGACGGCAACCCCGTCCAGCTCTACCGGTGCAACAACTCCCGCGCCCAGCAGTGGCGGACGACCGGCGACACCCTGCGGATCCTCGGCAAGTGCGCGAGCGCCTCCGGGACCGCGAACGGCACCAAGATCCTGCTGGCCTCCTGCGACGGAGGCAGCGCGCAGAAGTTCACCGTCCGCACCTCCGACAAGAGCCTCTACAACCCCGCGTCCGGCAAGTGCGTCGACGTGCCGAGCTCCAACGACGCGGACGGTACCGACCTGCAGCTCTACACGTGCAACGGCAGCGCGGCCCAGCAGTGGACGCCGGCCGACCGGACGACGTACGTGTACGACGCCGCGGGCAACCGCCTGCTGGAGCACACCGCCGCGGGCAGCGTGCTCTACCTCGGCGAGACCGAGGTGAGCGCGGACATCAAGGGCAACATCGTCGCGGCCTCGCGCGGTTACTCCCACTCCGGGGCGCCCACCGTGGTCCGTTCCACCAAGTACGGCAGCACGACGGGCCACCGGCTGAGCATCCTGCTCACCGACCAGCTCGGCACCTCCACCACCGCGGTGGACGAAGCCAGTGGACAGCCCGTCACCCGCCGCTTCTCGAAGCCCTTCGGCGAGACGCGCGGCAGCCAGCCGTCCAGCTGGCCCGACCGGCGTTCCTACCTGCGCACAGGTGTCGACGACACGGCGACCGGCCTCACCCACCTCGGCGCCCGCGAGTACGACCAGTCCACCGGCCGCTTCCTCTCCGCCGACCCGGTCATCGACCCGTCCGACCCGCTGCAGATCAACGGCTACGCCTACGCCGACAACAACCCGGTCACCAAGAGCGACCCGGACGGCCTGCAGGCCATCGAGTGCTGGGAGGGCACGGCGGTGTGCCGCGGGGGAGTGCCGGTCGCGGCGCAACCCCCGAAGGAGATCGATTCGGATCACGCGCTTACTCAAGGCACGGTAAACGGCCGCCGGGTCATCTACGACGAGCGCGGCGTCCCGCACACACTGGGCGCGCGGACGAACAACGTCTCGGAGCAGGTCGCGTTCGACTACATGAACGAGGACCTGAGCTTCGGCGGCAAGTACTACGACGGTTCCAAGAACGGCAGTGGCTCCCGGTACCTGTGGCAGGACGACAAGGGCGTCATCCCCAGGAAGGGATTGATGCACGGCGCCAACGGCGACCATGTCGCGGCCGGTGCCACGGCGGACTTCATCAAGGTCACCTGGAAGAACGGCAAGATCGTGGCCGTCGATGTCTGGGACGCCAACGAGAGCAACGCCAAGGTGTTCAACGCGGACGACGTCGCCAAAACGGTTTCCAACAAGATGAACACCACCAGCACCGGCAAGGCCCAGACCCAGAACACCGTCTACGTCGCGAAGAGCCAGGCCGAGGCGGAGGCGATCCGGGACAAGTTCGTCGGCAACAAGCACGTGCGCGTGATCTGGCCGGACGGCGCTTTCGACACGCAACGCGTGCAGCCACTGGTCCGCAAGGTCCCCGGTGGGACCGTCCGGATCACCCCCGGCGAGGTCACCGGGAAGGCTCCCAGCGTGCCCGATGTGCCGTCGGAGCCCAGGTCGGGCGGGGGAAGCAGAGTGGGTAAGCTCATGGGCGGTCTCGGCGTCGTCGGTGATCTGTACATGATCTGGGACGCGACGCGCTCGTGGCAGCGGGGCTGCGACGGATGGCTCGTTTCCTGTGACCCGCCGCCGATGGCATGAGTGCGCAGAGAGACCGAGGAAAAGGGCCATGGCGAAAGAGCGAGTGACGGTGTGCGTCCCCCCGTGCGACCCGGGGGACGTCGTCCGGGCGATCAGCGCGGCGATGGCGCCGTACGACTACAACCGTGACGTCGGAGTCGGCGATCCGGATGTCGAGACGTGGTGGGACTACTGGCGGATCGACGGCGGGGGCTTCGAGTTCCTGGTCGTCCCGGGGTACGAGGACGACCCGCGCCTCATCCGGGGTGCCGAAACCCTGTCCGGAGAGCCGCGCAATGTCCCGCCTTCACTGTGCGACGGCGGCCCGCGAGCACTGCTGGATCTCGAAACGCCGCGTGCGCGGGCGGCCGCCGAGGCGCTCAGGACCTTCGAGGCATGGCAGGAGTTCGCCTCCGCCTACCCGCCCGCCCGCGCCTTCGGTGACTTCCGGGCCCGGCACCTCGCCGACCCCGAGAGCTATTCGCAGGCACAGGCAGTGGAGGACTACCGCGCGCAGCCGGTCGTCGCGGCGCTCCTGGACAACCCGGAACTGAAGGACGTCGTGGGCGGCAACCCGATCGCCCGCCTGGGCGGCGACCTCGACACCCTGGTGCGCCACGCCATGGACGCCGTCCTGCCCTCGCATGCCCTGCTGACCCTGGACGGACGCTGGCTGGACGTCGCGAACGACGAGCGGCGCCGCTACTTCAACGACTACCTCGACGTACTTCCGGCCGACGCGTACGCCGTTCGCGTCCTGTACCACGGATGAGGTCCGCCTCCTGGCTTCCTTCCGGCGTCGCTTGACAAAGCGGGACGCTGTTCCGGATAGTAATCGGGACAGTGTTCCGTTTCGTTCGGCTGCGGCCGGGCGCGCCTGACCGCCGAGGCGCAGGACGCAGGAGGGAACCGCTCGCCATGAGTGCATCCACCGACACCACCGACATCACTGACACCTTCGGTCCGCCCGCTCCCGTGCTGTCGTACAGCCCGGTGACGCTCTCCGTGCCCGGGCGGCCCGTGGAGCTCCAGGTCCGGGTCTCCGCGCCCGCGACCGGGACCGGCCTGCCCGTCGTCCTGTTCTCACACGGCCACGGCGGCTCCAACAACCTCTCCTCGCTGAACGGGTACGCACCCCTCGCCAACCTCTGGGCGGCAGCCGGATTCACCGTCGTCCAGCCCACCCACCTCAGCTCCCGGACCCTGGGCCGGCGACTCGCCGGTGCCCCCGGAGCCCCCTTCTTCTGGCGCTCGCGCGCCGAGGACATGAGCCATGTCATCGACCGGCTCGACGAGATCGAGAACACCGTGCCGGGGCTCGCCGGACGCCTCGACCACGACAGGATCGCGGTCGCCGGGCACTCCCTCGGCGGACACACCGCGAGCCTGCTGCTGGGCGCCCGGATCACCGACCCCGACACCGGGACGGAGGCGGACCTGAGCGAGCCCCGGATCAAGGCGGGTGTACTGCTGGCGGCGCCCGGCAGAGGCGGCGACATCCTCAACGGACCGATGGCCGACAAGGTGCCGTTCTTCCACACCACCGACTTCTCCGCGATGACCACACCCACCCTGGTCGTCGTCGGCGACAAGGACGACTCCCGGCACTTCACCGACATCGGCCCCGACTGGCACGCCGACCCCTACCGCCTCGCCCCCACCCCCAAGACCCTGCTCACCCTGTTCGACGCCGAGCACCTGCTCGGGGGCATCTCCGGATACGACGCCGACGAGACCACCGACGAGAACCCCGGGCGCGTCGCCGCCCTCGGCCACCTCACCGCGGCCTACCTGCGCACTCAGTTGCGGCCCGACCGCCACGCCTGGCAGGCGGCGTGCGAGGCGCTGACGACCGGGACCGCCCCGGCCGGACGCGTCGAGTGCAAGTAGACCGCACGGGGCATGGCAGGTTTGTATGACGACTTGTCAAATTAGGTCGCTAAAAAGGGCGTTGGTGGTCGCATCTTGGCAACGGAAGGGCATACGCGCTCCTTTCCGGCGGTGTAGCTTCTACCCGTCAGTAGAGGCTTGAGCAACGGGGGACGTGTGGTTGCCTCTCCGCATACCGAGAAGTTCGCCGCCCACCTTCGGATGCTGAAGGACCGCAGTGGCCGGGGATACGACCGCCTCGGCAAGGAGGCGGGCGTCAGCGGTTCCAGTCTGCATCGGTACTGCTCCGGCCTCAGCGTCCCGGTGGACTACCGCGTGGTGCACGCCTTCGCCAAGGTGTGCGGCGCCGACGCGGAGGAACTCCGCGAACTCCACCGGCTGTGGGCGCTGGCGGACACCGACCGGGATGCGCCGGCCGCGGCTGCCGAGGAGAGCGTGCCGGCGAGCGGGCAGGCGAGCGCCGCACCGGATGACGTCACCCCGCCGGAGACCGGGCGGCCGCGGCGGTTCCGGGTGCCCGAGAAACTGTCCCCCCGTGTCGCGGTCCTGGCCGCCGTGGTCGCGGTGGTGCTGGTGGCCGGCTTTGTCTGGCTGCCCGGCAGCAGCTCCGACGGTGCCGCACCGGCGGCCGGCGACAGACTGCTGGACTCCACGGCGTGCAGGACCGTGAGCATGGGGCAGCACGACGCCTGCGTGCGCGAGGTCCAGACCCTGCTGGCGCGGGCGAAGGGCAAGCTCGCCGTCGACGGGGACTTCGGGCCGGAGACCCTGCGCAGGGTGACCGCGTTCCAGGTGCTGGCGGGTCTGCCGGCCACCAACGTGGTCGACGACGCCACCAAGAAGGCGCTCTACGAGCAACAGGTGAGCATGACGACCTGGCCGCCGGCCAGGGTGGCGAAGCGGATCCGTGAGGTGTTCGTCGAGGATCCCGGCACCGCCGTGGCCGTCGCCCGCTGCGCGTCGTTCCTCGACCCGCTGTACGTGCTGCCGAACACCAACGGCAGCCGCAACTGGGGCGTGTTCCAGATCTCCGACGCCCGTCTGCAGGACCTCGACGGCACACCGCTGCGGGCGTTCGACCCGGACTGGAACATCAGGGCGGCCCACCGGCTGTGGAGCGTCCGGCACGACTTCCACGACTGGCCCTCCTGCGAGGCGGCGCTGAAGAGCACACCGAAGAGCACACCGAAGAAATGAAGCCCGGAGCTCCGGGTACCGAAGCGGCGGTACCCGGAGCTCCGCTCCCCCCCCGGGGGGGCGGCGTCAGACCGTGCCGTTCTCCCACCACCAGTCACGGCCGAGGTCGGCCCTGCTGTCGACGTGCTGGTGGTCGACGGTGTACGTCTCCAGTCCGGAGAACCCGCAGGTCTCCGCCTTCTGGTAGACGGTCTTGGTGGCCACCCCGGGCACGTCGAGGTCGGCCGCGGTGCCGTACAGGTGCATGCTGTCGCTGGCCCCGCCGATCTCGGCGTTGTGCGCGATGCTGCGGAAGCCGGAGTTGACCGTGATCGGCTTGTCGCCCAGCTTCTTGCGCAGCGCCTCCAGCTTGTACATGCAGCGGCGGACGTTCTCCTTCACCTGCGACGCGCTGAGCTTGCCGCCGTTGAAGGTGCCGTCCGTCTGGTTGTAGAACTCGGTCCAGTTGAAGTGGAGCGTGGAGCCGTCCGACTGCTCCAGGGCGTTGAGCTTCGCCTGGGTGTTGGGGCCGACACTGGCGTCGGCCGTGAGGCCGTACGCGGTCTGGAACCGGCGTACGGCCGCCGCCGTACCGGGGCCGAAGTCCCCGTCGATGCCCACCCGGCTGTGGCTGGCGCTGTCCGCCGCCCAGCCCGCGACCCGGATCTGCAGTTCGGTCACGTCGGCGCCGGTGGCGCCCTGCTCCAGGGTGCGAGACCAGGAATAGGCCTGCGCGGTGCCCGAGAACAGCAGCTGGCCGAAGGCGATGCCGGCGCCGGCGGCCAGCGTGCCGCGCAGCATGGTGCGGCGGTCTATGGGACGGAAGGAGGAGGTCATGGTCGTCCTTTCGGGAACGTTCGGTAGCGGTGGCGCGGGCAGAGGTCAGTACGCGATCTGGAACGTCACGTTCTGCGCGTCGGTGTCGTAGGGGCCAACGCGCAGGACGAAGTGGGTGCCGTCCTTGACGTCGGTGGCGACGGTCGCCCATTCGGTACCGTGGAGGGAGTAGGTGTCGTCGTTGTTGCACTTGCTCGTGTGGTCGACGAACACCACGCAGGCGTACAGGAACACCCCCGCCGGGCTGTCCGTGAGGAGCCTCATGTTGATGTCGTTGCACCGCGAGGACGTCGTATAGGTGCCGTAGGACACGGGCGACGTGGAGTAGTGGTACGTCAGGGTCTTGGCGCCGCCGTAGCAGCTGGTCGCGGTGGCCGAGGACTGCGCCGAGGCGGGTGCGACGCCCACGCCCAGCAGCGCGGTCGCGGTGAACAGAGCCGAGGCGAACGCCCTGTTTCTGGTCATGGTGGTCTCCGTTCGGGTGCGGGGGGTCAGAAGGCGATCTGGATGGTGGCGGAACTGCCTTCCAGATCAACGCCGTTGGGCACGGTGAACTTGGTCCCGTCCAGGACGTCGGTGGCGATGGTCGTCCAGCTCCAGCCGACCCTGGTCCAGCGGTTGCAGACGCCGGTCTTCGCGAACTTCACGCAGGCGACGACGTACTCCGCGTCGCCGCCGATGACGCGCATGTTGATGTCGTTGCAGCGGCTCGTGGTCCAGTACGGGCCGAAGTCGAGCACGTCCCCGTAGTGCACCGTGACTGCTCCGCCGTAACAGCTCGTGGCGGTGGCGGTGGCGGCCGAGGCGGGCGCCGGGACGGTGAAGCCCAGGGTGACGAGCAGGGCGACGAGGGACGCGCGGGCGAACCGGGCGGTCATGGGATTCTCCTCGGTACGACGACGGGGGCGGCCAGGATCACCGGTTGGCCAGCCGGTCCAGGTCGGCCTGGGTGCCGTTGAACACGTCCGCGGTCGCCGGGGCCTTGATGCCCGGGAACAGTGCGGCGTCGGTGTACTGCCACATCGCCCAGGTCGCCGAACCGGTCGGCAGCGGCGGCTGGGTGATCGACTGCCGGTAGTCGGCGAGTTGCAGCGGATACCGGGCGAAGGCGGTGGTCGAACCCAGGCAGTCGTCCAGGAAGGACTTCTGGGTGTAGATGACCGGCGTACGGCCGAAGGCCGCCTCCACCTTGTCGAGCCACGCCTTGGCGTCGGCCACCGTGCCGTAGGTGGGACAGCGTCCGGTGCCGTCGTCCATGCGCTCCAGGTCGAACACCGGCGGCAGGTCGCCCGCGCGCTGCCCGGTGTAGCCGGTCGCCCGCACCGCGGCGATGAACCGGTCGGCCTGCGCGGCGCCCGTGTCGGGCGCGGTGCCCGTGTAGAAGTGATAGGGCGCGACGGCAAGTCCCGCCGCCCTGGCCGCCGGCAGGTCGGTGGCGAGGTACTCGTCGGTGACGTTCAGGCCGCGGGTGGCCTTGACCGTCGCGAACTCGACACCCGAGGCCCGTACGGCCTTCCAGTCGATCGGCGCGCCGCCGGGGTGCTGGTACTTGGCCGTGTCCAGGCCGTCGACCGGGTAGCCGGCGGGGCGCGGTGGCGTGCAGTACGTGTTACGACTGGACCAGTCCACCAGCTTCGCCCAGGTGTTGGGGCCCACGACGCCGTCGGCGCTGAGGCCCGTGCAGTGCTGGAGTTCGACGACCCGGGCCTCGGTGCCGCCGCCGAAGTCGCCGTCGATCGTCAGCGGCGGGTAGTGGAACGGCTCCATGGCCAGGTTCAGTCGGCACTGCACTTCCTTGACCTCGACGCCGTTCGCGCCCTTGCGCAGCGTCGGGCGCGTGTCGGTGTGGCCGCACACGGCCGTCTGCGCCGTGGCCGACGTGCCCTGGGTGGCGCAGGTGTGCGGTTGTGCGGCCCAGGTGTTGAGCGCCGCCCAGGTCTGCGGGCCGAGCACACCGTCCACGCTCAGCCCGGCACACGCCTGGAACTCCTTGACCCGCGTCTCCGTCGCGGGTCCGAACGAGCCGTCCGCCGCGATCGGCGTGTACCGGCTCGGCTTCGTCGCGAGATCGAGTTCGCACTGCGCCTCGACCGTCGGGTCCCCCGTCGATCCCCGCTGCAGCGTGGGCTGTTCGCTCGTGTGCCCGCAGACCGCGACCGCGGTGGCCGCGGACTGGGCCGCGTGCACCGCGGCCGGCCCGTACAGGGGCAGGACCGCTGCCACGGCGAGGGTCAGACCCCGCAGAAGCGTCCTCCGTCCCATCTGTGTTCCCCCTCTGTGAGTGGCCGGGAGCTCCCGGCGGGGGACATGCTGGCAGCGGCCGTCCCGAAGTCCGACGCCGCTCGACCGGATCGGGACAGCGGGACGGTCACGCGCCGGTGACCTGCGGGGACGGAGTGCCGCTGGGACGGGCGTGGGACACGGACGGCGGAGGCCGGAGAAGGAGGGGCCGGCGGAAGGGCGAGCGTGCGGGGCTCAGGCGGTCGGCCGGCGGTGCCGGTTGCGCAGGGCGGCGAGGGCGGCGCCGGGGCGGACGAGGCGGAGCCAGGCCTTCGCCAGATGGCGGGAGTCCACGGCGAACTGCTCCGCGGCCCGGTCGTCCCGGCGCGCGATCCTGGCCAGGCTCGTCAACGACCAGAACATGCCGGTGATATGCCTCGCCCGCCGTTGCGCGAAGGCGAGGGCGAACAGGATCCTGCCCTCCCGGCCGGGCGCGTCGTTCTCCGGCAGGCTGGCCAGGACCCAGTGGTACCCGGCCATGACCCGGTCGGCCCGTGGCGTGTCCCGGACCGGCAGGCCCAGGTCGCCCAGCGTCCTCCGCTCGCACCACGTGTCCTCCAGTTCGCGGTAGCGGCCGATCGCCGCCGCGGAGGCTTCCGCCGCCTGCGATCGCCGGCGCCCGCGCCGCAGCGCCGTGGCGAGGCGTTCCAGCGCCTCGGCCTCCTTGTGCCGGTCACCGCGGGTCCGGAACAGTGCGATCTCCTGTTCGTGCACCTCGACGGCCTCGGTGAGACGGCCGGCCGCGCACAGGGCGGTGCCCAGGTCGTGCAGCACGCGGATCAGCAGGCTCTCCTCGTCGCGCTCCTCGTGGATGGCCGCCGCCCTGCGGTGGGCCGTGACGGCCTCGTCGTACCGGCCGAGCCGCTGGAGCCTGCCGGCCAGGGCCTTCAGGGCCAGGGCCTCCAGCGGGCGGTCGCACACCTTGTGGCAGATGGCCACGACCTTCTCGTAGTTGTCCACCGCCTCCTCCGGGCTCATCTCGCTCACCGCCCACAGGTGCTGCATGGCGATGGCCTGGTGGTGTTCGTCGCCGCGTTCCTGGTAGACGGCGAGGGCACGGCGGTGCGCGTCGACGGCGTCGTCGGTCCTCTTCATCGCGAACAGCGTTTCCCCGAGACGTATGAGGTGGAGGCCCTCGGCATGCCAGTCGCCGGTCGCGGCGAAGTGCCGTACGGCCTCGGTGAACAGGTCGGCGGCCTGCTCGTACTCGTGGCGGTCGCACAGCGTGTCGGCAAGGCCCACCAGCGCCGTGCCGATCCGGCCCCGGTCACCGAGTTCCTGGCAGAGGGCCAGGTTCTCCGTATGGGCCTTGGCGGCCTCCTCGAACCGCTCGGCCTGGCGGAGCACGCTGCCGAGGATGAGCAGTGCCGCGATCTGCCGCTCCCGGTCGCCGCGTGCCCGGGCGACGTCCAGGCTGCCGGTGGCGGCCTCCACCGCCTCGGGGAGCCGTCCGCAGTCGCCGAGAGCCTGGCTGAGGTGCCCCAGGGCGTTGGCCTCGCAGCAGGTGTGGCCGATCGCGCGGGCGCAGGCGACGGCCAGCTGTGCGGCGGTCACGGCGTCGGCGGCGTGCCGGCCCCGCTCCAGCAGGAACAGACGTATGTGCTCCTCCAGTTCCAGCACCGCGCGCGCATGTCCGGTGGCCGCGGCCCGGACGATGAGCGCCACCAGGTTCGCCCGTTCCGCCTCCAGCCAGTGCACGGCGTGCGCCCGGTCCGGGAAGTCTCTTGGCAACGGTTCGTCGTCGTGGGCGTGCCGATGCGCGTCCGCCGCGCGCGCGAGCCGCCCACAGTGCGTCAGCAGCCGCGTGAAGGCCGCGTTCCGCCATTTCGGGCTGTCCCTCTCGACCAGCGCGGCCGCGTAGACACGGAGCAGGTCGTGCATCCGCCAGCGTCCCGAGGACTGCGGTTGCTCCGCCAGCAGTCCGGCCCGGGCGAGCGCGGCCAGCGAGTCCCGGGTCCGGCCCCGGGGTTTTCCCGCGAGTGCCGCCGCGGCGTCCGTGCCGATGTCCGGGCCCGGACTGAGGGCGAGTTGCCGGAACAGCTGGCGGTGGTGCGGCGGCAACCGCTGGTACGAGAGGTGGAACGCCGCCTGGACCGCCGTCGTGTGCCCGCCGTCCTCGAAGCACAGCACGTCGAGGCGGGTCCGGGCGTCGGCCAGGTCGGCGGCGAGCGCGGCGATGGACCGGCCGGCGTCGGTGGTGAGCAGGCACGCGGCGATCTGCAGGGCGAGCGGATGGTGCCCGCAGAGGCCGGCGAGTTCGGCGAGCGCGCCGGCCTCCCGCACCGGACGCGGATCGTCGGGCCGGGCGTGCCGCAGCGCCTCGGCGACCAGGTCGGCGGCGCCCTGCGGCGTCAGCTCGTCCAGGCCGATCAGCCGGGGCCGGAAGGCGGGGCTGGTGAGCAGGTGACGGGAGGTCACCAGCAGCCGGTGTGCGGAGCGGGCCGGGACGAGGCGTTCGATCTGTGCGGCGTCGGCCGCGTCGTCGGCGATCAGCAGGACCGCCCTGCCCTCGTCCGCGAGCCGGTTCAGCGCGGCCTGGCAGAGCCCCGTCTGCTCGTCCGGTGTCCTCGCGTCGTCCACGCACAGCGCCCGCGCCAGCGCGCCGACCGCCTCGTCCGCGCCGACCGGCCCGGCCGGGTCGTAGCCCCGCAGGTGCAGGAAGACCGCGCCGCCGGGAAACCAGCCCCGGGCCACGGCCCGGTGGGCGACATGGAGGGCCAGGGCGGTCTTGCCGATGCCGGGGAGCCCGGAGAGCAACGAGACGACGGCGTCGGGCCGGCCGCGGGACGCGGGGGCGAGCAGCGCCAGTACGGCCTCGGCCTCCTTCTCCCGGCCGGCCAGATGCACCGGCTCCGCCGGGAGCTGCAGCACCGGCGACGGGTCCCCGACGCCCGACGCGCAGACGTGGTTGCCGGTGCCGGTGATCTGGATGACGTGGCCGTGCCCGGATGCCGCGGCGGCCTGCCCGCGCCCGGCCCTGCTCCTACCGGTCACCATGCCCGGGACCTGCCGTACCGTCGTTCCCGTCGTTCCCGCCGACCTGGGTGATCCGGGCCCGGCCCGTTCCCCTGGCTCGCTGGGCCAGCCTGCCGGGGCGTTTCGCGGAGCCGCCGGGTCCGGGGCGCCGGTCTCCCGCGACCTGCGTGACCTGGGCGTCGTCCGACGCCGTGGCGCTCTGCCGCACCGCAGGCCGCCGACCCGTCCCTGCCCCTGCCCCGTCCGCGGCTCCCGGCGGGCGGCCGTCCGGGGGTTCCTCGGGCCCCGCCCCCGTCCCGGCCCACCAGCCGACCGCCGTCCCGACCAGCGCGGCCACCGTCGTCGCGAACGCCGTGGCCACCACCCACCGGTCGGCCTCCGCACGGGGCAGGAAGCCGAACGGCGCGGCCCGCGCCGCCCACAGACAGACCACGAACGAACCGGCCCCCACGCACACCGCGACTGCCCAACGCCCTGCGCGTTGCATGCGTCCCCCCTTGCCTCGACGCGTGCTGCCAGAGGTACAGCGACCAACGACCCTCCGGGGTCAAAACATGGAAAGCCCGGACAGAGCCGCCGTCTTGGGGTAACTCGCTCGGTGGGGCCGCCGTGGTCGTCTGCGGCGTCGCTGTGGCTGAGCGCGCAGTTCCCCGCGCCCCTGCGGGGCGCGGCACATCAGCGCCCCGGAAGGGGCGCGGGGAACTGCGCGACCAGCCCCCACGGACCCGCAGACGACCGCGACGGCCACGGCAGTCCCAAGGGCCCGCACCGTCGAAGTGGTTCACAGGCGTGATCTCCGTATCCGTCGGGTAGCAACGTCCTGCTTCGCCGCCGCTTGCGGGAACGTGTGTGAAGGGGGATCGCAGGGTGTCGGACGACGGCCCGCCGGACGGCTGGGAGGTGCACGAGCGCCGGCTGTGGGAGGCGTACCGGCACGGCGAGTGGTGCGAGGACGTGCCGGAGGTGCGGGCCGAGGCCCTGCGGTGGCTGCTCGTCGCCGCGCCGCGCCCCGTGCGGGGGCGGCTGGCCCGGCTCCGGCTGCGCGGTGCCCGGATCACCGGCGCTCTCGATCTGGCCGAGGCGGCCGTCCAGGGCGCGATACGCCTCGATTCCTGTCGCTTCGACGAGGTGCCGTGCTTCGACGGCGGGCAGTTCGGTGTGCTCCAGCTGAAGGACTGTGCCCTGCCGGGGCTGAGCGCGGTCGGGGCGCGGGTGGGCCAGGAGTGCGAGATCGTGGGGTGCACCCTCGACGGCACCCTGAACCTCCGCTCCCTGACCGTCGGTACGCATCTGCTGCTCGACCGCTCGACGGTGCACGCGCCCGACGGCACGGTGGCCGTCGACGCGCAGTCGCTCGCCGTCGAGGAGCACCTCTCGGCGACCGGACTGGTGTGCACCGGGCCGATCCGGCTCATGAGCTCCCGGGTGCAGGACACGCTCGGCTTCCGCGGTGCCCGGCTCCAGGGGGACCGGGCCTGCCTCCAGGCTCCCGAACTGACCGTGGGCGGCGGCCTCTACCTCGACCGGGGGTTCTCCAGCGACGGGGCGATCAACCTCTACGGCGCCTCGATAGGCGGTTCGCTGTACCTGGAGGACGCCACCCTGACCGGCCCGGACGCACCAGGCGGTGACCCCGCTCTGCAGCTGCTCTGCGCCTCGGTCGGCGGCGACATACAGGCCGGCTCGGGGCTCACCGTGCGGGGGAGCGTCGACATGCGGGACACCTCGGTGCGGGGCAGCGTCGTGCTGCGGAGGGCCCGGCTGCACCATCCGGACGGCACCGCGCTCAGGGCCCACCGCCTGCATGTCGGCGGCGACCTCGACTGCCGGGCCGGCTTCGTCTCGCAGGGCACGGTGGACCTCTGCGACGCCCGGGTCGGCGGCTCGGCCCTCTTCGAGGGCGCCGAGCTGACCGGCCGCGCCGGAGCCGCCGCGCTGCGGGCCAACGGCATAGAGGTGGGGGCGGAGTTCAACTGCTGCGACGGGCTGACCGCGCACGGCCGGATCTCCCTCAGCAGCATCACCGTACGGGCCAAGCTCTGTTTCGAGAACGCCGTACTCGACGTCCCCGCGGGGGAGCGCGCCCTGATCTGCCGGCGGTCCGCGGCCGCCGACCTGACGCTGAAGCCCCGCGAGGCGCCGCGCGGCATCGTCGACCTCAGCCACACACGGGTGGGCGTGCTGCGCGACGACCCGGCCGGCTGGCCCGGCTCGCTGGTCCTGGAGGGCCTCGCCTACGACAGCGCCCAGCCCGCGCTGCCCGGCCGGCAGCGGCTGACCTGGCTCGACCGCGACCCGGCCGGCTTCGCACCGCAGCCCTACGAGCAACTGGCCGCCAACTACCGGCGCCACGGCCGCGACGCCGACGCACGCCGCGTCCTGCTCGCCAAACAGCGCCGCAGGCGGGCCACCCTGGCCTGGCCCGCCCGGATCTGGAGCCTCCTGCAGGACCTCACCGTCGGCTACGGGTACCGGCCGCTGCGCGCGGTGCTGCTGCTCGCGGTCTTCTTCACCGTCGGCACCGTGCTGTTCGCGACCTGGCCGCCGGTGCCCTACGGCGACGGCACGCCGCCGGACTTCCAGCCGGCCGTGTACACCCTCGACCTGCTGCTGCCGGTGGTCGACTTCGGGCAGGAGCGCTCGTACAGCTCCCATGGCGACATGCAGTGGGTGGTGGTCGCCCTGGTCAGCGTGGGCTGGGTCCTCGCGACCACGATCGTGGCGGGAGCCAACCGGGTGCTGCGCAGATCCTGATCCGGGGCTGAGCGGCGGGACCCGGCCGGTCCCGGTGAATACAGTCGGAACAATGGGGCAACCGTGACGGTCCCCCACATGTCTAGGCGGTGTGACGCAGCATCAGGACTCGCCGTACGGAGGCGGCGGGCCGTCGATCCCGAAAGGGGACTCCATGCGCATCCGCCCGGCCGTCGCCGCCGTATCCCTTGCCACCGGCCTTTCCGCCCTGTCCGCGTCGGTGCTTCCGACAGCCGCCCAGGCGGCGGACCGGGCCGCGGCCGCCGACACGGTGTTCTCGCACGTCGTCGTCAACGGCGGCAAGGACATCGTGCTCGGCCTGACCACGAAGAAGACCGTCACGATCACCTGGACGGCCACGGACCCGGACGGCGTCGTCGCGTCCTGGGCCTACCTGTGGCACGGCCCGAACACCGACGACGAGGACGGCACCCTGGGGGCGTACCCGGCGGGTACGTGCGAGGTGCCGGCCATCGCCAACCCCACCACCGCCGACTGCAAGGTGAGCATCGCCGTCGACGCCGCCCGGGACCTCGACCACAACGGCCTCGCCGGTACCTGGAACGTGCTCGCCGGGGCCCAGGACCGCACCGACGACTGGACGGAGATCGACGTCGCGGGCACCGCCTCGGTCAAGCGGCTGGCCAAGGTCACGGTGAACGCCTCGCCGGAGCCGGTGAAGAAGGGCAGGACCGTCACGGTCACCGGCAGGCTGACCCGCGCCAACTGGTCGAGCGGCAGCTACACCGGCTACCAGGGACAGGCGGTCAGGCTGCAGTTCCGCAAGAAGGGCAGCAGCACCTACACCACCCTGAAGACCGTCACCAGCGGCGACAGCGGCACGCTGCGGACCACCACCAAGGCCAAGGCCGACGGCTACTTCCGCTTCGTCTTCGCCGGCACCGCCACCACCGGCCCGGCCACGGCGGCCGGCGACTTCGTCGACGTCAGGTGAGAGCGACGTCAGGTGAGAACGAGGTCAGGTGAGAACGAGGTCAGGTGAGAACGACGTCAGGTGAGAACGAGACCGCCCCCGCGCGGGCCGGGACGGTTCCCGGTACGCGCGGGGGCGGGTGGTTCAGGGGGCGGGGTCAGCCGAGGAGCTTCGTCGCCAGGGTCGTGGCGTTGTAGGAGCCCCAGCCGGTGGTGAAGTCCCAGCCGGTGGCCGCGGAGTAGGCGCCGTTGCTGCCGCTGGTGATGTCGTGGAAGCCGGTGCCGCTCGCCGCGTAGAGGGCGGGGTTGGCGAAGCCGAGGTTGGCCTTGCCCTTCGCCGCGGCCTGCTGGTTGTAGAGGGCCGCGAACGCCGCCCACTCGGGGGCCGCCGCGCTGGTGCCGCCGACCGAGGACCAGGAGCCCTGCGAGTAGATGGAGACACCGGGGCTCGGGTTGGCGTGCGCCGAGACGTCCGGGACCTGGCGGTAGCCGCCGCCCGCGCTCTTCTGGACGGCCGTCTGCCAGCTCGGGATCTTGAAGACGGTGGACTTGCCGCCACCGCCGCCGGACCAGGCCACCTCCTTGCTGAAGGCGTTGGCCGAGGTGACGGTCAGCTTGGTGCCGCCGACGCCCGTGACGTACGGGTCGCTGGCCGGGTAGTCGACGGAGGTGCCGCCGTCGCCCGCGTCGTCGGAGCCGTCGTCACCGGAGGCCGCGTAGAAGCCGAGGCCCTCGGCGGCGCCCGTCTTGAAGACCGCGTCCACGGCGTTGATGTTGGAGGTGGTGCGGGCCGACTCCGCGGCGCCCCAGCTGATCGAGGTGGTCGGGATGCCGCTGTCGACGATGGCCTGGTACGTGTCGACCTCGCCGGCGTCGGAGTTGGGGCCCTCGAAGA
Source organism: Streptomyces sp. GbtcB6 (assembly GCF_019091475.1). NCBI lineage: Bacteria > Bacillati > Actinomycetota > Actinomycetes > Kitasatosporales > Streptomycetaceae > Streptomyces > Streptomyces sp. GbtcB6. The sequence goes on along the minus strand of NZ_JAGXJL010000054.1, from coordinate 9,943 downwards.
CCGTCACGTTCGCCTTCGGGGCGATCGCGTGCAGGACCTCGATGTCCAGCTCGACCTCGACCTGGCCGTCACCGAGCGAGCCGGAGCCGCCGTCCACCTTGGACACGGTCGGGGTGGGCGAACCCAGGCTGTAGTTGGTGTCGTACTTGGTGATGTTGGACTGCTGGAAGCCGTCGAACTCGAGGAGCGCGATCTTCTGGCCGCTGCCGGTGTACGTGCTGGAGACGCTGTAGCCGCCCTTGAGCTGGGCCGGGGTGTAGCCGCCGCCGGGGCCGTCGTGCGGGGAGACGGTGTGCGGGGTCGCCTGGTGGTGCAGCTGGACGCGGTTGTTGAGGCCCGCCACGTCGCTGACGATGGAGGCGAGGGAGGACGGGAGCGTCGGCGCGCTGTCGTTGGCGTAGAAGGAGCGGCCCGAGGCGGCGTCCTTCCAGGTCGACAGCTGGGTGCCGAAGGCCTTCTGGAGCTGGGCGGCGGTGCCGCTGGCGTCGACCAGCAGGTTGCCGGAGTGCACCTTGCCGACGGTGACGCCCTGCGAACGCAGGTAGTCCTTCAGCTTCTTGACCTCGGCGTCGGTCCGGCCGAAGCGGGCCGCGAACTGGCTCTTCGTCAGGTAGTGCCCGTAGGAGGCCGAGTGGGGGTCGCTGACCTTCGCCACGAAGGTGTCGAGCGCCGTACCGCCCCGGGGAGCCAGGCTGATCGCCACGGATATCCGCTTGCCGGACGCCACCTTGCCGGTGCGGGCGGCGTCGTGCTTCAGGCCGGGCAGGACGTCGCCGGCGACGGCGGCCCGGGCGGTCTGCGGGGCGTCGGCCGCGAAGGCGGCGGGGACGACCGCCGTGACCAGGGCCGGCGCGGCGACCAGGCCGAGCAGCTTCAGGCGTGACTTCACTGGGGTCCTCCGAGGAGTGGAGAGTGGGGGGTGGGGAGTTGAGCCGTCCCGGAAACGGAACGTGATCACCGTAGGAACTCCGGCCCCACCCCCGTAAGCGGGGGAACCCTTGCGTTACGTGTTAACTGCGGATGTCACGTCAACGGCGTGTGTCGAGCGGGCGGGGGAGACGGGCACGCGCCGCCTGACTCACCGCCACCGTCTGGGCGGCGGGCCCGGGCCGGTCGTCGTCGCCGGTGTCCACCACCGCCGCGCCGGCGGCGATGACGGCGACCGCCATCGCGTGCGCGAGCGCGGTGCGCGAGCGGACGCCGAACTTGCGGTAGACCCGGGACAGCGCCCCCTCCACCGTCTTGACGCTGATGAACAGCTCCGCGGCGACCTCCCTGTTGGTCGCCCCGCCGCCGACCAGCTCGGCGATCCGCGCCTCCGTGGGCGTGAGTTCGGGTCCGCCCGGGCCCGTCTCGCCGCCGCGCTCCCCGGCCGCCAGCCGGGCCAGTTCGTCCCTGGCCCGGGCCGCGAGCGGGGCCGCGCCGATCCGGGTCGCCGTCTCCAGGGCCTCGGCGAGCGCCTCCCGGGCGGCGTTCCGGCGGCGGGCGCGGCGCTCGACCGCGCCGAGTGCGATCAGGGTCCGTACGAGGTCGACGGGGAGCGGCAGCCGGCGCAGCCGCTCGACGGCGGTGCGCAGCCGTACCGCTCCTTCCCGCGCCCGGCCGAGGCCCGCCTCGCACAGCCCCTCGGCCCGTTCCAGCGCCGCCAGTACGCTGCCGGGCGCGCCGTGCGGCACGCGCGCCCGGGCGTCGCGGAGCACCGCCCCGGCCGCGTCCGTCTCGCCCAGCGCGACCAGGGCCTCGGCCAGGTCGCCGTACCAGTGCAGCAGCGGCGGGTCGGCGGCGCACATGGCCTCGCCGAGTTCCCTGACGCGTTGCAGCGCCTCGACGGCGGCGGCCGCCCCGCGCGGATCGCCGCCGAGCAGTTCGGCCTGCCCGAGGACCGCGAGCGCGCGCAGCAGGAACAGCCGGTCGCCGTCCGCCTCCGAGGCGCGGACCGCCTGTGCGGCCAGCCGCCGGGCCTCGTCGGCGGTGGCGCCGGCGGTCGCGGCGAGTGCCGCCGCGTACAGGGCCGGAGCCGCCTGGGCCAGGGCGCGGGAGCAACGGGCCGCGGTGCGCAGCGCCTCCCGGCAGTGCCCGGCGCGTACCTGGATGCGGGTCAGCGCCACCAGGGTCGCGACGGTCTCCTCGGCCCCCGCGGGCTCACCGGTCGCCGCGAGCAGCGGGACGACCTGGTCGCGGGCCTCGGTCACCCGGTCGGAGTCCAGGGCGAGGATCGCCCGCATCCGGATCAGCCGCCGGCTCTCCGGGCCGCCGGGGCGCTCCGCTGGGGGTGCCGCGATATCTGGGGGTGCCGCGAGATGCCGTGTGTCGAGTGCGGCGCCGTTGTGGCTGGTCGCGCAGTTCCTCGCGCCCCTATGGGGCGCTGCCAGGGTCAGTGCCTCCGCCAGTGCGGCGTCGGCGGCGACCGGGTCCCCGGCCAGGGACCGCACCCGGGCCAGGGTGGCGAGCGCGTCGATCCTGGTCCCGGTGTCGCCGGCCGCGCCCGCCTGCCGTGCGGCCCGCCGGGCGTGCCCGGCCGCCTCGGTCAACTCCCCGCACAGCAGGCCCCGTACGGCGGCCCAGTGGTGCAGCCGGGCCTCGGAGCGCGGATCGCCGTCCGCGTCCCGCAGACCGTCCGCGATCAGGTCCTCGGCGCCTTCCAGCGCCTGTCCGGCGCCGCGCAGCAGGACCAGGCGGGCCCGCACCCGCTGCGCCGCCGAGCCCGACCGGGCGAGCACGGCCCCGGCGGCCTCGCCCGCCTCCTCGGTGCGTCCGGCGTCGCAGGCGTACTCGGCGGCGGCCAGAAGCCGTTCGGCGCGGTCCCCCGGATGGCCTGCCGGGGTGCGGCGGGCGGCGAGCACGGCCAGTTCGAAGGCGGTGCCGGGGTCGCCGTCGAGGCGCGCGGACCCGGCCGCCGACATCAGGGTGCGGGCCGTGGCCTCGTCCTCGTACGGGTGGGAGAGCGCGAGATGACGGGCCCGCTCCACGGGTTCGGTCACCGCGCGGGCCAGCAGCGCGTGCGCCTGCCGCCGGCCGTGCTCGGAGGCGTCGGCGTGCACGGCGGCCCGGAGCACGGGGTGCCGGAAGCGTACGACCCCGTCGGCGTCGGCCGCCGCGATGCCGAGCCGTTCCGCCTCCGCGAGGGCCGCGGCCGGGTCCGGGAGCCCGGCGGCGCGCAGCAGGGTGAGGCTGGGCCGGTCGGCGGCGCTCGCCACGAGGAGGGTGCGCCGCACCGGCTCCGGCAGTGAACGGGCCTGCTCCAGCAGGAGGGTGCGCAGTCCCGGGGGCACCGGCGGCAGCGTGCCGGACCCGGCGGGCACCGGGGCGCGCAGTGCGGCGCGGCCCAACTCCCTTGCGTAGTACGGATTTCCGGCGGCGGTCCGCTGGATCGCCCGCAGCACGGCCGGGGGCAGGTCGGCGCCGAGGTCGGCGCGGACCAGGTGGGCCGTCTCGCCGTCCGTCAGGGGCGGCACGGGGAGTTCGACGGTGCCCGGCGGGCAGCAGCGCAGCCGCTCGGGCTGGCCGCCGTCCGCCACCCGCTCGGCGGCGAGCATCCGTATGCCGGGGCCGTCGAGCCTGCGTACGGCGAAGGCGAGGACCTCGGCGGTCGGTTCGTCGAGCCACTGCAGGCCGTCGACGACCAGCAGGACGGGACCGCCGGCGGCCAGGGCGCGCAGCGCGTCGAGGACGGCGACGCGTACGGCGAGCAGGCCGCGGCCGTCCGCCGGTCCGCCGCCGCGCAACAGGGCTGTCCGCAGTGCCGCCCGGGGCTGCGGCGGCAGGGTCTCCAGGCAGTTCTCCGGGACCCGTGCGAACAGGTCGACGAGCCCCGCGAAGGGCAGCCGGGCGTCCTCCTCGGCGGGCGAGCAGTGCAGTACGGTGCCGGCGCCCGGGTCCGCCGCGAGGGCTGTCACGAGCGTGGACTTGCCGATGCCGGCGGGACCGTGGAGGAGCAGTCCGGGGCGGGCCGCCGCCTGGACCCGGGCGGCGTCGAGAAGCGCTCGGCGCCCGGTCAGTTGCATGTGTTCATGACAACCTCCGGTGATCCGGTGTGTCAATGACGTCCGTCACCTCTCGACGGCGGCCCCCAGCCCGACATGGCGTAACAGGTCATGTCTTCCTCCTGAATCCCTCGTTACGGAACGCGGAAGGCTCTTCCGCCCTCCTCCTGTGCGGAAGCAACGAGGCACGGGCAGGGAAAACAGGGACTGAGTGACATGGGTTTGACCAGTCGAACGACCGTATACGCGCTGGCGGCGCTGGCCGCCCTGTGTGTGGCGCTGCTGGTCTGGCTGTGGCCGCGGTTCGCCAAGCCGGGACCGTTGCACGTGCTGGGGCGGCTCGGGGCCATCGTGGTGACACAGGTGACGATCGTCGCGGCGTTCGCGTGCGCGGTGAACTCGTCGTACCAGTTCTTCGGCTCCTGGAACGAGCTGTTCGGCAACGTCGACACCGCTCCGGTCGGTGTGACGCAGGCGGCCGGCGGGAACGGCGGCGGCTCGGTGAACGGCATAAGCAGCGTCCGCGGGGCGTCGCTCGTGCAGCCCGCGGGTGACCAGCAGTTGAGCCGGGTCAGCGGGCTGCCGAGCGGGCCCGCCGCGGCCGTCGGCCGGGTGGAGTCGGTGAAGATCATCGGCCGGCGCACCGGCGTGGTCGACCCGGCCTTCGTCTATCTGCCGCCGCAGTACTTCCAGAAGGCGTACCACCGCATGCGCTTCCCGGTGATCGTCGCGCTCAGCGGCTACCCGGGCAGCATCTTCAACCTCGCCCAGCACCTGCGGGTCTCGCAGACCGCCGGCGAGCTCCAGAGCAAGGGCCAGATGCAGCCGACGATCATGGTGATGATCCGGCCCACCATCGCCCCGCCGCGCGACACCGAGTGCGTGGACGTCCCCGGCGGACCGCAGACCGAGACGTTCCTGGCCAAGGACCTCCCGGAGGCGATCAAGTCCGTCTACCGGGCCGGCCACGACGCGAACTCCTGGGGCGTCATGGGGTACTCCTCGGGCGGCAGCTGCGCCCTCCAGCTCACGATGCGCGACCCCGGCGTCTACACCACGGCCGCCGCCCTGTCGCCCGACTACCGGGTCAAGGACGACCCCACCACCGGCAACCTCTTCGGCAGCGGTCCCGGCCGCCAGGCCCGGATCGACGCTCACGACCTGATGTGGCGGCTGAAGCACCTGCCCGTGCCCCAGGTCTCGGTGCTGGTCGCCAACAGCAAGCACGGTGAGAAGGGGTATGCGGAGACCGAGGCCTTCATCAAGGCCGTCAGGGCGCCCATGCGGGTCGTCTCCATCCTCCCCGAGAACGGCAGCCACAACTTCCCCACCTGGGTACGGGAGATGCCCGCCGCCCTGAAGTGGATGAACGACCAGCTGACCTTCCCCCAGGACGTCGTGCCCCGGCACCACGCCAAGAAGACGACGACCGAGGCGGCGGGCAGGCCCAGCCCCAGCCCCACCCCCCACCCCCGCCACGGCCACGGCTCGGTACGCGCGGAGGGCCCGGTGCCCAGCCCCACGGCCACGGCACACCGCTGAGGCGCCGGCCGTCGCACCGTGCGGTGACCGTAGAGTGGACGTCCACCGCCCGACCGGGGAGTTGCGATGCAGGTAGCCGTGGTCACCTTCGACGGGTTCAACGAGCTCGACTCCTTCATCGCCGCCGCGCTGGTCAACCGGTGCCGCAAGGACGGCCTTGAGGCGTTCATCACGACGCCCACGCCGGTCGTCACGTCCATGAACGGCGTCGAGGTGACCGGGCAGCGGCCGCTGGAGTTCGTGGCCGAGGCCGGCGCCGTGCTGATCGGCAGCGGGGTGCGGACCCGGGACGTCGTCGCCGACGACCACCTGGTCTCCCGGCTGCCGCTCGACCCCGGGCGCCAGCTGATCGGCTCGCAGTGCTCCGGTGCCCTCGTGCTGGCCCGGCTCGGCCTGCTGGACGGCCGGCCCGCGTGCACGGACCCGGTCAGCCGGCCCTTCGTCGAGGCCCGCGGTGTCACCGTGCTGGACGCGCCGTTCCACAGCGAGGGGAACATCGCCACGGCCGGCGGCTGCATGGCCTCGCAGTACCTCGGCGCCTGGGTGATCTCCCGGACGCTCGGCGACGACGCCGTGCGCGATGTCATCGGCTACACGGCACCCGTGGGCGAGCAGCGGGAGACCGTCGACCGCGTCCTGCGCGCCGTCCGCACGGGCGAGGCCGCCGCACTGCGCTGAGCCGGGCGCCGTACCGCGCCGGAACTCAGATCCAGGTGTCGAGCCACATCCTGGACTGCCAGCCGCTGTAGGGAATCGTCTGCCCGGTGTAGATCGGGTAGAAGTAGACGAAGTTCCAGGCGATGAGGAGCACCAGCACGCCCGCGGCCACCGCGCCCCGGGTGCGGCGCCGGCGGTCCGCGCCCGTCGGGCCCAGCACGGCACCCAGCATCATCGCGACGGCCAGGCACAGGTAGGGCACGAAGACCACGGCGTAGAAGGAGAAGACCGTGCGGTCCTGGTAGAGGAACCAGGGCAGGTAACCGGCCGCCACCGCGCAGAGGATCGCGCCGGCCCGCCAGTCGCGGCGCAGGGCCCAGCGGTAGAGGAGGTAGCCGAGGGCGAGGCAGGCCGACCACCACAGCAGCGGTGTGCCCAGGGCGAGGACCGTGCGGGTGCAGGCGGACGCCGTGGAGCAGCCGTCCTGGCCGGGCTCCGGGGAATCGTAGGCGAACAGCACGGGACGGCCGAGGACCAGCCAGCTCCAGGGGTTCGACTGGTACTTGTGCGGCGTGTGCAGGCCCACGTTGAACTGGTACACCAGGTACTCGTAGTGCCAGAAGCTGCGCAGCGGGGCCGGTATCCACGACCAGGTGCCGCCGCGGCCGTCCGCCCAGTGCCGGCCCCAGCCGTCGTCGGACAGGAACCAGCCGGTCCAGGTCACCAGGTAGGTCGCCACGGCGGTCGGCACGAGGGCGAGGACCGACCCGGCGAGATCCCGGCGCAGCACCGCCCGGTACGGATGGCGGGCCCCGGCGACGCGGCGGGCGCCGACGTCCCACAGCAGCGTCAGGACCACGAAGAAGACCAGCACGTACAGGCCGTTCCACTTGGTCGAGGCGGCCAGGCCGAGGAGGACGCCGGCCGCGAGGCGCCAGGGCCGCGGGCCCGTTCCGGCCCGGTCACCGGTGTCGGCGTCCGGCCGCACCCGGCCCTCCGAGTCGGTCGGCAGGGCCGCCGCGAGCCGGGCCCGGGACCGGTCCCGGTCGATCAGCAGGCAGCCGAACGCCGCCAGCACGAAGAACATGACGACGAGGTCGAGCAGCGCGGTGCGGCTCATCACCAGGTGCAGGCCGTCCACCGCCATCAGCGCCCCGGCCAGACACCCCAGGAACGTCGAACGGAACAGGCGGCGGCCGATGCGGCACAGCATGAACACCGACAGGGTGCCCAGCAACGCCGTCATGAAGCGCCAGCCGACGGGGTCGAGGCCGAACAGCCACTCGCCGGCGGAGATCACCCACTTGCCCGTCGGCGGGTGCGCGACGAAGGAGCCGGTGTCGGAGAGCGGGATCACCTGGGGGTGCGCCAGGATCTCCGGGTCGGCGATCTTGCGGTCCGGCCAGGTGCCCTCGTACCCGAGGTGCAGCAGCGCCCAGGCGTCCTTGGCGTAGTACGTCTCGTCGAAGATGAGGTCGCGCGGCCGGCCGAGGCGCCAGAAGCGGAGCGCACCGGCCAGCGCGGTGACGAGCAGCGGGCCCAGCCACTCCGTCGCCTTCGCGAGGCGCTGTGCCCGGGCCGGGCCGAGGCCCAGCAGTCGCCAGAGGCGGGTGGCGGGCTCGGGGAAGGGCGGGACCAGGCGTTCCCGGACGCCGGTGTGCGGCGGGGCCCCGGCGTAACCGGACCGGCGCAGCCTGCCCGGCCACCCGGGGGACACCGGCGCCGGACGTATGCCGTCGAGGTCGTGGGAACGCGTCGCGCTGCTGTTCGTCACCGGACGACCTTAGGCGGTGCCCCCGCCCGACCGCGAAGCGGCAGTCCTACGGTGCCGGCCGGGACCCGGCAGGCCTCGAGGAGTTCCCGGCCGCCCTGGAGGATTCGGAACCGAGGGACACGGCCTCTGCGCGGACCTCCCAAAGCGGGACGGCACGGCCGGATCGGCCCTGCTGACCGTCGACGGGAGCGTGCTGGCCGCGCCCTTGGTGCACGCCCGTGTGACCGCCTGGCGGATGCCGGTGATTGCCGCTCCGGGGTGGCCACGTGTAAGGCCTGGGCCATACCCTGGACACAGGGCTGCGGCACCCGGACTGCCCTGTAACGGGAGGGAGTTGAGGGGCGCCGGAGCCGTGACGGGGGGAAGCTTGTTGAGTGGGAGAAACGGCGGCCATGCGGCGGGATTCGAGCATGAGCTGATAGAGCAGATGTGCGCGGTGTCGGGACTCGATGCACCGGGAGGGCGCGATCTCTTGATCGACATGCTGGCGGGCCGGTTACCCGAGTTGGCCAACGTCCGGCGACACAGCCGGAAGCGGCACGACATACTGGAGATCTTCCAAGCCTGCTGGCGGAAGCCCTCCGGACTTTCCGTACTGGTGGACACCCTCCAGGAGTACGACCCCGGCTCGATTCCGGTCCTGAGGATCGTCGAGCTCGTCTCCGCCTCGCCGGTTCTGGCGGTCCTGCCAGAGGCCGAATTCCGCAGAGCCCGCTCGCTGCTGGGCCGCTTCCCGCATCCCGACGCACAGGGCCTGCTGTACGCGGCGGCCGGTGACCTGCCGCTCCCGGCCCGCCCGGTCTCCACCCTCCAGGAGGCCTTCGACTTCCTGGCCGACGCCAACGCCCGCCCCGACGGCCTGCTTCCCGTGCTGGTCCTTGTGGAGCACGCGATCGCGGCGGGCGCGGCGTCCGGCGTCGACCGGCAGGTCGTCGACGGCCTGCGCAGCTGGAACGACGAGCAGGGCACGCGACTTGGCCTGGTGGAACCTCTCGAGACCCTCCGCTCGCAGATCACTCGGGGCGCGGCGGCGGAACCGGCTCCCGCCTGTCTCGTTGTCCAGTTGAGCAAGCACGGGATGAGCCCGGACGAGTATCTGCTGTCCCACTGGCGGCAGCGGCGTCCGGGCTCGTGGCGGCCGGAGCGAGGAGAGGACCGGATCGTGGCCTTGGGCGAAGTCGAGGCCGCGGTGGAGCAGTTGGTCGAGAGCGTCGAGGAGGACTGGGGCGAGCACCCCGGCAGGCCGGTACTCGAGTTCGTGCTGCCGCTGCAACTGCTGAACCACCCCGTGGAATGGCTGCCGATGGCCTCGCACTCGTCCTCCGCCACCGCGCTGTGCCTGGACTTCCCGGTGGCGCTGCGCAGCCTGGAGCGGATGCGGGCCCGGCGGTACCACCGGCGCTGGCGCAACCGCTGGCAGCAGATGACGGCCGGCCCCCGGATCCTGTGCCACTGGGACACGACGGGCGAGCGCGGCCACGACCCCGTGCGGTGGAACAGCACCCTCGCCGCCGACGAGCGGCTGGTGTCGGTCGCGCTCAACGCGCCTCCGCTGACCGGACCCGAGGGCCGCCAGGAAACGCTCGAAGCCGCGCTGCGGGCCGGTGTGCCGCTGGCCGTCTGGGACCGTCGGCTCACACCCGCGGGGGACTTCAGGAAACGGGTCGACAAGCTGCTGAAGGGAACGGCCGCCGAACTGCCTGAGCGCGTCCGGCAGTTGCGGACCGAAGCGGCCACCGCCGCCGCGGCGCAACGCGATGCGCACTCAGGACGTCACCTCGCGGTGCTCCTCGACAACCCGAACCGGATGGTGGACTGGTCCGAGCACCCGGCGTCGGATCCCGGGAGCGTGCGCGGCGGACACAACGACGAGGGGACCTCATGAGCCGCGCCCAGCATCCGGTGGACGGCAGCCGCAACGGCGGTCCGGTCAGCCGCAGTTGGTGGATCTACCGCGGCACCGGGCAGCCGCTGCCCGACATCCGCC
>NZ_JAGXJL010000507.1:0-233 GCF_019091475.1 Streptomyces sp. GbtcB6 | reverse complement strand
CCTCGCCTGGCTGCAGGCCCAGAGCTACGGCGTGCCGGCGCCGGCGGTGCGGCTGCAGGGTCTCGACCCCACGGCGTCTTACGTATGCCGCGAAACGGGCGAAGTGTATCGGGGTGCCGTCCTGTTGCACCACGGTCTGCACACCGGACTGAAGGGTGACCTGGATGCGTCGGTCATCCGGCTCCGTCGGCTCTGATGCATCTGCCCGAATTAGCACCTTCATTACAACTCGC
>NZ_JAGXJL010000506.1:0-233 GCF_019091475.1 Streptomyces sp. GbtcB6 | reverse complement strand
AACCCTAACCCTGTCTTGCAGGAAACCGCCGGCGACCACGACATAGAGGTGATGAGATGACACCTTCAGGGATCAGAGGTAACCGACCAATAGGCACGACAACCGATGTAGGATCACGTATTCAAAGGGTTATCTTATAGCCGCTGTCCTTTGGGGCTGTGCCGCACATCGGCAGTCGCACTATCACCACGACATATTCGATTCGGCGTTATGCAAGGTGCTTAGTACACTCC
>NZ_JAGXJL010000505.1:0-233 GCF_019091475.1 Streptomyces sp. GbtcB6 | reverse complement strand
ATAGTAGACCCTGAGGCGCAGCAGCATCAGCTGGTAGTCCAGTAGCATGCCACCCATAGTGCCCATGTGGTGCACGTGCTTGCGTACGGCTGGTTCCCGGCCATTGCCCGCGGAACCCCCGATGGTTAGCCTGTGTTCGTCATGCCGATCGCCTGTTGATATCTGGAACTGCTCCGCAGCTCCGACGCGCGCCGCACCGACATCTGGCGCCTAGACCCAAGGGAGGGGGCCGG
>NZ_JAGXJL010000504.1:0-233 GCF_019091475.1 Streptomyces sp. GbtcB6 | reverse complement strand
ACAATGTGACGATCCGGAACCCGCTATGTTCTCAAATTGTTTCGGTTCCAGCAGCGGGGCGTTGGAAGAACTTTGCCGAATTTCAGCGTTCGGCGGAGCAAGCGGCGGCGCTGGCCGATGCCTATTTGCTCGCGGTGAATGTGGCCAAGGTCATGGGCGCGGCGCGCACGCCCCAATTGCATGACGTGCTGGTGGCCCGTCCGCTGGCAGAGCAAATGCTCCGCAAAGGGACC
>NZ_JAGXJL010000503.1:0-233 GCF_019091475.1 Streptomyces sp. GbtcB6 | reverse complement strand
CCCCGATGTCCAGGCCTGGTCCAAGGCCCTGCGGGTCACCGGCCGCCCCATCACCTTCGCGCTCACCAACAACCTCGCGATCGCCGACGCCCCGACCTGGAGGTCCCTGGCCAACAGCTGGCGCACCCAGGGCGACGACGAGTGCTACTGCGGGCCCGGCGACAACGGCAGCGGCTATCCGCCCACCGACTGGTCGCACGTCTCCGCCCGGTTCAACACGGCCGCGAACTGGC
>NZ_JAGXJL010000502.1:0-233 GCF_019091475.1 Streptomyces sp. GbtcB6 | reverse complement strand
GCTGGCGCAGGAGATGCGCTATCCGGACATCTCCTCGCTGTACGCGGCGATCGGCGAGGGCCACGTGGCCGCGCAGAACGTCGGGCAGAAGCTGGTGCAGGCGCTCGGCGGCGAGGAGGCGGCCACCGAGGAGATCGACGAGGCGGTCCCGCCGGCCCGCGGCCGCCGCAGCAAGCGGCGCAGCGACCCGGACCCCGGCGTGGTCGTGGAGGGCGTCGGCGACGTCTGGGTCA
>NZ_JAGXJL010000501.1:0-234 GCF_019091475.1 Streptomyces sp. GbtcB6 | reverse complement strand
ACCTTCGCCCCCTCGGCCGCCGCCGCCACCGCCTCCGCCCGTCCGATTCCGCGCCCCGCACCCGTCACGGCGGCGAGCTTGCCGGCCAAGAAGTTCCCCACGCCCGGCCCCTTCCCGCGGTTGCTGACGGACCGTTAGATTTTAAGACCCGTCAGAAGTGCGGACACTAGGCCTGGCGAGGAACCAGATGTCACTGCCGGCGCTTCATCCCGCGTTACATGACAGCGCCAAGCG
>NZ_JAGXJL010000500.1:0-234 GCF_019091475.1 Streptomyces sp. GbtcB6 | reverse complement strand
GATCGGAACGGGCTTGCGCTCCACGTGACGTGAGGACCCAGGGTGGAGCGCGCAAAGGAGCGGACATGAGCTACTCCGCCGGACAGGACGCCGGATTCGCCGGGGTCACGGTGCGCACCCTGCACCACTACGACGAGACCGGCCTGCTGGTCCCGGGCGGGCGCAGCCACGCCGGCCACCGGCGCTACGGCGGCGCCGACCTCCGCCGGCTCCAGAAGATCCTGTTCTACCGGG
>NZ_JAGXJL010000499.1:0-234 GCF_019091475.1 Streptomyces sp. GbtcB6 | reverse complement strand
CACCTCCAGGTCTACTCCGCTCAGGGCGGGGCGCAGGCCGTAGGATTTGTACAGCCCGCGGCATTCAATTAAAAAATCGCTCATGGTATCTCCTCCTTCAACAGCTCCACCGCCCGCTCCCGGCTGTATCCCAGGGCGGACATGGCCTCGAAATAGTCCCGGACCACCCCACGGGCCTCCCGCAAGCGGGTGGCCTCCAGCACGGCGGCGTCCTGGGAGACCAGACGGCCCGCC
>NZ_JAGXJL010000498.1:0-234 GCF_019091475.1 Streptomyces sp. GbtcB6 | reverse complement strand
GTCGGTGCCGCGCCCGGCGGGCGCCGCCGGGTCGACGGTGACGGCACGGTCGCGCTTCGCGCCCAGGGACATGGCGAACCAGCCGAGGAGCAGGGCGGGTTCGAGCGCGTCGGCGGGCTGTTTGTAGGCGTCGACGGGCGCGATGCTGTCCTGCAGGTCCAGGGACCCGGGGAGCCGGCCGGTGGGCAGGGAGCGGGTCATGGCGTGGGCGTGGACCCCGCCGAAGGGCCAGCC
>NZ_JAGXJL010000053.1:0-54150 GCF_019091475.1 Streptomyces sp. GbtcB6 | reverse complement strand
GAGCGGATAGCCGGGGGGCAGGAAGCGGGAAGCGGGAAGCGAAGAGCGGATAGCCGGGGGGCAGGAAGCGGGAAGCGGGAAGCGAAGAGCGGATAGCCGGGGGGGGAGGAAGCGGGAAGCGGGAAGCGAGGAGCGGATAGCCGGGGGGGGAAGCGAGGAGCGAGGAGCGAGGAGCGAGGAGCGGATAGCCGGGGGGGGAAGCGAGGAGCGAGGAGCGAGGAGCGGATAGCCGGGGGGCGGATAGCGGGGAGCGAGGAGGCGAGGAGCGGGGGCGGATAGCGGGGAGCGCATGGCGGCGGATGCGTTGGGCCCGTCGTTCGTACAGGCAGCCGCCAACGGCGAACCACCCCCGCAGGCGACGCCCACTCTTCCCCCCACCCGCACGGGTGGTGCGTGGGTGGGAGAAGGCCCTGACCCGCACCCGCCCGCCGGCCGGCCGGCCCACCGGGCTACGCCGAGACGCGGGACCTCTCCGGTTCGCGAGGGGCGGGGACCTCCACCGGGGCGTCCTCGCAGTGCATGGCTCGCGGCAACCGCAGCGCCATCACCGCCCCCAGCAACAACAGCCCACCGCTCACCAGCAACGTCACATGCAGACCGTGCACGTAGGAGTCCCGCGCCGCCCGGCGCAACGCCGACCCGGCCGGCCCGCCCAGCCGGCCGGCGACCGCGTACGCCTCCCCCAGCGAGTGCCCCGCCGCGGCCGACGCCGACGCCGGTACCCCCGGCACCCCGGCCAGCCCCGGCGCGTACGCCGCGTTCATCACGCTGCCGAGGAGCGCGATCCCGATCCCCGCCCCCAGCTGGTACGACGTCTCGCCGATCGCCGCCGCCCCGCCGGCCTGCGCCGCCGGCGCCTCGCTCAGCATCGACTCGTACGCCCCGAAGAGCGTGGTCTCCAGGCCGAAGCCGAGGAGCAGGAAGCCGAAGAGCAGCAGGCTCGCGTTGTCCGCCCCGCCCATCGCAGTCAGCGTGAGCACCGCCGCCGCGGTCAGGCAGAAGCCGAAGCACACCATCCGGCGCGGCCCGAACCGCCGCAGCATCCGCGCCCCGGCCAGCCCCGCGGCCATCGCGGCGAGCGTCAGCGGCAGCAGCCGTAGCCCGGTCTGCAACGGCGAGAGGCCCAGCACCAGTTGCAGGTACTGCGCGGCGATCAGCTCAAGGCCCACCAGCGCCAGCATCGCCAGCACGATGCAGCCCACCGCCGTACTGAACGCCGGCCGCGCGAACATCCTCAGGTCCACCAGCGGGAACGCCCGCCGCCGTTGCCGTCGTACGAAGAGGACCAGCAGCACTGCGCCCAGCAGCAACGGCGCCAGCGTGAGCGCGCTCGCGGCCGGTTCGCCGCCGCCGAGGCGCTTCACGGCGAAGACCACGCCGAACAGGCCGGCCGCCGCCATCAGCGCGCCGACCACGTCCCAGGGGCCGTCGCGGTCGCCGCGCGACTCGGGGAGGAAGAACCGCCCCACCGGGAGGCTGACCAGCATCAGCGGGATGTTGACCAGGAAGACGGAGCCCCACCAGAAGTGTTCGAGGAGGAAGCCGCCGAGGAGGGGGCCGACCGCCGCGCCGACCGCCGCCACCGCACTCCAGATACCGATGGCGAGGGCCCGCTCACGACGGTCGGGGAAGACCTGCCGGAGGATGGAGAGGGTGGCCGGCATGATCATCGCTCCGCCGACGCCGAGCAGCGCCCGGGCCCCGATCAGTGCCGCCGCGCTCGGCGCGACCGCGGCCGCCGCGGAGGCGATGCCGAACAGGGCGTAGCCGAGAAGCAGCACGCGCCGCCGGCCCACCCGGTCGCCGAGCGTGCCGAACAGGATCAGCAGCGAGGCGCAGACCAGCGGGTAGACGTCGACGATCCAGAGCAGTTCCATCGCACCGGGCTTGAGGTCCTCGGTGACGGCGGGCACCGCGACATGCAGCACGGTCGCGTCGAGGGCGACCAGCAGCAGGCTGACGCAGAGGACGACGAGGACGACCCAGCGGTTGGCACCGGCACCGGCCCTGGACACCGTCCGACGGCGCGGTCGTACGGTGGCCGTGGTCGTCCCGGACATGTACGTACCTCCCAGATGGTCCCTCGCGTGCGGCGGACGGGCGGGGTGGGGACGCCCCGTCGTACGGCCGGAGAGGAGCGGGGTCTCCGGCCCGCGCATACGAACGCGAGTGACATGTCAGCGTACGCGAGTTCGTTCCGGGGGCACGTGGCGGACCTCTCACACTCTCCGGAGAACTCATGTGGCGTACACCACTGCCCTCCGCTCTGCACCACGCCCGCACGAACCCCGTGGTTCCGTGCCCGTCGATAATCGAGCCCGTGACCGATCTTGAAACGCCCATGGCGGTACCGCGCGCCCCCGCCCTGCGCCGGGCGGCGCCGGCCCTGCTCGGGTACGCGGCCGTACGCGCCCTCGGCCTGGTCGTGCTGGCCGGGTGGAGCGCGGCACGCGGCAGGAGCGCGTACACCTTGTTGACGGCGCGCTGGGACTCGCTGTGGTACACGCGGGTCGCCGAACTGGGCTACGGCTACGAGGTGCGGCTGCCGAACGGCGACGTCCACTCCAACCTGGCCTTCTTCCCGCTGCTGCCCTGGCTGGAGCGCCTGCTGCACGCGCTCGCGCCCCTGTCGTACGCCGACGCCGGCTTCACCGTGAGCCTGCTCGCCTCGCTGGCCGCGGCCTGGGGGATCTTCGCGGTCACGGACTTCGTGTACGGCCTGCGGGCGGGGGTCTGCGCGGTGCTGCTGTGGGCCGCGCTGCCCGTCGGGATCGTGCAGTCGATGGCGTACAGCGAGTCGCTGTTCACGGCGCTGGCCGCCTGGTCGCTGTACGCCGTGCTGACCGGCCGCTGGGTGATCGCCGGATTGCTGGCCGCGCTGGCGGGGCTGACCCGGCCGGTGGGGCTCGCCGTGGTGGCGGCGGTGTGGACGGCTGGGGTGGTCTCGTTCGTGCGGGATCGGAGCAGGGGCGCTCGGGACGGTGGTGCGGACGATCCGGACAGCGCGCGAGAGGACGAGCGCGCCCCTGAGGTGTCCAGCGCCGCCCGCGCCCGGCGCGCCCCGCAGACAACCGGCGCATCCCACATGACACGCGCCCCCCACATCACCACCGCCGACGCCCCGCCCTGGCGCCGCGCCCTCGGCATGCTCCTCGCCCCCGTCGGCACCGCCGCCTACGTCCTGTGGGTCGGCCACCGCACCGGCAGGGGCCCGCTCGGCTACCTGGACGTCCAGGCGGGCTGGCGTAACGGCTTCGACGGCGGCTATGCGTTCGCACGCTTCGTGGCCGACAAGTTCACGTCATTTCCGTCCGCTCTCGCCGGAGCGGGTTTGCTCCTCGGTGTCGGCCTCCTGCTGTGGCTCTACGTGATCGGCGTCCGCCAGCGGCAACCGCTCCCCCTGCTGGTCTACACGGGTGTCGTCCTGGCGCTGGCACTGTGCGCGTCGAGCTACTTCGGGTCCAAGCCGCGGCTGCTGATGCCGGCCTTCCCGGTCCTGCTGCCGCTCGCCCGGGCCCTCGCCCGGCTGCGCACCGGCAGATCGGTGCTGGTCACGGCGGGTGTGGCAGTGGCCTCGGCGATCTATGGCGCGTTCTGGCTGAACGGCTCCGGACCTCCATGATCATTTGAGTGGCTCCGATGAGCAGCCGGAGAATTCCACCCCATGCTTTGGTTAACGAATTCATAAGTGCCATAAAACGGCGACCCGGCATGATCAAAGGAATTGAAGGGCGGACCCGCCGAGGATTACGGAATCCTTAGAATTCGGAGGCCTCCTGAGAGGTTTCCCACATCACATCGTCATCACAAAGCCGCTGTTTCGACCGGGAACAGAGCTCACTCGCTGTAACGTCGATTGGGTGCGTACCGAACGAAACCTCACCCGTCTGGACCGGGTGTTCGCCAGGCTGGACCGTGAGCCGGAACGGCCGGCCCACATTGATGTGCCGAAGATGAGCCGGCACCGGGTCGTGTTGTTCACCGCGACCCTGGCCTTCTACCTGGCGATCGTGTGGGCCGTCGTGATCACGTCGTGGCTGGTCCGGCTCGACTGGCAGGTCATGTTCTTCCGGCCGTACCAGCAGTGGGCGGGGATCCACTGGTTCGTCGACTACTACGTGGTCCTCGGCCAGCGCGGCCCGACGGCCGTGATGGTCGCGGCCTGGCTGGGCTGGCGTTCGTGGCGGCAGCACACGCTGCGCCCGATGCTGACGCTCGGCGCCTCCCTGCTGCTGCTCAACATCACGGTCGGCGCGGCCAAGCTCGGCATGGGGCGCCTCGGACCGCACTACGCGACCGTCATCGGCTCGAACGAGATGGGCCTGGGCGGCGATATATTCCCCAGCGGACACACCGCCAACGCGGTGGTGACCTGGGGAATTCTGGCATATCTGGCCTCCACCCCGAGAGCCCGCCGCTGGCTCTCCGCCGCCTCGGCGGTCACCTCGCTCGGCGTCGGCATGTCCACCGTCTACCTCGGTACGCACTGGCTGAGCGACGTGTTGCTGGGCTGGGCCGCGGGACTGCTGATCCTCTTGGCGCTGCCCTGGTGCGAGCCGTTCATCGCCCGCGCCGAGACCTCGATCTTCGACCTGCGCGACCGCTGGCGCGCCCGCCGCGGCAGCACGGTGCCCGCCCCGGTCCCGGTGCCCGTGGTCCTCAAGCCGCGTCCGGCGCCCGTCGAGCAGACGACGCCGGAACCCGAGCCGGTCTCCCTGGCCCGCGCGCCCAGGGCCCCGATCCATCTGGCACCCGGCCCGCACACCGCCCGTTCGGAGCGCACCCCGGTGACCCCGGCGGGCAGCCGTCGCCCGCCGCACCCCGAACGGCAGCCGCGCGGCACCGCCGCCCAGGCGGCCCGTCCCGTGGCGGGCGGCTGACGGCCGCCCCACCGGCACGACAGGCCGGGTACGACAAGCGGGGGTCAGGTACGCACAGCCGCCCCCGGCACGGCGAAGGCCCCGGTTCCCCACTGCGGGGAACCGGGGCCTTCGCCGTCGTACGGTCAGCCCTTCCAGGCGCGCGCCACGACGCCGTCGCGCACCTCGAAGTTGAGCCGCCCCGTCCGGTACTCCATGGTGATGATCGCGCCCGGCGGCAGCGAGCGCACCGTCGTCCACCCCCGTTGCCGGGCGAACCGTTCCGCGTCGCCCGCGTCGAGGCCTACGTACCCTTGCGGGCTGTCCTGGGGCTCCGTCGGCGGAGCGGTGTCCGGTGCCATGCGGCCCACGCTAGGCCGCTTCCGGCGGAGACGGAAGCCGAAGTCCCACGTCCGTCTCCGGTCACACTTCTGTCACAGAATCACGACACGCGTTTCGCTCGAACTCCGTCACACGTTCGAGCGGTTCCATGCGCCTTCCTGGCGCATTCGAGCGCAATTCCCCGATGCCGGTAGGGTCTTCCGAAAAGCCGCCGGAAAGAACCGGAAGCAGGGATCCGGGACACTCCGGCGCGTGCATTCCATTCCGATTCCGACGGCCGACGCCGAAGCTGACACCGCATAAGAGATTCACCGCTCCGGCACAGAACCCCCGTACCGCGCGGGTAGGGACGAGGTTGCGGCAGCGTGAACTCGAAGGGTGCCGTCCGCACGTGAATCACCCTCACATCCGCGCGCCCGCGCCCATTCAAAGCATGTACATGCCCCCAAAACGCACCGGGCCCCGCCCGGTCGGACCGGGCAGGGCATGGCGGTGCGGGGCGGGGGTTCGCGTCAGAGCGCGAGGCGCTGCCCAGGCACGATCAGGTTCGGGTCGTCGCCGATGACGGCCTTGTTGGCGGCGTAGAGGTGCTGCCAGGTGGTGCCGTGCCGCTCGGCGATCTCGCTCAGGGTGTCGCCCTTGCGGACGGTGTAGTCGCCCCCGGACGAGGTGCGGTCCGCCGAGCGCTGCGGCGTCTTCGCCGCAGGGGTCGACTTCCTGGTGGTCGACGGGGCCGACGGGGCCGACGACTTGGACGACCTCGACGACTTCGTCGCCGACTCCGTGGTGCTCTTCGTGGTCACCGAGGCGCTCTCGGGCGCCGAACCGGTCGCCCCGGCCCGCGCCGAGCAGACCGGCCACGCGTTCCAGCCCTGGGCGTGCTGGACCTTGGTGGCGACGGCTATCTGCGCTTCCCTGGAGGCCTGGTCGGCCGTCGCCGCGTAGGCGGTGCCGCCGTACGCGCGCCAGGTGGAGGCGGAGAACTGGAGTCCGCCGTAGTAGCCGTTGCCGGTGTTGATGTGCCAGTTGCCGCCGCTCTCGCACTGGGCGATGCGGTCCCACACTCCGTTGTCCGCCGCCGCGGCGTTGCCGGTGGCCGCCAGCAGGCCCAGCGGGGCGAGCAGCGCCGCTCCGGCCAGGGCGGCTGTCGTACGGCCCTTGCGGGAGCCGTTCTTGGCGACGGCGGTCTCACGGGTGGTATCGGCACACTCGGACATGTATTTCCCTCTCCACATACCCGGGGTCCCCCAGGCGGGACGCGGTCCCCGCGCGATGGACGCGGTTCCTCGCGCTCGCCCCGTCCGCCGCGGCCGGTACTGCGGTGGTGCTCTGCCTGGTGTGGCCGGCGGACGTACCCGAGCGGTGCTCGTTGCACACGGCGGAGGAATCTAGAGATCGGGAACGCCCGAAATCAACCAACTCCCTGTCAGGCCAGGCCAGTTCGCTGTTACCGTTGGTAGCAGCTATTTTCGGCCACCCACTACATTCCCTGATTTCCTGATTTGTCGACCATGGGTTCGACGGATCTGTGATTCACTTCACCGCGTCAAACTCCTTTGGCTTGCGAAGAGTTGACGGGGAGTGCCGGATTCCGCACGAGGAGTGACCCTGCGCAGCGGATGGTTCGATCCCGATCCTCCCGATGCGTGACCCCCACCACAGATCACCCGTTGTCTTCTTCATGAGCCCGCGACCCCGGGGGCTCACGGACCGGGAGCCACCCGGGCCTTCACGCACGCATCCCGAGGGAGCCACCGTGCCGCGCATGCTCGACGTCAGCGACGAGGTACGCGCCGAGATCGGCGACGAAGAAGCCGACCGGCTGCTCGCCGGAGACAACGCCCCCGGCAGCTACGACTGCACGTCCTGCCGCACCCCGGGCGACTCCGAACAGGAGCGCACCAGCACCGTCCTGTTCATCGGCGACGAGACCGCCGTCCTCGCCTTTGCCCACGCCACCTGCCTGCCCTCGCAGGTCGTCCAGGTCACCGAGGAGCAGCTGCAGGGCGCGGTCCGCTCCATCAACGGCGACAGCGCGCCGGGCGGCGGGCCGCAGAAGTCCGTGCCCGAGCAGGCGGTGCTCGGGGTGACCAGCGGACTCGTGCTGATCGCCGGGGAGTTGCACCCCGCGCTGGTCGTGGAGCCGACGTCGCCGATCGTGCGGCCCGGCACGGACGGGGTGGGCGACGACTTCCTGCCGCTCCTCATCGAGCAGGGCTTCATGCCGGTGCCGGAGCTGTCCGCAGTGCCGCCGGTGCTGCACGGGTGGTCGGTGCTGCTGGCGGTGGGTCAGCTGCACGCGGTGCTGCAGCCGGGCGCGGCGGGCGGGCAGCCGGTGGCGTGGTGGCAGGCGCATCAGCCGCTGCAGGTGACCGACGGGTGGCGGGCGGCCGCCAACAAGCACCAGCAGGTGCTGATGTTCGCGGCGCCGGTGGGGTCGATCGGGCGGCAGCCGCGGGAGGACCTGCTGCGCGACGCGATCGACAAGGCGGCGGCGAACGGGAAGCTGGTGGCGGCGGCGCTTCCGCTTGCGGGGGTTTGAGGGTCGCCCGAGGGGTAGGGGCTGCGGGCCGGATCGCGACTGCGGCAGCGTCGTGGTTGCTCGCGCCCACGCGGCGGCAGCCGCAGATCCAACACAGCCCCGCGCCCCTTACAGGGCGCTCCACAGCCCCAAAAGCAAAACTATGGGCCGCATCTCTTCAAGAATCCGGTCGTTTGGACATACGTGCACGCATACGACCTTCCTCCCCACCGGCCGTCCTTCTCCGCCGTTCCCGCTGCTCGGGCGGCTCAGGAGGCCCCGGGCGGGCTCTCGGCCACGCCGATCTACGACTCGCTCTATGCGGAGTGGGTCAAGGCCTTCCGTACGCTGCCGGGTGATCGCAGCGGTGAGGAGTCCATGGGGTTCGTCGCCTTCGGGAGCGCCCCGTTCAGTACCGGCACCCACGGTCTGGGGTCGTACGGAGGGAACTCGTACAGCGCGTACAGCGCCGGTGCCTACAGCGCCCGGAACGGCGGCGGGCAGCCGCAGCCGCCGCAGTGGCAGCGGGTCGGGACGCTCGGGCGGGCCCAGGAGACCGGGATGACGCCGGTCCCGGCTGCGCTTCCGCCGGGACCGCGCCGGGGGATGTGACAGATCATGCGTGAGGGGCGGCCACCGTCAGCGGTGGCCGCCCCTCACGCATGCGGCTACTTCTTCTTCGCGCCGCGCTTCTCGCGCACCCGCACGGAGATGTGGATCGGCGTGCCCTCGAAGCCGAACTCCTCGCGCAGCCGGCGCTCGATGAAGCGGCGGTAGCCCGCCTCGATGAAGCCGGAGGCGAACAGGACGAACCGCGGCGGCTTGGTGCCGGCCTGGGTGCCGAACAGGATGCGCGGCTGCTTGCCGCCCCGGACCGGGTGCGGGTGGGCCGAGACCAGCTCGCCGAGGAAGGCGTTGAGGCGGCCGGTGGGGACGCGGGTCTCCCAGCCGGCGAGGGCGGTCTCGATCGCGGGGACCAGCTTCTCCATGTGGCGGCCGGTGCGCGCGGAGACGTTGACGCGGGGTGCCCAGGCGACCTGGCCGAGCTCGGTCTCGATCTCGCGTTCCAGGTAGTAGCGGCGCTCCTCGTCGAGGGTGTCCCACTTGTTGAAGGCGAGGACGACCGCGCGGCCCGCCTCGACGGCCATGGTGACGATGCGCTGGTCCTGCACCGAGATGTTCTCGGAGGCGTCGAGCAGGATGACCGCGAGCTCGGCCTTCTCGACGGCGGCGGCGGTGCGCAGCGAGGCGTAGTAGTCGGCGCCCTGCTGCAGGTGGACGCGCTTGCGGATGCCGGCGGTGTCGACGAACTTCCAGGTGATGCCGCCGAGTTCGATCAGTTCGTCGACCGGGTCGCGGGTGGTGCCGGCGATCTCGTTGACGACGACGCGCTCCTCGCCGGCCACCTTGTTGAGGAGGGAGGACTTGCCGACGTTCGGGCGGCCGATGAGGGCGATCCGGCGGGGGCCGCCGACCCCCGTGCCGCCGAAGGTCTGCTCGGGCGCGTCGGGCAGCGCCTCCAGGACGGCGTCCAGCATGTCGCCGGTGCCGCGGCCGTGCAGGGCGGAGACCGGGTGCGGCTCGCCGAGACCGAGCGACCAGAGGTAGGCCGCGTCGGCCTCGCCGCTGGGTCCGTCGACCTTGTTGGCGGCCAGCACGACGGGCTTGCCGGCCTTGCGCAGCAGGCGTACGACCGCCTCGTCGGTGTCGGTCGCGCCGACCTTGGCGTCGACCACGAAGACGACCGCGTCGGCCGCCTCGATCGCGTACTCGGCCTGGGCCGCCACGGAGGCGTCGATGCCGAGGACGTCCTGCTCCCAGCCGCCGGTGTCGACGACCTTGAAGCGGCGGCCCGCCCACTCCGCCTCGTAGGTCACACGGTCCCGGGTGACCCCGGGCTTGTCCTCGACGACGGCCTCGCGGCGGCCGATGATGCGGTTGACCAGGGTCGACTTGCCGACGTTCGGGCGGCCGACGACGGCGAGGACGGGCAGCGGACCGTGGCCGGCCGCCTCGATGGCACCCTCGACATCCTCGATGTCGAAGCCCTCTTCCGCGGCGAGCTCCATGAACTCCGCGTACTCGGCGTCGCCGAGCGCCCCGTGGTCGTACTCGTGCTCAGCCGAGTCGCCGGGCTGGATGTGGTCGTTCATGAAGTCCGTACCTCGTCGTTCATCGTGGTGATCGGTGGATCAGACCTGCTGCGGGCTCTCTCCCACGGGCTGATCCACTACTCAGTGTCGCCTAGCGTCCGGTCAGACGCCTGGCGTTTTCCAGGTGACTGGTGAGCTGCTTCTGGATGCGCTCGGTGGCCTCGTCCAGGGCCTTTCGGGTGCGTCGGCCGCTGCCGTCGCCCGCCTCGAAGGCGTCGCCGAAGACGACGTCGACGCGGGAGCGCAGCGGAGGCAGCCCCTTTATCAACCGTCCGCGCCGCTCGGAGCTTCCCAGCACGGCCACCGGGACGATCGGCGCCCCGGAGCGCACCGCGAAGTAGGCGAGGCCCGCGCGGAGCGCGGCGAAGTCGCCGTCGCCGCGGCTGCCCTCGGGGAATATGCCGAGCACTCCCCCGGCCTCCAGGACGCCGAGCGCCTGGGTGATCGCCGTGCGGTCGGCGGAATGGCGGTCCACCTTCAGCTGCCCGATCCGGGTCAGGAACGGGTCGAGCGGCCCGACGAACGCCTCCTTCTTGATGAGGAAGTGCGTCGGCCTGGGCGCCACGCCCATGACCATCGGGCCGTCGATGTTGTGGGAGTGGTTCACGGCGAGGATCGCCGGACCGTGCGCGGGCACCTTCCAGGAGCCGAGCACGCGCGGCTTCCACAGCCCGTACATCAGGCCGACCCCGATGCGGCGCCCGGTCTCGGCGCCCCGCTGCGACGGAACGCTCACTTCCCGGCCCGCTTCTCCTCGACGAGGGTGACGACGCACTCGATGACCTGGGCCAGCGTCAGCTCGGTGGTGTCCACCTCGACCGCGTCGCCGGCCTTGGCGAGCGGCGAGGTCTTACGGGAGGAGTCGGCCGCGTCCCGCTTGACCAGGGCCTCGCGGGTGGCGTTGACGTCGACGCCCTTCAGCTCGCCGCTGCGGCGGGCCGCGCGGGCCTCCGGGGAGGCGGTGAGGAAGACCTTCAGGTCGGCGTCGGGCAGCACGGTGGTGCCGATGTCCCGGCCCTCGACGACGATGCCGTCCGCGGCGGCGCGGGCCAGCGACCGCTGCAGCTCGCTGATCCGGGTCCGCACCTCCGGTACCGCGCTGACCGCGCTGACCTTGGAGGTGACCTCCTCGGTGCGGATCGGGCCGGCGACGTCCACGCCGTCGACGGTGATCGTCGGCTTGACCGGGTCGGTCCCCGAGACGATCTCCGGCTTTCCGGCCACCGCGGCGATCGCGGTCGGGTCGGTGAGGTCGATGCCGTTGGTCGCCATCCACCAGGTGATGGCCCGGTACTGGGCGCCGGTGTCCAGGTAGCTCAGGCCCAGCTGCTCGGCCACGGCCTTGGACGTGCTCGACTTGCCGGTGCCCGAGGGGCCGTCGATCGCGACAATCACGGGCTTTACGGCGCCGTTTTCCACGGGGGGACACCTTCCGGGTGCAGGGTGGTGGGTGGTGTACGGGCGGCAGTGCGCCCCGCACAAGGTTACCGGCCCCCGGGACCTCCGGTTTCAGCGCTACTGCCGCAGCGCCCAGCCCCGGTCCCGCAGCGCCGACGTGAGCACGGGCACGGCCTTCGGCTCCACCCAGAGCTGGACGTGACCGGCCTGCTGGCCGGTCGCGTGCTCGATCCGCACGTCCTCGATGTTGACCCCGGCCGCCCCGGCGTCCGCGAAGATCCGGGCCAGCTGCCCTGGCTGGTCGTCGATGAGCACCGCCACGACCTCGTACGCCCGCGGCGCCGAGCCGTGCTTGCCGGGCACCCGGACCTGGCCGGCGTTGCCGCGGCGCAGCACGTCCGCGATCCCGGCCCCGCCCGCGCGCCGCTTGTCCTCGTCGGAGGACTGCAGGGAGCGCAGGGCGCGGACCGTCTCGTCGAGGTCGGCGGAGACGTCGGCGAGCAGGTCGGCGACCGGGCCGGGGTTCGCGGAGAGGATGTCGATCCACATGCGGGGGTCGGACGCGGCGATCCGCGTCACGTCCCGGATGCCCTGTCCGCACAGCCGTACGGCCGACTCGTCGGCGTGCTCCAGGCGGGCCGCGACCATGCTGGAGACCAGGTGGGGCATGTGGGAGACCAGGGCCACCGCGCGGTCGTGGGCGTCGGCGTCCATGACCACCGGGACGGCCCGGCAGTGCGAGACCAGCTCCAGGGCGAGGTTCAGCACCTCGGTGTCGGTGTCCCGGGTGGGGGTGAGCACCCAGGGCCGGCCCTCGAAGAGGTCGGCGGTGGCGGCCAGCGGCCCGGACTTCTCCCGGCCGGACATGGGGTGGGTGCCGATGTACGACGTCAGGTCCAGTCCGCGCTCCTCCAGCTCCCGGCGCGGGCCGCCCTTGACGCTGGCCACGTCGGCGTAGCCGCGCGCCAGGCCCCTGCTCATCGCGTCCGCGAGGACGGCGGCCACATGGGCGGGCGGGGCGGCGACGAGCGCCAGGTCGACCGGCCCCTCGGGCGCCTCGTCGGTGCCGGCGCCGAGCGCGGCCGCGGTACGGGCCTGCTCGGGGTCGTGGTCGGCGAGGTGGACGACGACGCCCCGCTGGGCGAGGGCGAGCGCGGCGGACGTACCGATGAGGCCGGTGCCGATGACGAGCGCGGTTCTCACTGGGCGATGTCCTTGCGCAGGGCGCCCGCGGCACCGAGGTAGACGTGACTGATGTCGGCGCGCGGCCGGTCGGACTCGATGTGCGCCAGTATCCGGACGACCCGGGGCATGGCGCCCGCGATGTCCAGCTCCTGGGCGCAGATCAGCGGTACGTCGACGATGCCGAGCTTGCGCGCGGCGGCCGCCGGGAAGTCGCTGTGCAGGTCGGGGGTGGCCGTGAACCAGATGCTGATCAGGTCGTCGGCGGTCAGCCCGTTCCGCTCCAGGACGGCCGTGAGCAGCGCTCCGACCTGCTCGTCCATGTGACCGGCCTCGTCCCGCTCCAGCTGGACGGCCCCCCGGACCGCTCGTACCGCCACGGCACCGCTCCTGTTCTGACGTCGGCCTCTTGGTCCGTCCAGCCTAGTCAGACCGCCGCCGGGCCCGTGCGCCGTGCCCGCCGGCTGAGACGAGGCCGTTGCCGGCCATGGCCCCAATGTCACGTGTAGTACCCCATTCCGCTACTTGGGATGAAACACCCCTGTGCGCCTCTTTACGCCGGGCCCGCCGATCCGCTCTGATGGCAGGCAGACCCGCCTCGGGGGAGGCCCGCCATGAAACGTCCCGGTCCGTTGCTGACCCTGCTCGCGGGTCTGCTGCTCGGCCTGTTCATGCTGACGCTCAACGCGACGACGGGGACGAAGTCCGCTTCGTCGTCGTACCAGGAGAAGTCACCGAGCCCGGCGCCGACGAAGACCACGGCGTCCCCGTCTCCGTCCCCGCGGCCGTCGCCGTCGCCGTCGAAGATCGCCGACGCCTCCTACGCAGGCCGCACCGCCGACGACTCGTCCTCCGTCGCCGTCTCGGTCCGCGACGGCAGGGCGATCGCGTACTTCTGCGACGGGCACAGCAAGGAGTCCTGGCTCAAGGGCCGGGTGAACCCCGACGGCAGCATGAAGCTGACCGGCGGCCACGGCGCCGTACTGAACGGCACGCTCCAGGACAACAGCCGCATTCGCGGGGCCGTCCACCTGGAGGGCGGCCACTACGCCTTCACCGCCCGGCGGGCCGTCAAGGGGTCGGGGCTGTACCGGGCCACCGCGACCGTGCGCGGGGCGAAGATCGACGGCGGCTGGATCGTGCTCGCCGACGGCCGCCAGGTCGGCATCGTCGACCGCGACGGCAAGCCCTCGGCCGCACCCCGCATCGACCCGGAGACCGGCGCCGTGACGGTCGACGGACAGCGGCTGACGGCGAGTCCAGTCGTCCCCTGACACCCGGCCGTGACCCGAGGGAGCCGACCATGACCGTCGACCCGAACGCCGCCACGCAGAGCTGGCCGTCGCCCGAGCCGAACCACCGCCGCCCGCACCCCGCCCGCTATCTCGTGCCCGTCCTGGTGGCCGCCGCGGTCGCGGTCGCCCTCGGCGTGTACGGCAGGGTCCACCAGCCGACCGGGACCGCCTTCAACCTCGCCGGTTTCAGCAGCACCCGCGCGGTGAAGTCCTGGCTCGCCTCGACGGCGTTCTTCTTCGCGCTCGTCCAGCTGGTCTCCGCGCTGATGATGTACGGCAGGCTGCCAGGACCGCGCTGGGCGCCGGCGCTGCACCGCTGGTCGGGGCGGATCGCGTTCCTGGTCGCCGTCCCCGTGGCGGTGCACTGCCTGTACGCGTTGGGCTATCAGACGTACGAAACACGCGTTTTGTGGCACTCCATCCTGGGTTGCTTCTTCTTCGGTGTTTTCAGTGCCAAGATGCTGCTGCTCCGCTCGGAGCGACTCCCCGGCTGGCTGCTGCCGATCGTCGGTGGGCTGGTGTTCGCCGTGCTCACGCTCGTCTGGCTGACGTCCGCCTTCTGGTTCTTCCGCACGTTCGGGGTGACGACATGACCGACGGCTCCACTCGGCGCAGCGTGCTCACGACGGGTACCGCGGCGCTCGCCGCGACCTGCGTGGGATGCAGCAACTACAACGACAACGGCTCCTCCAGCTCGTCCGAGACGCCCGCCTCGTCCGGGGGGTCCGCCTCCCGAGCGGCGAGCGCGACCGCCGGGGAGGCGCTGGCCCAGACGAGTGAGATCCCGGAGGGCGGCGGCACGATCTTCAAGGACCAGAAGATCGTGGTGACCCAGCCGACGAAGGGCGACTTCAAGGCCTTCTCGGCGATCTGCACGCATCAGGGCTGTACCGTGAACCAGGTGGTGGACGGCACCATCGACTGCCCCTGCCACGGCAGCAAGTTCCACATCGCCGACGGCTCGGTCGCCCACGGCCCGGCGACCAGGCCGCTGCCGGCCGAGTCGATCACGGTGACCGGAAATTCGATCACCCTGGGGTGACCGGCCACATACGCTCCTGGGCATGGAGCCCGAGGACCTGGTGCGCGACCACACGATCTATGCCTGCGTCATGGGGTCGCGGGCCTTCGGTCTGGCCACGGAGGGCAGCGACACCGACCGCCGGGGTGTGTTCCTCGCCCCCACTCCCCTGTTCTGGGGCTTCGAGAAGCCGCCGACTCATGTCGAGGGACCGGGCGAGGAGCGGTTCTCCTGGGAGCTGGAGCGGTTCTGCGAACTGGCGCTGCGGGCCAACCCGAACATCCTGGAGTGCCTGCACTCGCCCCTGGTCGAGCGCCTCGACGACACGGGCCGCGAGCTGCTCGCGCTGCGCGGCGCCTTCCTCTCGCGGCGCGCCCACGACTCCTTCACCCGCTACGCCCTCGCCCAGCGCCGGAAGCTCGACGCCGACGTCCGTTCGCACGGCGCCCCGCGCTGGAAGCACGCGATGCACCTGCTGCGGCTGCTGACGAGCGCCCGCGACCTGCTGCGCACCGGCGAGCTGACGATCGACGTCGGCGACCGGCGCGCGGAGTTCCTGGCGGTGAAGCGGGGCGAGATCGCCTGGGCGGAGGTCGAGTCCCGGATGACCCGGCTCGCCGCTGAGACCGAGCGGGCGCTGCACGGCACCCCGCTCCCGGCGGAGCCGGACCACGCGCGCGTGGCCGACTTCCTGTTCCGGGTCCGCCGTGCCTCAGCCCTGGAGGCGCGCCCGGACGACGAGATCGTGCAGGGCGTCGTACGCGCCGGGGGCCTCGGGCAGCACTGAGGTGTTCTGCGCGTCGTCGAGCAGGGCGTGCAGCCGCTCCACGTCGGCCGCCACGCGCGCGTGCTCGACACCGGCCTCGCCGTGCTCCCGCTCGGCCTTGGCGGCGATCAGCTCGGGCAGGTAGGCGGGAGCCTCCGCGACCTCGCCGACAAGGGTGGGCAGATGGGCCTGCACCTCGCCGCCGCGCATCAGATGGATGCCGGTGAGCAGCACCCGGAACGTGTACAGCAGCGGCTTGAGTTCGCCGGTCTTCTCGAACAGCCGCCACTGGGTGACCGCGAATCCCCGGTAGTGGTGGGCGTGGTGGCTGGTGAGCACGCCCGGGGCGAGAGCGGCCAGTTCGCGGTGCGTGTCGCCGGTGTGCGCGACGCGCGGCGACAGGAGCTGCTCCAGCACATAGCCGTTGCGGCGCAGCATCAGCCGGACGAACTTGCGCAGGTCGTGGGTGACGAGGTCCATCTCGACGCCGTAGTGCACCCAGATCCGCGAGCGGGTCTCCTCCGGTTCGCGCAGCCCGACCAGGTCGGCGGCGGGCAGCAGATGGACGCCGCGCAGGTCCACGTCGGAGTCACGGGAGGGGAAGCCGTACAGGTGTGCCCCGGAGACGGTCGCGAACAGCAGGGGGTAGGGCTGTTCCTCGACTATGGGCGTCAGGTTGATGTCCAGGTCGTCGATCATGGTGCCAGTGTGCGCGTTTCGCTCGGGGGGCGGGTCCGGATCTTGAGTCGGGAAGCAAAAGTGCCTTCTCCGTGACAGTGCCTGTACGTGCCTGTAGTGGCCGTAGTGGCCGTAGTGGCTGTCATGGAAGCGCGGCACGTTGTCTGTCTGCCGGCTTTGTCAGCTGAGCCGAGTCCTGCAACAGGGTGAGGAAGCGGTGCACGAGACCGTGCGGTTCGCTGCGCAGATAGCACGTCAGCTCGCGGAAACGCCTGGGCCGGCAGGACAGAATGGCGGCGTCCAGGCCCGTGGGCACCGCGTTGTCCGGAAGGAGAGCGGGTCCCACTCCGGCGGCGGCCAGCCGCGCCGCCGCATCGACCTGCCAGGTGCGTACCACCGGCATCGGCCGGAACCCCTCGCTCGCGCAGTAGCCGCCGATCAGGTCGTTGAGGCCGTGCCCCTGTCCGAACAGGACCCAGCCCTCGTCCGCCAAGGCGCGCAGCTCGACTGTGGTGGCCCCGGTCCCTGAGCTTTCGCGGACCAGCGGGTGGCTGCGAGGGAGGACCACCACGAACTCCTCGTGTCCGAGCGAGAGGACCGGGCCGTCCCACGCGCGTGGCCGCGGGCCGATGGCCAGGTCGCCCAGACCGTTGCGCACCTGTTCCTCCAGCAGGTCGCGATGGCTGAACTCCTCCAGCCGCACCGGGCACTTTGGGTGCTGGTCGTGCCAGGTCCGGATGACGTCCGGCAGGACACCGGCCGCGACCGAGGAGACGGTGGCGATGCGCAGTTCGGCTGATTCGCCGGTGACCGCCGCCCGCGCGGAGCGGTAGGCGCGCTCCGCACCGCGCAGCGTGGCGAGCGCTTCCGGCAGGAAGGCGCGACCGGCCGGGGTGAGCTGCATACCTCGCGGCAGCCTTTCGAACAAGGCGCCGCCCACCCGTCGTTCAAGCGCCTTCAGTTGCTGGGACAGGGATGGCTGGGCGACGGAGAGCCGCGTTGCCGCCCGGCTGAGAGACCCCTCCTCGGCCACCGCCACGAAGTACTCGAACTGCCTCAGGCTCATGCCGCCGACGTTACGTATAGATAGAGGCTAAGTAAATCCCCAGGAAGAAAGTCTTAGACTTACGATATCGAACGGGCCATTCTCGGGACATGGGCCACCATCACACCCCCGAAGCCGCGACCTGCGACGTCGCGCACGACAGGCCTTCCGATGCCGAGGCCGCGCACGCGCACCTCAACCGGCAGGTCGGCACCCGCCTCCTGTTCGAAAACAGCGCCGTCCGCGTCTGGGAGGTTCATCTCGAGCCCGGTGTCCGGGCACCGCTGCACTGCCACGCCCTGAACTACTTCTGGACCTGCACCGAGCCCGGAACAGCCCTGCAATGGCAGCTCACCGGAAGCGAATGGCGGCTGCAGCGCCGCACCTACCGCATCGGTGACACGCAGTTCTTCGACTACGGCAGTGAGTCGCCGGCCATCCACGATCTGTACAACGACGGCGACTCCACGCTCCGCTTCGTCACCGTCGAGTTGCTCGACAGCGCGGCACAGTCCGCTCCGACCACCATCGCGCCGGGAGGTGCGTCATGACCATGCGCCTGTCCATGCACAACTGGATGCGCCCGGAGCCGCTGGAGGTCACTGTTCCGCGGCTCGCCCGTTGCGGCTACGACGCGATCGAGATCTCCGCCGACCCCCGCGGCACCGATCTCGCCGCGACCGCGCGACTTCTTGACGAGCACCGGATCTCCTGCGCCGGCGGCCTCGCGCTGTTCATGGGCGGCCGCGATCTGGTCCACGAAGACCCCTTCATCCGGCAGGCCAGTCTCACCTACCTGTTCGAGACCATCGACTTCGTC
The DNA here is from genome assembly GCF_019091475.1 of Streptomyces sp. GbtcB6. Classification (NCBI taxonomy): domain Bacteria; kingdom Bacillati; phylum Actinomycetota; class Actinomycetes; order Kitasatosporales; family Streptomycetaceae; genus Streptomyces; species Streptomyces sp. GbtcB6. Next base: position 36,070 of record NZ_JAGXJL010000053.1, on the reverse strand, counting down.
GCGGCGCTGGGCGGCACCTTCGTCACGGTGCCCTGCACGGTCGGCAAGCTGGTGCCCATGGCCGACGCGCGGCTGGAGTGGGACTGGTACGTCTCCGCCCTGCGGGAGGCACGGAAACATGCCGACGACCACGGCATCCGGCTCGCCATCGAGCCGCTGACACGGTACGAGACGTATCTCATCAACCGGGCCGACCAGGCGCTGTGCCTGGCCGACGAGGTGGGCGACACGTGCGGCATCTGTCTGGACATCTTCCACATGAACATCGAGGAAGCCGACTGGCGAGCCGCCATCCGCAGCTGCGCGGGCAGGCTGGTGAACTTCCATGTCGCCGAGAACAACCGGCTGCCGCCCGGATCGGGAGCGATCGACTGGACGGCGCTGCTGGGCGAACTGCGCTCGGCGGGCTACGACGGCCATCTGTCCGTCGAGTTCATGCCCGCTCTCGACCGTACGCCCCTGTCCCAGCGGCAGATCACCGACGCCGCCGACGGATCCCTCAGCCAGGGCATGACCAAGTGGCTGCGCGACCACGCCTCCGGCGTGCTGCCCGAAGACCTCTACGAGGCCTACACCGCCCAGTCGGCCGACGTCCTGCGCCGCTACCTCGCCCAGGTGAGCACAGGCGCCTGAACCGGCTGCCGCATCGTCCGCCGGGGCGGCCACCCTCCCTCCTCGCCTCGGCGGATCCCCCCACCATCCCCCGTTTCCTCGTTCCCCCGTTCCCCCTCTCCCCCGTTCCCCCTCTCCCCCGCTCCTCCCCGACACGGAGTCCGCCATGACCGCGCTCAGCCGCTCCCTCAGACCCGCGGCCACCACGGCCGTTCCATTCGACATACGACGACTGTTCGTCGGAAGCTGTATCGCCCTCGCCGCAACCGGCATGACGTTCTCCGTTCGCGGCGACATCATGGGCGCACTGGGGCAGCGTTTTTCCCTCGACCACTATCAGCTCGGCCTCATCGCCGGGGCGGCCTTCTACGGCTACGTCGGCGCCATCCTGGGCGGCGGCCTGCTGGTGGACTCCCTGGGCGCCAGGAAGATCCTCACTCTCGCCTTCCTCGCCCAGCTTGCCGGACTGGCCCTGACGATCACCGCCCCCGGCTTCGACATGCTGTTCACCGGGACGCTCGTGGTGGGCCTGGGCAACGGGCTGATCGAGGCCGCGGCCAACCCTCTCGTCGCTTCCCTCTACCCACGGGAGAAGACACGGCGCCTCAACGCGTTCCACGCGTGGTTCGCCGGCGGTCTGATCGCGGGCGGACTCGTCGGCTACGGGTTCACCCTCGCGGGCCTGGACTGGCGTATGAAACTCGCCGCGATCACCGTCTCGGTCCTCGTCTACGGCGTGGTCCTGCTCCCGCTGCGCTTCCCTCCCACCGAACGAGTCGCCGCCGCGGTGAGCAGCCGGGAGATGTTCCGCACCGCGACCCGACCCGTCTTCCTGATCCTGCTGGCCTGCATGTTCCTCACCGCGTCCACCGAACTGGGCCCCAACCAGTGGATCCCCGACACCCTCGGGCAACTCGCGGGCGCCTCCGGGATTCTCGTCCTCACGTTCGTCAACGGCATCATGTTCGCCGCTCGTAGCCTCGGCAGTCGCCTGCTGGGCAACGCAAGCCCGATCGCCGTCCTGGCCGTGTCCTCGATCCTGGCCGCCGCCGGACTCCAGCTGCTCGCCCACGCCCACAGCGCTCTGGCCGCATACGCGGCCGCGGCCGTCTTCGCGCTCGGCATCGGCCGCTACTGGCCCACCATGCTCGGCGCTGTTGCCGAACGGTGCCCGAAGGGCGGCTCCTTCGTCCTGGCCCTCATGGGATCCGGAGGCATGCTCGCCACCGCTGTCGCTCTTCCCTGGATGGGACACATGATCGACACCCGCGGTGCGGCCTACGCCTTCGCCACCGTCAGCGTCCTCCCCGCCCTCTGCGTCCTGGCCTTCACCGCCCTGTGGCTGCGCGACCGCAGAACCGGCGCGGAGACCATCGAAACCCTTACGGTCCAGCCCCACTCCGCCTGACCCGCGCCCCACCGGCCGGTGTCCTGCCCGCGCCGCAAGCGGGCAGGGCCGGCCACCGGAAATCCTGCCCCTCAGCCCAACGGTCCCCTCATGATTCCGACACCGCCCGCCCCGAAAACCTCTCACCCGGGTGCGCATCCACCCCTCTCACGGCGCATCCATCTGGAGGACCACCCGGCCCCCGGCCGCCGCGCTCGCGCCGCTGTCCACCAGATGGCCTGCCTTCTCGGCGTCTGCGTAGCCACCGGTTTCGACGACCACGACCACACGAACATCACGGACACCGGGGACTCCGCGGCCCTCGTCGCCACCGAACTCGTCACCAACGCCTGGCGGCACGCCGGAGGCGCCCTGGAAATGCGCCTCATCTGGGACGGCCGCACCCTCACCGTGGAAGTCGACGACACGAGCAGTACCTCGCCCGCCGTCCTGGCGCCCGACCGACGCGGCTCACACGGCGGATACGGCCTCGCTCTCGTCAACTCCCTCGCCGAGGCCTGGGGAACATATGGCCGCCCGAACGGCAAGACCGTCTGGGCGAGGTGCGTACTCGCATGACCTGTGAGAACGGTGCTGTCACCGCCCGTCCCGTGGCGGGCGGCGGACCGTCCGGCCGGTGCTGCGCAGTCGCCTGTCGACATGTCCGGGCATCAAAGGCGCGTGGTCGCCGAGGATCTCCAGGAACGAGGCGGTCACCGGATCCGGGCTGGTACGGGTGTACCCGGCCAGGTGCCGGCGCAGGGGCGGGTCGGGGCGCAGGAACGCACCGCCGAAGCGCAGCGGGATGGTGTTGGCGGGCACGAGGGTGGGGCCAAGACCGGCGGCGGCGTACGCGATGGCCGCTGAGGCCTGTTCGGTGCGTACCGCGACACGGGGCCGGAAGCCAGCCGCCACGCACGCCTGTTCGAGGATGTCGCAGAGTCCGCTGTCGGGGGTGAAGTGCACCCATTCCCGCTCCGCGAGGTCGGGGAGTCGAACGCTCGGGCTACAGTCCGAGGCCGCCACGGGGTCGTCGGCGTGGGTGACCACGAGGAACTCCTCGGTGCCGATGTGGCGGGCGGTGCCCTCCCAGTCGTCCGGTAGCGGGCCCACGGCGACGTCGGCCTGACCGGCGGCCATGGCCCGGGCCATCTCGTCGCCCCGGCGGTGCTCGAACAGCCGGATCCGTACTCCCGGATGCTGCTGCCGCCACAGGCCGAGGACCGTGGGCAGCACACCTGAACTGAGCGAGTAGAGCGTCGCCAGGTGCAGTTCGCCGGTGGCGACGCCGGCGGCCCGGCGGGCGGAGACGGTGGCCCGGCCGGCCTCGGCCAGGGCGGCCCGGGCGTGCGGCAGCATCGAACGCCCGGCCGGGGTGAGCCGCACTCCGCGTGGCAGCCGTTCCACCAGCGGCCCTCCGACCTCGCGTTCCAGCGCCTGGAACTGGTGGGAAAGCCCGGGCTGGGTGACGTTGAGACGTTCCGCGGCCCGGGTGAACGACCCCTCGTCCACGATGGCCACCAGATACTCCAGCTGTCGCAGCGTTGCCATGCGGTCAGCTTATGAGAAGGATGCCAAGGATTCATTGTACTTATGGCGCACCTGGGTGGAGCGTGAGACCTGCCGAAGAACCGCAGCTCACAGCCGCAGCCAAGGAGCCGTCATGTCCCGTCCCTCCTCCGAGTCGACCATCACCGTGGGCAACATCGCCCTGTCCTTCCACCGGGCCGTGGCAGCGGTCACGCGTCGGGTCCTGGAGGCCCACGGTCATCGGGTGAACAGCGTCGAGGCCCCGCACGAGCAGTTGTTCCGACTGCAGGAACAGGGCGACATCGACGTACTGGTATCGGCGTGGCTGCCTTCGAGTCACGACAAGTACCTGTCCCGCTACCGGGACCAAGTGCGTGTGCTGGCACCCCAGTACCAGCCCTACTGCGTGTGGGCGGTGCCGCCCTGCATACCCGTCGAGATCGTGCGGGAGGTCGGCGACCTGGCACGGCCCGAGGTGGTCGGGAGAACGACCACGGCCATCGACGGCATCAACCCGGGAGCCGGCATCAGCCGCTTCTCGGCCCGGATGGTGGACGAATACGGACTGGGCCGGGTCGGTTACACCTTCACCCCGGGCACCGAGGCCGGCTTCGTCTCCCGCGTGGAACGCGGTCTCGCGACGGGCGAGTGGTTCGTCATACCGCTGTGGCGTCCCCAGTACCTGAACCGCCTGCACCGTCTGCGCCCCCTGGAAGACCCCAAGGGGCTGCTGGGAACCGTGGACAGCGCCAGTACGGTCATCAGCCTTGCGGCGCTGGACCGCATACACCCGGACGCAGTCGCCGGGTTGGACCAGCTCCACCTGGGCAACGAGGGCGTCGAGGAGATCGACGCCCTGATCAACGTGGACGGCCTCAGTCCGTTGCAGGCCGCCGACCGGTATCTCACCGGCTCCGGCCTCGGACTGCCCGCCTGACCAGCGCGGCGGCGATGCAGAAGCCTCGCCGCCCACCAGCGGAGGGACAGGCTCCTAGGCGTCCCAGAGCGCGCCCAGGGTCATCAGGTCGCCCCGGTACTCGATCCGGTCGGCCCACTCGGTCGGCCAGGCGTCCTCGCCCAGCCAGGCCCCGGCGAAGGCGCCGGTCAGGCAGGCGATCGAGTCCGAGTCGCCGGAGGAGCAGGCGGCCCGGCGCAGCGCGAGCAGCGGCTCGCCGGGGAAGAGCAGGAAGCAGAGCAGACCGGTCGCCAGGGCTTCTTCGGCGATCCAGCCGGCGCCGGTGGCCAGGCACGGGTCGGCCTCCGGCGATGCGGTGCGCACGGCCTCCTGGAGCCGGTCGAGGATCTCCAGGCACTCGTCCCAGCCGCGCGCGATGAACTCTTCGGGGGTCGCGTCCTGGCTCCGCGTCCACAGGTCGCCGAGCCAGGTGCGGTGGTAGCGGGTGCGGTTCTCGCGGGCGTACGACCGCAGCCGGCCGACGAGCCCGTCCGGTTCGGTCCCCTGCGCGAGCAGCCGTACGGCACGCGCGGTGAGGTCCGAGGCGGCCAGCGCGGTGGGGTGGCCGTGGGTGAGCGCGGCCTGCAACTGGGCGGCGCCGGCGCGCTGTTCGTCACTCAGCCCCGGGGCGAGCCCGACGGGCGCGACCCGCATGTTGGCACCGCAGCCCTTGGAGTCGATCTGGCTGGCGTCCTGCCAGGCCCGGCCCTCCTCCTTGAGGAGGGCGCACGCGCGCAGACAGGTGTTGCCCGGCGCCCGGTTGTTGTCCGGCGACTCGTACCAGGCCACGAACTCCGCGCGCAGCGGCCGCTCCAGCCGCTCGGGCGCGAGCACCCCGCGGTCCATCGCGGTGCGCACCGCGTGTCCCACGGCGAGGGTCATCTGGGTGTCGTCCGAGACGAAGGCCCGCTGCGGCAGCTCCATCTCCCGCCAGGGCCCGGACTTGGCGAGGATGGAAGGCACGTCGTTGAACTCGGTGGGGAAGCCGAGCGCGTCCCCGAGGGCGAGACCGATCAGGGAGCCGGTGGCGGCGCGCTTGTCGCCGATGTTCGTGGTCATGCGGGGCGTCCTTCCCGGGACGGGCGGAGCAGGGGCGGGTGGAGCGTGGTGGCGGTGCCCGCGCGGTAGAGGGCGGCCGGTTTGCCGCGGCCGCCGGTCAACCGCGCGGCGCCGGGGGCGGGTTCGACGAAGCCGGGGGTGGCGAGCACCTTGCGGCGGAAGTTGGGGCGGTCCAGTGTGACGCCCCACACGGTCTCGTAGACGTTCTGCAGCTCGCCGAGGGTGAACTCGGGCGGGCAGAAGGCGGTGGCGAGACGGCTGTACTCCAGCTGCGCGCCGACCCGTTCATGGGCGTCGGCCAGGATCCGGACGTGGTCGAAGGCGAGCGGCCTGGCCGGGTCGTACGGCAGCCAGCGCGCCTGGGCCGCGTCACCGCCGCCGTGCGGCTCGGGGGCGTCGGGCAGCAGCGCGGTGAAGGCGACGGAGACGACCCGCATCCTCGGGTCGCGGTCGGGCTCGCTGTAGGTGCGCAGCTGCTCCAGGTGCAGTCCGGACACGTCCGACAGGCCGGTCTCCTCGGCGAGTTCCCGCCGGGCCGCCGTCTCGGCCGACTCCCGCGGCAGCACGAAGCCGCCGGGCAGCGCCCACTGTCCGGCGTACGGCTCCTGCCCGCGCTCGACGAGCAGCACGTGCAGGGCGCCGGCGCGGAGGGTGAGGACGGCGAGGTCGACGGTGACGGCGAAGGGTTCGAAGGCGTACTTGTCGTAGCCCTGCATGTACCCGTCCACCCCCTCGATGATCGATGCCACTAATAGTCTTCACGACTATAAAGAGCGGACGGGGGCCGCGCAAGGCCTCAGCGGCCGCTGGAGCCCCGTTCGCGGACACGACGGCGGCCGGTCCCGGACTACCCGGAACCGGCCGCCACGAAGCCGTACACGCCCCTTTACGGGGTTTTGAGGCCTCAAAGGGGTCTAGAGGTCGACTTCCTTCAGGAGCATCCCGACCTCGGTGTTGGACAGCCGGCGCAGCCAGCCCGACTTCTGGTCGCCGAGGGTGATCGGCCCGAAGGCGACCCGCACCAGCTTGTCGACCGGGAAGCCGGCCTCGGCCAGCATGCGCCGGACGATGTGCTTGCGGCCCTCGTGCAGGGTGACCTCGACGAGGTAGTTCTTGCCGGTCTGCTCGACGACCCGGAAGTGGTCCGCGCGCGCGTACCCGTCCTCCAGCTGGATGCCGTCCTTGAGCTTCTTGCCCAGGTCGCGCGGGATCGGGCCCACGATGTGCGCGAGGTAGGTCTTCTTCACGCCGTACTTGGGGTGGGTCAGCCGGTGCGCCAGCTCGCCGTGGTTGGTGAGCAGGATGACGCCCTCGGTCTCGGTGTCGAGCCGCCCCACGTGGAAGAGCCGGGTCTCCCGGTTGGTGACGTAGTCGCCGAGGCACTGCCGCCCGTCCGGGTCCTCCATGGTGGAGACCACGCCGGCCGGCTTGTTCAGCGAGAAGAACTGGTACGACTGCGTGGCGACGGTCAGCCCGTCGACCCTGACCTCGTCCTTCTCCGGGTCGACCCGCTTGCCCTGCTCCAGGACGATCTCGCCGTTGACCTCGACCCTGGCCTGCTCGATCAGCTCCTCGCAGGCGCGCCGGGAGCCGTAGCCCGCGCGGGCGAGGACCTTCTGCAGCCGCTCGCCCTCCTGCTCGGCGCCCGGGAAGGTCTTGGGGAGCTTGACGTCCTTCTTGTCCGCGTACCGCTCGCGGTTGCGCTCCTCGGCGCGGGCGTCGTACTCACGGGAGCTCGCCGGCGCCGTACGGCCGCGCCCGGTGCCCTGCCCCTGCCGGGGCCCGCCCTTGGCGCCGCCGCGCGCCGAGGCGCCACGGCCCGACTTCGGGCCGTCCTGGGTGGCACCCGGGCCTACGTCGTAACGCCGCTCCTCCGGGCGCGGCTTCTTCGGCCGGCCGGCGCCCTGCTTGTCGTCGCGGGCGTTCCCGGCGCCGCGGTAGTTACCGCGGGCACCGCTGCTCCCGCCGCGGCCGCCGCTGTTGCCACCACGGCTCCCGCCGTTGTTTCCGCTGCTGTTCCTGCCGCTGCTGCTTCGCATCAAAGTTCCGTCTAGTCGTCTGCGTCGTCGGTACCCGGCGCATCGGGTGCGTCCGGATCGAACGACGGTACGCCCTCCTGGGTCTCGGCCTCGATCGCCTCCGCCTCCGGGAGGAAGGGCGCGAGCTCCGGGAGCTCGTCCAGGCCGCGCAGGCCCATCCGCTCCAGGAAGTAGTTCGTCGTCCTGTACAGGATCGCACCTGTTTCGGGTTCCGTGCCCGCCTCCTCGACCAGACCCCGCTGGAGCAGGGTCCGCATCACGCCGTCGCAGTTGACCCCGCGCACCACCGAGACCCGGCTGCGGCTCACCGGCTGGCGGTACGCGACGACCGCGAGGGTCTCCAGGGCGGCCTGGGTGAGCCGGGCGGTCTGGCCCTCCAGGACCAGCCGCTCGACGGCGGGCGCGTACTCGCCGCGCGTGTAGAAGCGCCAGCCGCCCGCGACGAACCGCAGCTCGAAGCCACGGCCCTGTGCGGTGTACTCCTCCGCCAGTGCCCGCAGCGCCTTCGTGATCGTCTGCTTCGGCCGCTCCAGGAGCTTGGCCAGGTGCTCGGCGGTGGCGGGCTCGTCCACGACCATCAGGACGGCCTCCAGAGCCGGCTTGAGATCGAGGTCGGCGACGGGCCGCAGCCCCGTCGGCAGCTCCGTGGTCTCCTCACTCACGCCTTCTCCTCCTTGGGCGGCTCGGGCGGCCGGTCGAACTCGTCGGTCACCGTCGGCTGGGTCTGCGTGTCACCGCCGGTCCACCGCACGATCAGATCCCCGAGGGCGGTCTCCTGGTCGAGGGCGACGGCCTTCTCCCGGTACAGCTCCAGGAGCGCCAGGAAACGGGCCACGACGGTGAGCGTGTTGTCGGTGTCCTCGACGAGCACCCGGAAGCTGGCCTCCCCCAGCTCCCGCAGCCGCGCCACCACGATCCCGGCCTGCTCCTGCACGCTGACCAGCGGGGCGTGGATGTGGTCGACGTACACCTGCGGCTTGGGCCTGGGCTGCATCGCCTTGACCGCGAGCTTGGCGAACCCCTCAGGACCGATGCTGATGACGACCTCGGGCAGCAGCTCGGCGAGGTGCGGTTCGAGGCCGACGGTCCGGGGCCAGCGGCGGGCCTCGTCGTCCAGGCGCCGGTTGAAGATGTCGGCGATCTGCTTGTACGCGCGGTACTGCAGCAGCCGCGCGAACAACAGGTCCCGGGCCTCCAGCAACGCGAGGTCGGCCTCGTCCTCGACCTCGGCGGCGGGCAGCAGCCGGGCGGCCTTGAGGTCGAGCAGGGTGGCGGCGACGACGAGGAACTCGGTGGTCTGGTCCAGGTCCCAGTCCGGCCCCATGGCCCGGATGTGCGCCATGAACTCGTCGGTCACCTTGGAGAGCGCGACCTCGGTGACGTCCAGCTTGTGCTTGGAGATCAGCTGGAGGAGCAGATCGAAGGGCCCCTCGAAGTTGGCAAGCCGGACCTTGAAGACGCCGTCGGGGACGTCTTGGGGCCCTTGGGCGCCGGGCTCCTTCTCAGACACGCTGCCGTTGTGGGCAGGCGTTCCGCTGGGGGTCCCCCCAGGCCCTTCAGGCACTGGGGGAGGAACGGGTGGGCACAACGCACCACCGGCCTCTGCCGGACCCGCGGCCTCGGCCGACGACTGCCCCTCGTCCGCTGGCGGCACTGCTTCCGGCGCCGGCGGCGAAACCCCCGGCCCCCGCCCCAGCGCACGCCGACGGCCGCCGGAGGCACCGGGAGCGGGAACGTCGGTCGAGGTCATAGCCCCCGCAGGCTACCCCTACCGCCCGCGCAGCCGTCGTACGAGGATGCTCGCGTCCCCGCGGGACTCCAGGTCGGCCAGGACCACGGCGACCGCCTCGCGGACGATCCGGCCCCGGTCCACGGCCAGCCCGTGCTCGCCCCGGAGCACGAGACGGGCGTGCTCCAGGTCCATCAGCTCCTCGGCGGAGACGTACACGGTGATCTTCTCGTCGTGCCGCTCGCGCCCGCTGGGCCGCCGGGCGGGCGCCCGGCCGCCGCCCCGCTGCTTGCGGGGCTGGCCCTGCGCGGCAACCCCGGCAGAACCTTCCTGCGCCGCCTGCTGCCGCGCGGACCGCTCCGACGGCGCGACCGTGACGGACTGCGCGGCGTGGTTGCGGGATTCCCCGGCGTCGGCCGACTCGGCCTCCGCCGCCACGTGCTCCGCGCCCTCGCCGTCGCCGCCCTGCACGGGCACCGACTGGGGCACGTCCTCGGCGGCCGCGGCCGCCGTCTCGTCGCTCTCCCCCGCTGGAGCCGGCACCCGGGCCTCGCCGTTGACCGGGCGCCTGGGCGTGGACGGCTGCAGCGCCATCCCCCCGGTCGTACGGAACAGTTCGTCGGCCCCGGGCAGACTCACTCGGCGTGACACCGGGCGAGCACCTCCCTGGCGAGCTGGCGATAGGCGGCGGCACCGACGGAGTTGGAGGCGTACGTGGTGATCGGCTCACCGGCGACCGTGGTCTCCGGGAAACGGACCGTGCGGCCGATGACCGTGTGGTAGACGTGGTCGTCGAAGGCCTCGACGACACGGGCCAGGACCTCGCGGCTGTGAACCGTGCGCGAGTCGTACATGGTGGCGAGGATGCCGTCGAGCTCCAGCTCCGGGTTGAGCCGCTCCTGGACCTTCTCGATGGTCTCGGTCAGCAGCGCGACACCGCGCAGCGCGAAGAACTCGCACTCCAGCGGCACGATCACCTTGTGAGCGGCCGTCAGCGCGTTGACCGTGAGCAGGCCGAGCGAGGGCTGGCAGTCGATCACGATGTAGTCGTAGTCGGGCAGCAGCGGCTTCAGGGCGCGCTGCAGCGTGGACTCGCGGGCGACCTCGGAGACCAGCTGGACCTCGGCGGCCGACAGGTCGATGTTGGAGGGCAGCAGGTCCATGTTGGGGACCGCCGTCTTCAGGAGCACCTCGTCGGCCGCCATGCCCCGCTCCATGAGCAGGTTGTAGACGGTGAGGTCGAGCTCCATCGGGTTGACGCCGAGACCGACCGACAGCGCGCCCTGCGGGTCGAAGTCCACGAGCAGCACCCGCCGGCCGTACTCCGCGAGCGCGGCACCCAGGTTGATGGTCGACGTGGTCTTGCCGACGCCGCCCTTCTGGTTGCACATCGCGATGATCGTCGCGGGGCCGTGACTGGTCACCGGGCCCGGGATCGGGAAGTACGGCAGCGGGCGCCCGGTCGGGCCGACGCGCTCGCGGCGCTGGCGGGCCGCATCGGGCGCGAGCGTGGCCGCGTACTCCGGATCGGGCTCGTACTCGGCGTCGGGGTCGTAGAAGTGCCCGTCGGGCAGTTCGTCGTAGTCGGCGAACTGGCTGTGGGGCGCGCCACTTCCGTCGCCGGCCATGGCGTTCACGTGATGGCCATCCATGCTCTGGTGTGCTGTCCGCGTGGTCAGCGAACTCTGATGGGCTGCGAAGGTGCGCACCGCGACGGAGCCGACAGCCTCGAACCCCGCGGGACCCTGGTCCCTCACCGGCATTCCTGGTTGACCACCCCCGGGAGAAAATGTCGACTCATTCACAAGTCGTCTTACCTCCTTGGTGACCAGGAAACTTCTAGACAGGTCAGCGTGGCACCATGCCGACAGTCGGCGACTCTATGGCGTGTCGGGCGTTCGCAGCAACACAATCCGCCGGACCCGGCAGGATGTGTCGGCAATGAAACATCCCGCTGTCAAGGGCGTACGGCCGTCGCACAGCAGGTTTCACCGGTGTGCGAATCGGTCGAAGGGTTACGTTCGAGGCGAGTTGACCGCAAGTCGCAAAGTGACCATACACACATCCGGCCGGACCTTGTCGGGCAAGGTCCGGCCGGATGTGCGCGATTGACGCGGCTTGTTGACGTATCGCCTTTACGAAAAGGTGACTTGCCCGCCCGGTCCTGCTCAGCCGATCAGCGTGTCGAGGTCCACGTGCTCCAGGCCGTGCGCCTCGGCGACCTCCTTGTAAACGACCTTGCCGTCATGGGTGTTGAGGCCCTTGGCGAGCGCGGCGTCCCGGCGCAGCGCCTCCGCCCAGCCGTTGTTCGCGAGCGACACGATGTACGGGAGCGTGGCGTTGGTGAGCGCGTAGGTGGAGGTGTTGGGCACCGCGCCGGGCATGTTGGCGACGCAGTAGAAGACCGACTCGTGGACCTTGAAGGTCGGCTCGGCGTGCGTGGTGGGGCGGGAGTCCTCGAAGCAGCCGCCCTGGTCGATCGCGATGTCGACAAGGACACTTCCCGGCTTCATCCGGGAGACCAGCTCGTTGGTGACGAGCTTCGGGGCCTTGGCGCCCGGGATGAGCACCGCGCCGATCACGAGGTCGGCCTCCAGGCAGGCCTTCTCCAGCTCGAAGGAGTTGGACATGACGGCCTTGACCTTGGTGCCGAAGATCCGGTCGGCCTCGCGCAGCTTGTTGATGTCGCGGTCGAGCAGGGTCACCTCGAAGCCCATGCCGATGGCGATCTGCGCGGCGTTCCAGCCGGAGACACCGCCGCCGATGACGACGGCCTTGGCGGGCAGCACACCCGGGACACCGCCGGGCAGGACACCACGGCCGCCGGCGGCGCGCATCAGGTGGTAGGCGCCGACCTGCGGGGCGAGCCGGCCGGCCACCTCGGACATGGGCGCGAGCAGCGGGAGCGCGCGGTTCGGCAGCTCGACGGTCTCGTAGGCGATCGCCGTGGTGCCGGACTCCAGGAGGGCGTCGGTGCACTCCTTGGAGGCGGCCAGGTGCAGGTAGGTGAAGAGGGTCTGGTCCTCGCGGAGGCGGTGGTACTCCTCCGCGATCGGCTCCTTGACCTTCAGCAGCAGGTCGGCGGTGGCCCACACCTCGTCGGCGGTGTCCAAAATCGTGGCCCCGGCGGCGATGTACTCGTCGTCCGGGATCGACGAGCCGACACCGGCGCCGCGCTCGATGACGACCTGATGGCCGTTACGCACCAGCTCGTGCACGCCGGCCGGGGTGATGGCCACCCGGAACTCGTTGTTCTTGACCTCGCGGGGGATGCCGACCTTCACGTCGATCACGGTCCTTGGCTCAGAGGGTGTGGGGGCATAGCTGCACATACCCGGCATGCGATGGCATACCAGGAGACACCGCGGAAGAACCGGCGGCAGAGCCAGTTTAATGAAGGCGTTCCGGCTGTCTAGCCTTTCATTGCATCAATCTCGGCCGGAAGCACTACGGATTTCGTAGGCGTTAGCGCCGTGTTCCGGGTCGGAGTCCGGGCCCGAGGGGTCCGAGGGGCCCAGGGACTCCTCACCCAGCATGCGCTCGGCGGCCGAACGGTGCAGGCTCGCGGCGGTCGAGTCGCCGAGGCGCTCCAGCGTGTCGGCGAGTCGCAGCTGGAGCGCCGCCTGGAGCCGGGTGTCCTCGGCACGGCGCGCCCACTCCACCGCCTCCTGGCAGGTGCGCAGCGACTCATCGGGCCGGCCGGCGTACTCCTGGACCCGGGCCAGCTCGCTCAACGCCCTTGCCTGCGCGGGCACATCACCGTTCTTGCGGTGGCCGGAAACGGCCGCCCGCCAGGCCCGCAGCGCCTCCCCGTAGCGGCCCGCATAGGTGTGCGCGCCGGCGATGCGGCCGTAGAGCCGGGCCGCCTCGGCACGCTCGTCGCGGGCCAGGCGCTCGGCGAGGGCGCGGCCGAACCAGTCGGCGGCCCGGTCGTAGTCCCCCAGCTCCTGATACGCGCCACCTACGGATTCCATTGCGCGACCGGTCGCGTACGGGTCATTTGCGCGGCGTCCGGCGTCCAGCGCAGACCGATAGCGCACCAGCGCATCGGCCGTTCGCCCGGTCTGCGCGTCCAGGTCGCCGAGGTTCAGCAGTGCGGCGGCCTGCTCCCGGGGCAGGTCGCGGCGCTCGGCGACATCGAGGACGAGCCGGTGGATGCCGTACAGATCGGGGGCCGCGGCCTGGGTGCCGAGGTGCGCCACCATGGCCTTGACCAGTTGTGCCATCAGTCGGCGGGCCAGCGTGTCGAGCTCGCCGTCGGCGACCGCCGCGCGGGCGGCGGCAAGCAGGGCCGGGCGCCGGATGCGCAGCCAGTCGGCGGCGGCCCGCGGGGTGGGGAAGCGCAGCTCCCGGGGCAGGGCCTGGAGCTTCTCGCGGGCCTGCGGGTTGTCGGTCTCGGTGATCGCCCGGCAGGACTGCAGCAGCCGTACCGTGCGCTCCAGCATCCGGGCGCGGGCCAGCTGGAGCTCCCCCGCCCGCTCCTGGCTCTCGGCCAGCACCCGGAGCAGCGGGTGCAGACAGCCGGGGACCTCGTACTGGGGCAGCGGGGAGGCCACGGTGTGCAGCAGGCCGAGACGGACCAGCTCGTCCAGGGTGATGCGGGCGGTGTCGACCGAGCAGCCGGCCAGGGAGGAGGCGGTGTGCGGGTCGACCAGGCCGGCCGGGGCCAGGCTGAGGAGGCGCAGTATCCGCGCGGACTGGCCCGGCAGCTGGTCGTGCACGAACCGGAAGACGCGGGCCAGCGCCGTGCCGTCGTCCGCCTCCGCGTGCAGGCGTTTGGCGAGGTCGGAGACGGCCGCCTGGGGACGGGCGGCGAGCCAGCCGCCGGCCAGGGCGAGCACGGCGGGCTGCGCCTGGCAGACCTCGACCAGCGACTCGGCGGAACGGGGATCGACGGTGATGCGGACCGAGCCGGTGTACCGGGTGAGCAGTTCCACGGCCGACTTGGTGTCCAGGCCGCCCAGGGTGCACGGACGGACGTCCGAGATCCCGGTGAGCGGGCCGCCGGAGACGGCGACGGCCAGACAGTCCGGGGTGTCAGGGAGCAGTACGTCGACCTCTTCGGCGCCGGGCGCGTCGTCGAGCAGGAGCAGCATCCGGCGTTTGGCGAGGGCGGTGCGCAGGGCGTGGGTGAGGTCGTCCGCGGCTGCGCCTGCCGGGGTGGGCAGCCGCAGCGCGGTGAGGAGGTCGCGCGCGGTGCGCTCGACGGGGACCGGGGTGCCGTCGGGCTCGGCGAGGCGGGCGCGCAGCACTCCGTCGGGGTAGCCGGGGGCGACCTGCCGGACGAGTTCCCCGGCGAGTGCGGTGCGGCCGGAGCCGGGCCTGCCCGCGATCAGCAGCACCCGGGCGCGGGGGGCCTTGCGGCCGGCGATGGTGTCCAGGCCCGCGCGCTCGATGTCGGCGCGCAGTTCCTTCAACTCCCTTGTACGGCCCAGGAACCGATCGTCCGTGGCCGCGGGCGCCGACCGCCGTGCGCCGCCTGTGTCCACCGCCTGATCCGTCACGGGCCACACTCCCGTCCCACCGCACACGCAGGCCCGCCGGGGCTCCGGTTCGGGCGTTTCGGCTCAATCGCATCGAGCCTAGTTCACGTGCGCGGACGTTCCGGGCAGCGCGCGGCGGACCTATCGCCCGATCGGATCAGGCGATGGTCACACCGGCGCGCCCGAAGGGCGGACACAGGCCCCGGGGGCGGGGCTCAGGACTCGAAGGGGCGGGCCGGCCAGGGCGCGTCGGCCGGGCGCAGCGCGTCGAGACCGTCGCCGGTGCGGGCGGCGACCAGGGAGAGGACGCCCGTCACGAGGCAGTTGTTGTGCAGATCACCGGCGAGGAGCAGGCGCACCAGCTCGTCGACCGGCACGCGCGCGTACTCCAGGTCGATCTCC
The DNA here is from genome assembly GCF_019091475.1 of Streptomyces sp. GbtcB6. Taxonomy (NCBI): domain Bacteria; kingdom Bacillati; phylum Actinomycetota; class Actinomycetes; order Kitasatosporales; family Streptomycetaceae; genus Streptomyces; species Streptomyces sp. GbtcB6. Next base: position 20,874 of record NZ_JAGXJL010000053.1, on the reverse strand, counting down.
TCGTGCTCCGTCTCGAACCGCTCCCCTTCGGCCTCGGAGAGATCACGGGCGAGGAAGATCCGTACGGCCTCGTCGCAGCCGCCGGGGGTGGTGTACAGGTCGGTCAGCACCCGCCAGTCCTCGGCCTTGACGTGGGCCTCCTCGTACAGCTCGCGCTGGGCGGCGTGCAGCGGGTTCTCACCGGGGATGTCGAGCAGACCGGCCGGGATCTCCCAGAGCTTCTGCCGGACCGGGTGCCGGTACTGGCGGATGAGCAGCACGCGGTCCTCCTCGTCGAGGGCGAGGACGGCGACCGAGCCGGGGTGGACCTGGTAGTCGCGGCGGACCACCGAGCCGTCGGGCATGACCACCTCGTCCGTGCGGACCGAGGTCTTGTTGCCCACGAAGGGGGTCTCCGTCGCCCGGATCTCCCACTCCTCGGGGGTGTCCTTGATCGTCATGCCGTGCCGCCCTTCCACGTGCCCTCCACGTGCAGAAAAGAAAACCGGGGTGCGCACCTTTGAAGGTATGCACCCCGGCCACCGTACAACCGGTGTGTTACTTCGAATTCTCCTGCTCGACGGCGCCCTGCTGACGCGCGACCGCGGCCTTCACCAGGCCCGCGAAGAGCGGGTGCGGGCGGGTCGGGCGGGAGCGCAGCTCCGGGTGGGCCTGGGTGGCGACCAGGTAGGGGTGGACGTCGCGCGGGTACTCGACGTACTCGACGAGCTTGCCGTCCGGGGAGGTGCCGGAGAACTGGATGCCGGCCTTCTTCTCCAGCTCCGCGCGGTAGGCGTTGTTCACCTCGTAGCGGTGGCGGTGCCGCTCCTCGACGTACTCCTTGCCGTCGTAGACCTCGCGCACGATGGAGCCCTCGGCCAGCTTGGCCGGGTACATGCCCAGGCGCATGGTGCCGCCCATGTCGCCCTCGCCGGCGACGATGTCGAGCTGCTCGGCCATGGTGGAGATGACCGGGTGGCCGGTGGCGGAGTCGAACTCGGTGGAGTTGGCGTCCGGGATGTCGGCCAGGTTGCGCGCGGCCTCGATCACGATGCACTGCAGGCCGAGGCAGAGGCCGAGCAGCGGGATCCGGTTCTCGCGGGCGTAGCGGATGGCGCCGACCTTGCCGAGCACACCGCGGTCGCCGAAGCCGCCCGGGATGCAGATGCCGTCGACGTCGGAGAGCTGGGCCGCCGCGCCGGCCGGGGTCCTGCAGTCGTCCGACGTCACCCACTTGATCTTCACGCGGGCCTTGTTGGCGAAGCCGCCGGCGCGCAGCGCCTCGGTGACCGAGAGGTAGGCGTCGGGCAGGTCGATGTACTTGCCGACCAGCGCGAGGGTGATCTCGTGGTCGGGGTTGTGGACGCGGTCGAGCAGGTCGTCCCAGGTCCGCCAGTCCACGTCCCGGAACGGCAGGTCCAGCTTGCGGACGACGTAGGCGTCCAGGCCCTCGCCGTGCACGGTCTTCGGGATGTCGTAGATCGAGCGGGCGTCGGGGCAGGCCACGACGGCGGCCTCGTCGACGTCGCACATCAGCGAGATCTTGCGCTTGATGGCGGTGGGCACCTCGCGGTCGCAGCGCAGGACGATCGCGTCCGGCTGGATACCGATGTTCCGCAGGGCGGCCACGGAGTGCTGGGTGGGCTTGGTCTTCAGCTCGCCGGACGGGCCGATGTACGGCAGGAGCGAGATGTGCACCACAAACACGTTGTCCCGGCCGACCTCGTGGCGGACCTGGCGGACGGTCTCCAGGAACGGCAGCGACTCAATGTCGCCGACCGTGCCGCCGACCTCGGTGATGACCACGTCGACCTCGTCGGTGGCCATGCGGCGGATGCGGTGCTTGATCTCGTTGGTGATGTGCGGGATGACCTGGACCGTGTCGCCCAGGTACTCGCCGCGCCGTTCCTTGGCGATCACCGTCGAGTAGACCTGACCTGTGGTGACGTTGGCGGAGCCGTCCAGGTCGCGGTCGAGGAAACGCTCGTAGTGGCCGATGTCCAGGTCGGTCTCGGCGCCGTCGTTGGTGACGAACACCTCACCGTGCTGGAAGGGGTTCATCGTGCCCGGGTCGACGTTCAGGTACGGGTCGAGCTTCTGCATCACGACGCGCAGGCCCCGGGCCTTGAGCAGCATGCCCAGGCTGGAGGCCGTCAGGCCCTTGCCGAGCGAGGAGGCGACACCCCCGGTGACGAAGATGTGCTTGGTCGTCGTAGATTTCGGCGGCATGGCCAAGAGGGGGCTCCCGTGGTCGCGGTCTGTCGTGCGGTACGGCTGCCGTCCTGGAGTTTCCGGGGTGGTGCCGTCGCTGCGGTTCGGGGGTTTCGTGCCCACCGGTCCACGGGCTACCAGGGTATCAGCGCCGCGGAGAGATGGCTTCCGGCCACGCTCCGTACACACGTGGGCACAGACGCGTGGCCCGCCTTACCCGCTTTTCACCCAGGGCTCACCCGTTCGGCCCACACGGGTTGCCCGGAGCGGCACGCAGATCATCTACGTGCGTCGTATCCTGCTCGGACACTCGCTGCCGAGCCCGTCCGGAAAACACGGCACACCCCCGCCCGTCACTCCCGGAACAACGAGAGCTTGGCAGTTCGTTGAGCTATGACTGTCGTTTTGCCTCAGGGCGCGGCGGGCTGCTTTGCTTCACCGCTTAACGACGCACAACAACAACCCCCCTTGACCGCACTAGCGACAGCCCCCTTTTGCCTGGGGGGTGACGTGGCCGTTCGACTGGAGTTGCACGTGGCCGGGCGCATCGAAGATTACGCACTCATCGGAGACATGCAGACCGCTGCCCTGGTCTGCCGGGACGGCACGGTGGACTGGCTGTGCCTGCCCCGCTTCGACTCGCATGCCATCTTCGCCGGTCTGCTCGGCACCGAGGAACACGGCTTCTGGCGGCTCGGCCCGGCGCACGCGGCCGACTCGCAGCCGCCGACCGCGGCGCGCCGTACCTACCGGGGCGACTCGCTGATCCTGGAGTCGGAGTGGGACACCCCGCGCGGCACGGTCCGGGTCATCGACTTCATGCCCCCGCGTGACGGCGCGCCCCAGCTGATCCGCATCGTGGAGGGCGTCACCGGCCGGGTGCCGATGCGCTCGGTGCTGCGGATGCGGTTCTCCTACGGCCGGGTGGTCCCCTGGGTGCACAAGCACGACGGCCGTACGGTCGCCGTCGCGGGCCCCGACTCGGTGTGGTTCGACACCTCGGCGGAGACCTACGGCAAGTCGCTGACCACGTACGCGGACTTCACGGTGGCCCCGGGTGACCGGATCGCGTTCACGATCTCCTGGGAGCCCTCGCACAAGCAGCCGCCCGCGCTGCCGGAACCGGAGCAGTCGCTGCAGGCGACCGAGGACTTCTGGCGGGAGTGGGTCGAGCACTGCACCTACCACGGCCCGTACCGCGAGGCCGTGGTCCGCTCGCTGATCACCCTGAAGGCCCTGACGTACGCCCCCACGGGCGGTATCGTCGCCGCGCCGACGACCTCCCTCCCGGAGGACATCGGCGGCGTCCGCAACTGGGACTACCGCTACACCTGGCTGCGCGACGCGGCCATCACCCTGTCCTCGCTGCTGCGCACCGGCTATCGCGAGGAGGCCCGCGCCTGGCGCGAGTGGCTGCTGCGCTCGGTCGCCGGCGACCCCGAGAACCTGCAGATCATGTACGGCATCGCGGGCGAGCGCGAACTGGGCGAGGCCGAGCTGGACTGGCTGCCCGGCTACGAGAACTCGACCCCGGTCCGGGTCGGCAACGGCGCGGCGCACCAGCTCCAGCTGGACGTGTACGGCGAGGTCATCGAGGCCCTGCACCTGGCCCACATGACCGGCCTCGCCCGCAACGACTACGCGTCCCTCCTCCAGCTCAAGCTGATCCGCTACCTGGAGGACCACTGGGACGAGCCGGACGAGGGCATCTGGGAGGTGCGCGGGCCGCGCCGGCACTTCGTGCACTCCAAGGTGATGGCCTGGGTCGCCGTCGACCGCACCATCAAGCTCATCGAGTCCGGGGACGCGGACGGCCCGCTGGAGCGCTGGAAGGAGCTGCGCGACGACATCCACCGGGACGTCTGCGAGCGGGGCTACGACAAGGAGCGCAACACCTTCACCCAGTCGTACGGCTCCCAGGAGCTGGACGCCTCGCTGCTGCTCATCCCCCAGATGGGCTTCCTACCCCCGGACGACAAGCGGGTCATCGGCACCATCGAGGCGATCCAGCGCGAGCTGTCCACCTCGGACGGCTTCATCCTGCGCTACCCGACCTCGGGCGGCGACGAGGGCGTGGACGGCCTCCCGGGCGACGAGGGGGCCTTCCTGGCCTGCTCGTTCTGGATGGCCGACGACCTCGCGATGATCGGGCGCGTCGACGAGGCCCGCAAGCTGTTCGAGAAGCTTCTCGCGCTGCGGAACGACCTCGGGCTGCTGGCGGAGGAGTGGGATCCGCGGCTGAAGCGGCAGGTGGGGAACTTTCCGCAGGCCTTCAGTCATGTGCCGTTGATCGATACGGCGCTTCGCCTTACGGCTTCGGGGGCGTACGGAGGCTGAAGCGCCCCAAAGGGGCGCGGGGAACTGCGCGACCAGCCACAACGGAGCAGCAGACGACCGGCGCCCCAGAACATCTAAGCTGAAAACTCATGAATCCCCCTTTTCGGGAAGGGGGTGGCCATGGCTTCCCCGTCCAAGGCGCGCACGGCCCTCGCCGCGCTCCGCGAGGACCTGGTCGGCGACGTATTCGCCCCGGAGGACTCCGGGTACGACGAGGTCCGCGCTGTCTTCAACGGCATGATCGACCGGCATCCGGCCGTGATCGCCCGGTGCGCGGACGACGCCGACGTGGTCCGGGCGGTGCGGTTCGGCCGGGATCTGGACCTGCACATCGCGGTGCGCGGCGGCGGGCACAGTGTGGCGGGGTCGGCTGTCGGTGACGGGGCGCTGGTGGTGGATCTGCGCCGGATGGACGGGGTGACCGTCGACCCGGCGGCGGAAGCCGTACGCGTGCAGGGCGGGGCCACCATGAGCCGTCTGGACCGGGCGGCCCGGCGCTACGGTCTCGTCGGCACCGGTGGGCGGGCCCCCGGCATCGGGGTCGCTGGGTTCGTGCTCGGTGGCGGGTCGGGATGGCTGGACCGCGTCTTCGGGCCGGCCGTCGACAACCTGATCGGCGTCGAGCTGGTCACCGCCGACGGTGAGCGCGTCCACGCCAACGCGGACGAGAACCCGGAGCTGTTCTGGGCCCTGCACGGCGGCGGCGGGAACTTCGGCGTCGCCACCGCGCTCACCCTCGAACTGCACGAACTGCCGGTTTTCTCGGTCGCGCTGCTGCGGTACCCGCCGTCGTCCGGCCCGGACGTCGTCCGCGCCTTCCGCGAGGTCATCCGCACCGGTCCCGACGAGGCGGGCGGCGCGGTGGTGTACCTCGCCGACGGCGAGCCGGTGTGTGCCGCCCTCGTGACCTACGCGGGCGGCGAGGAAGGGCTGCGCAAGGTCGCCGGACCGCTGCTCGCGCTGCCGCACGAGGCGGAGGTCGCCGGCCCGCTGCCGTACCGCGAGATGGAGTGCCTGCTCGACCTTCCGTCCGGGCTGCGGAACCACTGGTCGGCCGAGTGTCTGGCCGCTCTGCCCGACGAGGCGGTGGACGCCTGGTGCGGCTGTGCGGAGGGCATGCCGGTACCGAGCGGCTCGCAGCATCTGCTGTTCCCGCTGGGCGGCGCGATCGCCTCGGGTCCGGCGGAGTACCCGGTGCCGTACCGGAACGCGGCCTGGGCGGTGCACCCCTTCGGGATCTGGGCGGACCCGGCCGACGACGAACGGGCGATCGCCTGGGTGCGGGACGTCCGTGCCGGGGTCCGGCCCTGGTCCACCGGCGCGGTCTGCCTGAACCTCATCGGTGACGAGGGTCCGGAGCGGGTGCGGGCCGGTCTGGGAGCGGGGAACGCGCTGCGGCTCGGCAAGGTGAAGCGGCACTGGGACCCCGACAACGTTTTCCGCTTCAACCACAACATCAGACCGCTCTGAGCGGGTCCGGCGAAGTACGCCCCGATTCGGCAGCGCCCCGAAGGGGCGCGGGGCTGTATCAATATGCGGCTCCGCCGCGTGGGCGCGACCAGCCACGACGGCGCCGCGGTCGACGGACCGCATATCGCGGCACTTCCAGCCGAGCGCTCAGCGGAAAGTGCCGTGGAGGCGTTCGCCCAGGTAGCGTCCGCTCCATGGACAGCGGTACGGGCAGCGGATTCGACACCCAGGGCGCCGGGATCACAGTGCAGCGGGCGCTGGAGCTGCCCGCGCTGCGCAGCGGGCTCCCGGAGATCCTGGCGGGCGCCGACCGGCTGGGCCGTACCGTGCGCTGGGTGCACGCGGGCGAGGTGCCGAACATCGCCTCGCTGCTGAAGGGCGGCGAGCTGCTGCTCACCACCGGCTACGGCCTGGGCACCCGGCCGGCCGAGCAGCGGGCGTTCGTCCGCACCCTCGCCGAGCGGGGCATCGCCGCGCTGGTGGTGGAGCTGGGCGCGCGGTTCTCCCGGCTGCCCGCCACCCTCGTCGACACCGCCCGCTCGACCGGGCTGCCACTGGTCGTGCTGCACCGCGAGGTGCCGTTCGTGACGGTGACGGAGGAGATCCACACCGAGATCGTCAACCACCACTACGCCCTCCTGCAGCGTGCCGAGGAGGTGCACCGCCGCTGCACCGAGGCCCTGCTGGGCGGCGGCGGGGTCCCCCAGGTGCTCGCCATCCTGGCCGACTTCAGCGGCAACCCGGTCTTCCTGGAGACCACCGACGGCCAGCTGCTGTACGCCGCCGGGTCGGGGCCCGAGGGGGCCGACCCGCTCCAGGTGTGGGAGGGGCTGCGCGGCCAGCACAAGGACGCGCCGCCGCCGACCGGGGTGGTCCTGGTGGACGTGCCGGGCGGCGGATCGGGGACCGGCTCGGTGCGCGCCCGCCTGGTCCTGCTCCCGGTACGCGGCCCCCTCGCCCCCGTCCACCGCATCGCCGCCGAGCGGGCCGCGGGCATCCTGGCCGTCGTCCTGATGCAGGCCCGCCAGGAGGAGGAGCTGGCGGCGCGCGGGCGCGGCGACTTCCTGACCGACCTCGCCGAGGGCCGGATCACCGCGGAGGACGCCCCGGCGCAGGCCCGTGTCCTCGGCTTCAAGCCGGGCGGCAGCCCGCTGCTGCCGGTGGTCATGCGGGTCGGCGACTCGCTGTCCCCGGGCGGGGGCTGGGCGTTGCTGGCGCGCGCGGTGGGTGAGGAGCTGGCGGCCGTGGGTGTGCCCGTCCTGCTGGGCGTACGACCGGTGGAGGGCCGCGTGCCGCTGCTCCTGGGCCTGCGCTCGGAGGCGGAGCGGTCGACGGTCGCGGACCGGGTCGCGGCGGTGCTCAGGGCGGGGGTGGAGCGCGCCGGGATGCAGCGCCCCGGGGCCGCTCCCCCGGTCGTGGTGGTCGGCGTGGCCGGCGGCTGGGCGGCCGCGTCGGCGGGCCTGCGGCATGCGGCCGAGACGGCGACGGCGGCCCAGGGCCTCTCCGACCGGCCCTGGTACGACGCCCGCAGCCTCGACATCGACCTCCTCCTGTGGCGGCTGCGCGACCACCCCGACCTGGCGGCCTTCGTCGACCGCGCGATCGGTCCGCTCCGCGACCACGACCACCGCTCCAAGCCGCCGCTGCTGCCCACCCTGGAGACCTACCTGGCGCACGCGGGCCGCAAGGCGGAGACGGCCCGCGAACTCCACCTCAACCGGCAGACCCTCTACAACCGCCTCGCCCGCATCGGGGAGTTGCTGGGCACGGACCTCGACGACCCGCAGGCGGTCCTGGCGTTGAGCCTGGCCCTGCGAGCACGCCGGCACGTCCCCTAGGACCGCACGACCTCACGGCCTGACGACTTCACGGCCTCACGGCCTCACGGCAGCGGCCGGGGCTGCGTCAACTCGTCGTACACGCTGAGTACTTGGGCGACGGTCTCGTCCTCCGTGGGCCAGCTCGCCGCCTGCCGGGCACCCCGCTCGCGCAGCTCCGCGCAGCGCCCGGGGTCGTCGAGGAGGCGTACGACGGTGTCGGCGAGGGCCGGTGCTTCGCCGTACGCGACCAGCTCTGCCGCGTCTCCGACCAGGTCGGGGATGCCGCCGACGGCGGTCGCGACGAGCGGCACGCGCGCGTGCAGGGCCTCCTGGGCGAGGACCGAACGGGACTCCCAACTACTGGACAGCAGCGCCAGATCGGCGGCGGCGAGCAGTTCGGCGACGTCGTCACGGCGCCCGATCAGCCGCACGGGCAGCTCCTCGTCCTCGATCCGCCGCTGCAACGCCGCACGCAGCGGCCCCTCGCCGGCGATGACGAGCAGCGGCACCGGATCGAGCCGGCACCAGGCACGCGCCGCGTCCAGCAGGACATCATAGCCGCGATGCCGGTCGAGGGAGCCGACGGCGATGAGCAACGGCCGCCCCATGGCGCCGAGTTCGGCCCGGACCTTGGGCCGCAGCCGCTCCGCCTCGTCCTCGTCCACGGGCCCCTGCGGGCCGGGCAGCGCCACGGCGGCGAGCCGGGCGTCCCGGGCGCCGGTACGGCGGGCCCGGTCCACCAGGTCGGAGGTGGTCCCGAGCACCACGGCGGCCGTCCGCACCACCCGCCGCTCCAGCATCCGCAGCAGATGCGCCCGGGCGCCCTCGGCGTGCGCCCGGTTGTGCCAGGTGACGATCAGCGGGGTGCTGCGACCGCTCAGCGCCAGCACCGCGCGGAAGGAGGCGTGCAGGCCGTGGGCGTGCACCAGGTCGGCGTCCGTGCAGGCGGCGCGGAGCGCCGCGACCGAGCCCGGGTCGCTGCTGCGCGGCACGTGCACGTGGTCGGCGCCGACGTCCGAGAAGCCGTAGGCGCGATCCGCCTCGGCGGGGGCGCACACCGTGACCCGCACGCCCCGCGCGACCAGGCCGGCGGTCAGCGACCGCACGTGCGCGCTGCTGGCGGCGTTGCCGCCGCCCAGCACCTGCACGGTGCGCAGCGGCGACTGACCGTGCGGTGCGTTGCTGCTCACGGGGCTCACGCGGCCGGGACTCCTGGTTCGGCGTGGGGCGGTCACGAGGGAACGTACAGAAGGTATCGGGGCCGAGGGGGTCACCGCGCGCCTCCCCCGGAGACCGCGTCCCCCTCAAGGATGCCAGCACACAAGGGTGTTCCGGGTACTCCGAGAAGGCACATACCGAGGCGGGCCGGGGCAATGCGCCGGAGTGTGTCACCCGGGAGGGTGACAAAAACGCCGCCGAGGAGGAACGCCGCGGGCGCCACCAGCCACGATGCGCTCCCGTGCCGGGACCTCGCCGAAGGGGTGGCACGGCACCGCCGACGGACGGCACCGAGACCGACAACCCCCGGCCGACGGCCTCGAACCGACGGGCTCTGACCGCCGGCAGCCTTTGACCGGCAGAAGGAACGGCGGCGGAAGGAACGGCGGCGGAAGGAACGGCGGCGGAAGCGGCGGGACGGATGACGCCCCGCCGCTCAGCCTGCCGCTCCAGCCCGGCGATCCGTCAGCGGACCGTCAGCAGTCCGTCAGCGGTCCGCCCGTGCCGTCGCCAGCAGTTCCTCCGCGTGCGCCCGTGCCGTCTCCGAGTCCTCCTGGCCGGCCAGCATGCGGGACAGCTCCCGGACCCGCTCCTCGCCCTCCAGGACCTTCACGCCGGACCGGGTGACCGTGCCGTCGTTGGTCTTCTCGACCAGCAACTGCCGGTCGGCGAAGGCGGCGACCTGGGGCAGGTGGGTGACGACGACCACCTGCGCGGACTTGGCGAGCTTGGCCAGGCGCCGCCCGATCTCCACCGCCGCCTTGCCGCCCACGCCCGCGTCGACCTCGTCGAAGAGGTACGTCGGGACCGGGTCGGTGCCCGCGAAGACGACCTCCACCGCGAGCATCACGCGCGACAGCTCACCGCCGGACGCGCCCTTGGCGATGGGGCGGGGCGGGGCACCGGGGTGCGGGGCGAGGAGCAGCTCGACCTCGTCGGCGCCCGACGGGCCGTAGGCCACCACCCGTCCGTCGACCTCCACGCCCTCCGGGTCCTCGGTCTGCCGGATGGCGAAGGACACGCGCGCGTGCGGCATCGCGAGGGAGCCCAGCTCCGCGGTGACGGCGGCCGCGAAGCGTTCGGCGGCTTCGGTACGCGCGTCGGTCAACGCCTGTGCGAGCCCGCCCAGTTCCACGCGAAGGGCATCGCGCTCGGCGGTCAGTTCGTCGATCCGCTCGTCGTCGCCGTCGAGTTCGGTCAGCCGCGCGGCGCCCTGCTCGGCCCAGGCCAGCACCGCGTCGATGTCCGAGCCGTACTTGCGGGTGAGCGCGGTGAGCGCGGCGCGCCGCTCCTCCACGGCCGCGAGCCGCAGCGGATCGGCGTCCAGGTCGTCGGCGTACCCGGCCAGCTCGCCCGCCACATCGCCCAGCAGGATCCCGACCTCGCCGATCCGGTCGGCGAGCGCGGCCAGCGCCGGATCGTGCGAGCGAACGGCCTCCAGGGCCCGGTGGGCGCCCGCTACGAGGGTGGCCGCGTCGATGCCCTCGGGGTCCTCGGGGTTGCCCGCGAGCGCGGAGTGCGCGGCGGTCGCGGCGGACGACAGCGCCTCGGCGTGCCCGAGCCGCTCGGCCTCCTCGGCCAGCTCCGCATCCTCGCCGGCCCTCGGCTCCACGCCCGCGATCTCGTCCAGCCCGTAGCGCAGCATGTCGGCCTCCTGGGCCCGCTCACGCGCGCGCGTGACGATCTCCTCCAGCTCGGCCGCCACGGCCCGCAGCCGCCGGTAGGCCTCGCCGTACTTGGCCAGCGGCACGGCGACCCCGTCGCCGGCGTACCGGTCGAGGGCCTGCCGCTGCCGGTTCAGCTTCAGCAGCCCCTGCTGGTCGGTCTGCCCGTGCACGGCCACCAGGTCGTCGGCGAGCTCGGCGAGCAGCCCCACGGGCACGCTCCGCCCGCCCAGGTGCGCCCGTGAGCGCCCCTCGGCGGAAACGGTACGGCTGAGCAGCAGCGCCCCGTCGTCCAGCTCGGCACCGGCCTCCTCGGCCCGTACGGCCGCCGAGGCTCCGGGGGGCACGGTGACCCGCCCCTCGACGACCGCCTTGTCGGACCCGATCCGCACGAGCGCGGGATCGGCCCGCCCGCCGAGCAGCAGCCCCAGGCTGGTGACCACCATGGTCTTGCCCGCACCGGTCTCACCGGTGACGGCGGTGAACCCCGGCGACAACTCGACGACAGCGTCGTCGATGACCCCGAGTGACCGTATCCGCATTTCTTCCAGCACGGGGAAGACCTTACGAGGTCGAGCCGATGAAGTGCGAGGCCCCCTGTCACCCGGGCGAGTGGAGAAACCGCGCGGGCCGGGGGCTGTATCGATATGCGGTCAGGTGTCCCCATGGCGAAGGGGCACGGCGTTCCTTCGCCACGCCGGGGACTGTCCCTGCCTGAAGGGGCGCGGGGCTGTGTCGATGTGCGACTACCGCCGCGCGGGCGCGACCAGCCACGAAGCACCCGCACCCGCCGACGCTCCCCGCCACCCCCCACGAACCGCTAGTGCGGCGCCCCCCGCCATCCGGACACCGGCAGCGCGAACTTCGCCACCAGCCGGTCCGTGAACGACGCGTGATGCAGCCGGGCCAGCCGCACCGGCACCGCCCCGCGCCGCACCTCGACCCGCGCCCCCGGCGGCAGCTCCACCGTCCGCCGACCGTCGCACCACAGCACCCCCGGCTGGATGTGCGGCAGCACCTCCACCGCGAGCACCGAGTCCGGCGATGTCACCAGCGGCTTCGCGAACAGCGCGTGCGCGGAGATCGGCACCATCAGCAGCGCCTCCACCTCCGGCCACACCACCGGCCCGCCCGCCGAGAACGCGTACGCCGTCGACCCGGTCGGCGTCGACAGCACGATCCCGTCACACCCGAACCCCGTCACCGGCCGCCCGTCGATCTCCAGCACGACTTCCAGGAGCTTCTCGGCGCCCGCCTTCTGCACGGCCGCCTCGTTCAGCGCCCAGTCGGTGTGCACGATGTCCCCGTTGCGGTGCACGACGACGTCGACGGTCATCCGCTCCTCGACCTCGTACGCCCGGCTCACCACCCGGTCGACGACCTTGTCCAGGTCGTCCCGCTCGGCCTCCGCGAGGAACCCGACGCTGCCGAGGTTGACGCCGAGCATCGGCACCCCGGAGGCACGGGCGAACTCCGCGCCGCGCAGCAGCGTCCCGTCACCGCCGAGGACGATGAGCAGCTCGCAGCCGTCGAGACTGTGCGGCGAGGCCTCCTCGACGAGTTCGACCTCTTCGGGGAGGGGCAGGTCGTGTGCCTCGTACTCCAGTACCCGGACGCCGACTCCGGCCGCCAGCAGCCCCTTCACCACGAGCTCGGCGCTGCGGATCGCCGCGGGCCGCCCGGTGTGGGCGAGGAGGAAAACAGTACGAGCTCGGTTCTGTGTCAACGCGGCCCCTCCGCCACTGCACGGTCAACATCGGCCGGATCCAACTGAGGTGCGCCGGCCCGCAGCCACAGAAAATACTCGACGTTGCCGGACGGCCCGGGCAGCGGACTGGCGGTGACACCCTTCACCCCGAGCCCCAGCTCCCACGCCTTCTCGGCAACCCCCCGCACGGCCTCCGCCCGCAGCTGCGGACTCCGTACGACTCCCCCGCTGCCCAGCCTCTCCTTGCCCACCTCGAACTGCGGCTTGACCATCATCACCAGGTCGGCGTCCGGCTTCACGCACCGCGCCAGGGCCGGCAACACCAGCCCGAGCGGGATGAAGGACAGATCACCCACGACAAGATCCACAGGCTCCCCATCGATCGCTTCAAGCGTCAACTCGCGTACGTTCGTACGGTCCTTGACGGTGACGCGTTCATCGCTCTGCAGAGACCACGCGAGTTGGCCGTATCCGACGTCGACGGCGACGACGTGCGCGGCCCCCGCGCGCAGCAGCACATCGGTGAAGCCGCCGGTCGACGCACCGGCGTCCAGCGCCCGCCGTCCCTCGACCAGCAGGCCCTCCGGGACGAACACCGCCAGCGCGCCGGCGAGCTTGTGGCCGCCCCGCGACACGTACTCGGGATCGCCGTCGTCGGCCTGTACGACGATGGCGGCGGCGGTCTCCACCTGCGTGGCCGGCTTGGTCGCGACGGCCTTGCCGACGGTGACCCGCCCGGCGGCGATCAGCTGGCTCGCGTGCTCGCGCGAACGCGCGAGCTTCCGGCGGACCAGCTCCGCGTCCAGACGGCGACGTGCGACTCCTGCCACGGTGGGTTCAGCTCCTGCTCTGGTGGTACGACGGTGCGGGCGCCCTGTTGCCGTACGGCGGGGCGGGCGCCGGGGGGCCCGGAGGCCCCGGATGTCCCGGGCGGGCGTCGAGCTCGGTCAGCGCGTCGCGCAGCCCCCTGTGTACATCCTCGTACACCTCCAGATGCCCGTCCGTGGCGAGGTGGTCGGCGTCGGCCAGCCGGTCGAGCCGGTCGTCGACCTCGGCGTTGCCGGTGGGGGTACGGGGGACGTTCAGCGGGGCGGGCGCGGCGGGGTCGTACTCGGGTTCGACGGCGGCCGCTTCCTCGGCCTCCGCCACCCGGCCCTCGGGCACGGAGTCGGTCATGCCCCGACGCTACATCGAACCGCTGGGGTACCGTCGATCGCGATGGCCACGATCGAGGAGTGCCGCGCCGCACTCGACAAGCTCTCGCACAACATGGGTGGCGCCGAGGGCGACGTCCAGACGGCCGCCGCCATGGACCGCACGGTCAGCTGCCACATCACCGACCTGGACGTCACCTTCGCCGGCCGGCTCACCGGCGGCCGGATCGAGGTCGAGGAGACGTTCCCCGGGCCGCCGCGGGAGAAGGCGCAGATCAGACTCGCCATGGCGGGCGACGACCTGGTGGCCCTGGTCGACGGAGAGCTGAACTTCGCCGGGGCCTGGGGTTCGGGCCGGGTGAGGCTGGAAGCGAACCTGCTGGACCTGTTCCGGCTCAGAAAGCTTCTCTGACCCGGCTCGGAAAGCCTCTCCGACGCGGCTCGGAAAGCTTCTCCGACCCGGCTCAGGAAGCCTCTGCGACCTCGGCCCGCGCGCGTGCCTTCCGGGCTGCGGGCACCACCAGCGGGGTCCCCGTCTCCGGGTCGTCGATGATCTGGCAGCGCAGCCCGAACACCTCCTCGACCAACTCGGCGGTGACGATGCGGTTCGGGGCGCCCTCGGCGACGACCCGGCCGCCCTTGAGAGCGATCAGGTGGGTGGCGTAGCGAGCCGCGTGGTTGAGATCGTGCAGCACGGCGACCAGCGTCCGCCCCTGCTCCTCGTGGAGTTCGGCGCACAGGTCGAGGACGTCGATCTGGTGCTGGATGTCCAGGTAGGTGGTCGGCTCGTCGAGGAGCAGCAGGGGGGTCTGCTGCGCGAGCGCCATGGCGATCCAGACGCGCTGCCGCTGGCCGCCGGAGAGTTCGTCGACGTACCGGTCGGCGAGTTCGGCGACGCCCGTCTGGGCCATCGACTCCTGGACGACCCGTTCGTCCTCGGCGGACCACTGGCGCAGGATGCCCTGGTGCGGGTAGCGGCCGCGGCCGACCAGGTCGCCGACGGTGATGCCGTCGGGCGCGATCGACGACTGCGGCAGCAGCCCGAGCGTCCGGGCGACCTTCTTCGCGGGCATCGACTGGATGACCTGCCCGTCGAGCAGCACCCGGCCCTGGCTGGGCCTGAGCATCCGGGACAGCGCCCGCAGCAGCGTCGACTTGCCGCAGGCGTTGGGGCCGACGATCACCGTGAAGGAGTTGTCGGGGATCTCCACCGACAGCTGCTCGGCGATGACGCGCTGGTCATAGGCGAGGGTGACGTTCTCGGCGGACAGGCGGTTCACTGTGCTCCTCTTGTTGTCTGACGCGTCTGACTCGGGTGTCGCGCTCAGGTCCGAGCCGGCTTTCGGTGTCATATCCGGCCCGCCCGGCGCTCGGTGACGAGGAGCCACAGCAGATAGACCCCGCCGAGGACGCCGGTGACCACGCCGACGGGCAGCTGGTCGGCGCCGAAGGCACGCTGCGAGGCCCAGTCGGCGGTGACCAGCAGGGCGGCGCCCATGCAGAAGGAGGCCACCAGGTTGGGGCCGGGCGAGCGGGTGAGGCGGCGGGCGAGCTGGGGGGCGGTGAGGGCCACGAAGCTGACCGGGCCCGCGGCGGCGGTGGCGGCCGCGGTCAGCAGGACGGCGGCCACCATCAGCAGCATCCGTACCCGCTCCACGCGCACGCCGAGGGCGTTGGAGACGTCGTCGCCCATCTCCATCATCCTGAGCCCGCGCGCATGGGCGAGGACCAGCGGGACGAGGACCGCGCACAGCGCGAGCAGCGGCCAGACCTGGCTCCAGTCACGGCCGTCGAGGGAGCCGGTCATCCAGACGACCGCACGCGTCGCGTCGACCAGGTCGGCCTTGGTGAGCAGATAGCCGTTGACCGCGGTGACGACCGCGGAGACACCGATGCCGACCAGGACCAGCCGGTAGCCGTGCACGCCCTGCTTCCAGGCGAGGAGGTAGATGGCGAGGCCGGTCACCAGGCCGCCGATCAGCGCGCCGACGGTGACCTGGGCGGCGGTCCCGGACAGCAGCACGATGACGACGAGCGCACCGGAAGTGGCGCCCTGCGAGAGACCGAGGACGTCCGGGCTGCCCAGCGGGTTGCGGGAGATCGACTGGAACAGCGCGCCGCCGAGCCCGAGCGAGGCGCCGACCAGCAGGCCGACCAGGACCCGCGGCAGCCGCAGCTCGTTGACGATGAAGTCCTGCCCGGCGGTGCCGTTCCCGGCCAGGGTCTGCAGCACGTCACCGAAGGAGATCGGGAAGTCCCCGGTACCGATCAGCACGACACTCGCGGCGGCCGTGGCCAGCAGCAGCGCGCCGACGACGACCAGCGCGCGCACGTCGGCCCGCAGGGAGAGCCCGCCGGGGGTGCGCAGAGTACGCGTGTTCTTCACAGCGGTCCTCACAGCTGGGCCGTCCTCCGCCGTCGTACGAGAAGAATGAAGACCGGCCCGCCGATGATCGCGGTGACGATGCCGACCTGGAGTTCCGCGGGGCGGGCGACGATCCGGCCGATGACATCGGCGCCGAGCAGCAGCACGGGCGACAGGACCGTCGCGTACGGCAGGATCCAGCGCAGGTCGGGGCCGGTGAACGAGCGCACGACGTGCGGGACCATCAGGCCGACGAAGGCGATCGGGCCGCAGGCTGCGGTGGCCGCGCCGCACAGCACGGTGGCGGCGAGCATGGCCAGGGCCCGGGTGCGGCCCAGGTTCGCGCCGAGGGCGCGGGCGGTGTCGTCGCCCATCGCCACCGCGTTCAGCGGCCGGGCGAGGCCGAGCGCGAGCAGGGTGCCGGCCGCGAGGAACGGCAGCACCTGCAGGATCGTCGAGTCGGAGGCCGAGGCCAGCGAACCCACCGTCCAGAAACGCAACTTGTTGAGCGCCGCGTCGTCCGTGATCATCACGGCCTGGAGATAGCCGTAGAGCGCGGCGCTGATCGCCGTACCGGCCAGCGCGAGCCGCACCGGGGTGGCGCCCCGGCTGCCGCCCAGGAACCACACCAGCGCGCCCACCGCGGCCGCCCCGAGGAAGGCGAACCACACATAGCCGTTCAGCGTGCTGACGCCGAAGTAGGTGATGGCGGTGACCACCGCGGCCGACGCGCCCGCGTTGATCCCGAGCAGGCCGGGGTCGGCGAGCGGGTTGCGGGTGAGCGCCTGGAGCACCGCCCCGGACAGGCCAAGGGCGGCGCCGGCCAGCAGGCCGAGGACGGTCCGCGACAGCCGCGCGTCGACGACGACGTCGCCGTACGTCCCCGTGTCGTGGAACAGGCCGTGCCAGACCTGGCCCAACGGCAGCTCTTTCGCCCCGATCGCGATGCTCGCCAGGGCGACGAGCAGCAGGATCGCGAGGGAGACGAGGAGCCCGAGGGCCCGTATCGCCCGGCGGTTCGGGGGCGCGGGGGCGGTCTCCGCGCGCTGTTCGGGAGGACTGTCGACCAACACGAGGTTAGGTTAGCCTACCCTCGCATCCGACCTCGACGGAGTCTCAGAGCCCCAGCCGCGCCAGTGCCTTGCCTCCGTCCAGCTCGCAGGAGCCCTCTCCGGCCGCCGTCCAGGCCGCCGCGCACAGCGCCCGCAGCCCGTCGAGCGCCTCGCCGTCACCCTCCAGCTCCAGCCGGTCGGCACCCGCCGTCGCCGTCCAGCCACCGCACCGGAAGCCACCGCCGGCCGCCGTCACCTCCGGCTGCCCGGTGAGCAGACCGCGCAGATCGGCGTCGACATAGGTCGGCCGGTGCTGCGGCGGCGCGGCGAGCAGCTGACGCCCGTCGGTGACGCCGGTCAGCACGAGCAGCGAGTCCACCCCGCCGTTGAACGCGCCCTCGATGTCGGTGTCCAGCCGGTCCCCGACCACCAACGGCCGCTTCGCACCCGTCCGCAGGATCGTCTCCCGGTGCATCGGCGGCAGCGGCTTGCCCGCCACCTGCGGCTCGGCGCCCGTCGCGATCCGGACCACCTCCACCGCCGCGCCGTTGCCCGGCGCGATCCCGCGCCCGCTCGGGATCGTCAGATCGGTGTTGGACGCGAACCACGGCACCCCGCGCGCGACGGCGTACGACGCCTCGGCGAACCGCCCCCACGGCAGCTCCGGGCCGCCGAACCCCTGCACCACGGCCGCCGGATCGTCGTCCGCCGACTCCACCGGCTCAAGCCCCCGCTCCCGCAGGGCGACCCGCAGCCCCTCCCCGCCGATGACCAGCACCCGCGCCCCCGCCGGCACCTGCTCGCTGATCAGCCGCGCGACCGCCTGCGCCGAGGTGATGACGTCGTCGGCCCCCGTCGGGATCCCCAGCTCGGTGAGGTGCTCGGCCACCGCGTCCGGCGGCCGCAGCGCGTTGTTGGTGACGTACGCCAGATGCATCCCGCCCGCGCGGGCGACCTCCAGCGACTCCACGGCGTGCGCGATCGCGCTGCCGCCCGCGTACACCACCCCGTCCAGATCGAGCAGCGCCGTGTCGTACGCCGTGCTCAGGGCCTGTCCGCTGCCCTCGGGACCAGTCCTGACGCCCTGGCTCATCCCCATCGCTCCTCGCCACTCCTCGTTGACCCGCCTTGCACCGTCGATCATCCCGCACGCCACTGACACACGTACGATGCCGGGATGAACACTGCAGGTCACTCGGAAGCAACGGAGCGCCGAGGCCTGGAACTCACCCCGTTCCGAGGCCTTCGCTACGACCCCGACCGGGTCGGCAGCCTCGCCGCCGTCACTTCCCCGCCGTACGACGTCGTCGTACGCCCCGACGGCGTACACCACCTCCAGTCCGCCGACCCGCACAACATCGTCCGCCTCATCCTCCCCCAGGCCGGTTCTCCCAGCGCCGGTACCGAACAGGCGGCCGACACCCTGCACCGCTGGCAGGCCGAGGGCGTCCTCGCCACGGATCCCGAGCCGGGCCTGTACGTCTACGAACAGCACGACGGCAACGGCCTGCTCCAGCGCGGAGTCATCGGCGCCCTGCGGATCTCGGAGCCGTCCGAGGGCGTGGTACTGCCGCACGAGGAGGTCATGCCCCCGGTCGTCGCCGACCGCGCGGCCCTGATGCGCGCCACCTGCGCGAACCTCGAACCCCTCCTGCTCACCTACCGGGGCAACGGCGCGGCCGCCGAGGTCGTCGAAGCGGTGGCCGGCCGCCCCCCGCTGCTCGCCACCACCACGGAGGACGGTTTCCACCACCGCCTCTGGTCGATCACCGACCCGGCGGAGGTGGCCCTCGTCCAGTCCGACCTGGCCCACCGCCAGGCCCTGATCGCCGACGGCCACCACCGCTGGGCCACCTACTTGCGTCTACGCGCGGAGCACCCCTCTCCCAGCCCCTGGGACTACGGCCTGGTCCTCCTCGTCGACACCGCCCGCTACCCGCTGCGCGTCCGCGCCATCCACCGCCTGCTGCACGGCCTGCCGGTGGCGCAGGCCCTGGAGCACGTCAAGGGCCTGTTCCGGGTACAACGGCTCGACGTCTCCCTGCCGGCGGCCCAGGAGGCGCTGGCGGACGCGGCCTGCGCCGGCAACGCGTTCCTGCTGGCCGGCGACGGCGCGTTCCATCTCATCGACCGCCCGGACCCGGACCTCCTGGCCCGTACGATCCCGGACGACCGCCCGACCGCCTGGCGCACCCTGGACGCGACCGTCCTGCACGCCACGCTCCTCGACCACGTCTGGCGGATCCCCGAGGACTCGCCCGCGCACATCGCGTACATCCACGACACGGCGGCGACGGTCGCCAAGGCCGAACGCGACGGCGGTACGGCCGTCCTCATGCACCCGGTCCGCGAGGAGGTCGTCCGCGACCTGGCCCGCCAGGGCGTGACGATGCCCCGCAAGTCGACGTCCTTCGGTCCGAAGCCGGCGTCGGGGCTGGTGCTGCGGGCGCTCGACGTCTGAAAGAGAGAGGGCAGACCCCGATCGGGGCCTGCCCTCTGCCAGTCACTCAGCCTCAGTCACCCAGCCACTGAGCTCAGTCCTGCTCGCCCTCAGCCTCCGCCTCGACGTCGGTCCCGGATTCGGTCCCGGCCGCGGCCTCGGTCTCGGTCTCGGTCTCCTGGGGGGTCTCCTCGGACTCGCCCTCGTCCAGAGCGTCGACGAACTCGACCCCGTCCAGCTCGGCCAGCCGGTCGGAGGCGTCCGTGCTGCCGTCCCGGTCAGCCTCGACGGCCTTGGCGAACCACTCCCGGGCCTCGTCGACACGCCCGGCGGCGAGCAGGGCGTCGGCGTAGGCGTACCGCAGCCGCGCGGTCCACGGCTGTACGGAGTTGGACGCCAGCTCGGGGCTCTGCAGCGTCACGATCGCCGCGTCCAGCTGCCCCATGTCACGCCGGGCCCCGGCGGCGACGAGCCGCATCTCGACCTGGCCGGCCTTGTCGAGCTTGTGCACCTCGGGGGCGCCGGCCATGTCGAGCGCCTTCTCCGGCCGCCCGAGCCCACGCTCGCAGTCGGCCATGACCGGCCACAGGTCGACGGTGCCGGTCATGCGCCGCGCGGCCCGGAACTCGGCGAGCGCCTCGGAGTACTTCTGGTTCGCGTACGCGGCGAACCCGGCCGCCTCGCGGACGGCTGCGACACGGGACGCCAGCCGCAGGGCCACCTTGGAGTAGCCGTAGGCGCCCTCGGGGTCCTCGTCGATGAGCCGGGCGACCATCACCAGGTTCTTGGCGACGTCCTCCGCGAGCGTCTTGGGCAGGCTCTGCAGCTCCTGCCGTACGTCCTTGTCGATCTCGTCACCGGTGACGTCCTCCGGGATCGGCAGCCGCTTGATCGGCTCACGGTCCCGGTCACGCTCCCGCTCGTCACGGAAGTGGCCGCCGCCGCGCCGGTCGTCACGCCGGTCGTCACGGCCGCGGTAACCGCCACCACGGTTGTCGTCCCGGCGACCGTACCCGCCGCCACCGCGGTTGTCGTCGCGACGGGGGCCGCGATCGCGGTCGTCACGTCGCCCGTAGCCGCCCCGGTCACCGCCACGATCGTCACGCTGGAACCCCGGACGAGAACCACGGTTGTCATCACGACGGCCGTAACCGCCACCGCCACCGCCACCACCGCGGTTGTCATCACGACGATCATCCCGACGGAAGCCACCACGGTCATCGCGGTCATCACGCCGGAAGGCCGGACGGTCACCACGGTCATCACGGCGGTCGTCCCGGCGGTCGTCACGACGGAAGGTCGGACGATCCCCACGGTCATCGCGACGGGGGCCGCGATCGCGGTCGTCACGTCGCCCGTAGCCGCCCCGGTCACCGCCGCGATCGTCACGCTGGAACCCCGGACGAGAACCACGGTTGTCATCACGACGGCCGTAACCGCCACCGCCACCGCCACC
>NZ_JAGXJL010000497.1:0-234 GCF_019091475.1 Streptomyces sp. GbtcB6 | reverse complement strand
CAACGCCGGCGGAGGGACGGCGGCCCCGGCCAGCTCTGACCCGCGCCGACTAGCAGAAGTAGTCGTCTACGCCTGGGGCCGGGCCGACGTCCCGGCCCCAGGCGTTGACGACCAGGAGCCCTTGGCGGGCGGGACTCGAACACCAAATCGAGACGCGACATGCTCACCGCAGACCAACTCGCCGCACGCGGCATGAGATGGGCGTAGCGGTGGATGTCGAGGGCGAGGGTGGGT
>NZ_JAGXJL010000496.1:0-234 GCF_019091475.1 Streptomyces sp. GbtcB6 | reverse complement strand
GGCTGGAGGAGGCGGTCGAGCGGGGCAGCGTGGATGTGGCGGTGTACGTCACCGCGGCCGCCGCCACCGTGGGCACGCCCGACGGCGGTCTTCCGCTCTCCTGGCACGCGACCCCCGGCTGGCGGCGGCCCGTCGCCCCCTCCCCCGTGCCGCTGGTCGCCATCGAGGAGCCCTGTGCGTTCCGCCGCCGGGCCATCGCCACCCTCGCCGCGCCGGGCGTGCCGGCCACGGTCG
>NZ_JAGXJL010000495.1:0-234 GCF_019091475.1 Streptomyces sp. GbtcB6 | reverse complement strand
GTCGTCCACGCACTGGCTGGCCTCCCAGTCGGCGCTGGCCGTCCTGGAGAACGGCGGCCACGCGTACGACGCGGCCGGCGCCGGCGCCTTCGTCCTGCACGTGGTCGGGCCGCACCCCAACGGGCCGGCCGGCGAGGTGCCGTTCCTGCTCGCCCCCGCCGGCCGCGGGGGGCGGGGGCTGCGCGGACAGGGTGTGGCCCCGGCCGGCGCCGCCGTCGCCCCTTACCGGGGGCT
>NZ_JAGXJL010000494.1:0-234 GCF_019091475.1 Streptomyces sp. GbtcB6 | reverse complement strand
GGGCGGGGCAGGGGGGGCGGGGGGGGGGCGGGGGGGTGAGGGCGTGGGGGAGCTGGGCGGGGGGGCGGCTGGGGAGGGTGCCATAGCCGTGGGGCAGGCCGGTGGGGGCGGGGGGCAGGTTGGACTGCAGGAGCAGGTAGCTGCCGGCGGGGGTGGCCTCGGCACGGGAGAGGACGGCGAAGTGGGAGCGGGCACTGTCCTTTATGCCGGCGGGGAAGAGGGGCATGACCCGGC
>NZ_JAGXJL010000493.1:0-234 GCF_019091475.1 Streptomyces sp. GbtcB6 | reverse complement strand
CCTTGTAGCTGGCGAGCAGCAGGGTGAGGACGAGGATCGGGGCGCCCAGCGCGACCAGCTTGACCAGGAAGAGCCGGGTGGGCAGGACGCCCAGGGAGAACTCCTGCTGGCGGGGCCGGTCGCGGAACTCCTGCCAGACCACGGCGGCGGTCAGCACGGGGCCCACCAGCAGCCTGATGTTGGGGTAGTTGGTGTGCGGGCCCACCTCCGGGGGGGGGGCGTTGCCCAGGATCT
>NZ_JAGXJL010000492.1:0-234 GCF_019091475.1 Streptomyces sp. GbtcB6 | reverse complement strand
AATTATTTTAAAGATATGAGTCAACTATGTAATTAACTGCCTGACTATGTAATTATAAATAGAGGCATGTTATACTAAAAAATGGACGAAAAATTCATAAGAGAAAATGTAATATCCCAATAAGCTTAATAATTAATAATTAGGGTTTATATTTATATTATGAGTTAACCATGTAATGAGTGGGATGATAATCCAACTAATTTAGTTCAACATAAAATTTTAAATTTGCTATAA
>NZ_JAGXJL010000491.1:0-234 GCF_019091475.1 Streptomyces sp. GbtcB6 | reverse complement strand
CCTATAGGAAAACAATAAAGGTATAATTCCTTATAGGAAAATAATAAAAGTATAATTCCCTATAGGAAAATAATAAAGGTATAATTCCCTATAAGAAAATAATAAAAGTATAATTCCCTATAGGAAAACAATAAAAGCATAATTCCCTATAGGAAAATAATAAAGGTATAATTCCCTATAGGAAAATAATAAAGGTATAATTCCCTATAGGAAAACAATAAAAGTATAATTCCC
>NZ_JAGXJL010000490.1:0-234 GCF_019091475.1 Streptomyces sp. GbtcB6 | reverse complement strand
GGCGTGAGAGGCACGATCACGCGCGCAATATCGAGTTCTTTGGCAAGGCGCGCGGCATGCAGCGGGCCGGCGCCGCCGAAAGCCATCAGCGCATAGTCCCGCGGGTCGTGACCGCGCTGGACGCTGATGACCCGGATGGCCTTCGCCATATTGGCGGTTACCACGGAAATGATACCCTGCGCCGTCTCCATCAGGCCAAGCCCAAGCTGGTCGGCGAGCTTCTGGATCGCTTCA
>NZ_JAGXJL010000489.1:0-234 GCF_019091475.1 Streptomyces sp. GbtcB6 | reverse complement strand
CGGCCACCGGCGGACGCTGCGAGGTCCGGTCCACCAGCGCGCCGATGTCCCGGTCGATGTCCATGTTCAGCGCGTTGGCGCCGCCCGCCGAGAGGTACCCGCCGACGCAGGTGAGCAGCACCAGCGTCAGGTCGGGCACACCCTGCTGCGCCAGGAACATCATCGGAACGGTGGTGATGAGCAGCAGCTCGATGATCCGCGGCTTGGTCAGCGCCACGAAAGCTTTGACACGGG
>NZ_JAGXJL010000052.1:0-56383 GCF_019091475.1 Streptomyces sp. GbtcB6 | reverse complement strand
GGCACCGGCGTCCGCACCCTGCACAACCCCGGCCGTCGCACGGCGAGGGTGCACATCGTCACCCCCAGGGCCAGGACCGTCACATGCCAGTCAACACCCCGTACGCCAGTTGCCGAATGACGGAGGAACGACATGAACTGCATGAATGACACCGGGGCCGTCGCAGGCCCGGCATCGGGCCGGACCAGCCACACCCACCGACTCCGCGGGCTCGCCGGCACCGGCTTCATCGCCACGCTCGCAGCGATGGCGGCCACCACCCTCGCCGCAGCGCTTGCCCAGGCCGTTGGCGTCGGCTTCGAGGTCCCCGACGGTGGCGAGACGATCCCCTTGTCCGGGTTCGCCGTGGTGACCGGTTTCTTCTCGGCCGTGGGCATCGTCATTGCCGTCGCTCTTCTTCGCTGGAGCGCTCGCCCCGCCAAGCGATTCGTGTGGACTGCAGTGTCGCTGACCGCGATCTCGTTGGTCCCGCCCCTCCTCGCCGGGGCAAGCACCGCCACCACCACCGCCCTCCTCGGGCTGCACCTC
Source organism: Streptomyces sp. GbtcB6 (assembly GCF_019091475.1). Classification (NCBI taxonomy): domain Bacteria; kingdom Bacillati; phylum Actinomycetota; class Actinomycetes; order Kitasatosporales; family Streptomycetaceae; genus Streptomyces; species Streptomyces sp. GbtcB6. The sequence goes on along the minus strand of NZ_JAGXJL010000052.1, from coordinate 55,855 downwards.
GTCCCTGCGGCGGTGATGATCCCCACCCTGGCGCGGAGCCTGCGCACCCGGACCGATTGACTCCCGAGCCGACGTCAGGCTCAAACCGCGTCAGGACGCGCTCGCAGCCGGGCCCTGACACCTACGCCTGCGGGAGGCTGTCACGCCGACGGCGAGGCAGGGAGCACTGTTGGTGACGTGGGAGGTTGGAAGAGGCTCATTGGCCCCTCCGTTCACATCCAACCTAGTCGCCCCAGGTCAGCGCGCTGCACGTGAACATCTTCGCTGTCTCGCGGCCTTGTCACCCATGATCAGTCTCAAATCCGTGGCATTTCCTCGCGAGGGCGAGGGCGAGGGCGAGGTCAAGCGGCTTGCCCGTGTCGGCCGGGTACACCACGCTGAGCCCCGAGCACGAGGGCTGCCGGCGAGCCCGGATCGCGCACCGATGAGTTTCCCGCGCCGCGCTGGTCTGTACGCCGGACACCCACGGACGGAAGGCTGGGCCATGCGGAAACTGATCTACGGCATGAACCTGACCCTGGACGGCTACATCGCCGCGGCCGGCGACGACATCGGCTGGAGCGGACCGCCGAGCGACGAGCTGTTCCAGTGGTGGCTCGACCACGAGCAGACGAGTGGCCTGTCGCTGTACGGGCGCAAGCTGTGGGAGACGATGAGCTCCTACTGGCCGACCGGCGATCAGCAGCCGGGCGCCACCCCGGCGCAGATCGAGTTCGCGCGGAACTGGCGGGACACGCCGAAGGTGGTGTTCTCCTCGACGATCGACAAGGTCGACTGGAACACCCGCCTGGTCACCGGCGACGCGATCGCCGAGATCACCCGGCTCAAGGCCGAGGACGGCGGCCCGATGAACATCGGCGGCGCAACGCTCGCCGGGGCGGCCATGCGCGCCGGGCTGATCGACGAGTACGCGATCGTCACCCATCCGGTCCTGGTGGGTAGCGGTACACCGTTCTTCACCGCGCTGGACAGCTGGGTGAACCTGAACATGGTGGAGACGCGGACGTTTCCCGGCGGCGTGGTCCTGACCAGGTACGAGGCGAGGCGCTGAGCAGCAGCACTGACCCTTCTCATGAGATCTTGCAGATGGCGGGCTGCTGACCTGGGGTGTGACAGTAGGAGTGGGATTTCCGCCCGGGTTGTCGGGGTGCTTGAGAGATCGTGTTGGCGATGCCGAGCGTGTGTCCGGTGGATCATGACGACGCTGATGCGTCCTGAGCTGGGCAGTGTCAGGACGGTGAGATGGCTGCGTCCAGAGTTCTGACCGAAGGCGGCTGTTTCCGGGTCAGGTCAAGAGACAGGGTGCTGGGCAGCCCTGGAGCCGGTCTGGCTACTGGCCGTGCAGCCAGATCCGCAGCGGACCGACCGACTCGAAGCCATGGCGGACGGCGGCCGCCAGGTCCTCGCCCTGCTCGTAGCCGACCACCGGCAAGGTGGGGAACAGCGTGTTCGCGGCGTCCAGTACAACCGGCCAAGCCGCGTCAGGACCGCCGTCCAGCGCGAAGACATTGGAGATTCCGACCACCTGGTCACTGCAGCTCGCCACCGCTCCGGCGACCACACGGCCATCGGCGGACTGTCCAGCGAGCACGAAAGCAGCTGGGTCGTCGAGTAGTTCGGGTCGGAAGAGGTCCGCGTTGCCGTCCCCGTCGTCCCAGGCAAGCGCCCAGGCGCGCAGCGCGTCCGGATCGCCTGCCACGTCCCAGGAAAGATCCGGCGCCGGAGCGGGCGCACTTGCCGGGCGGTGGATCCATTGCGCCTCGAACAGCACCTGGAAGCCGGCCTCGGTCAGGTCGAGGTCGGCGAAGCTGTCCTTGACGGAGGCACCGGGTGCGAGGGTGTCGATCCGGGACACCAGCGCGGCTCGGTCGGTGCCCGGCACCAGCGTCACCGCGTCGGGGTAATACAGCGGCGTGCGAGACGGAGCGGTCCAGGCATGTGCCCCGAACTCGCCCGCCAAGCCGTGCGATCGGCTCATCACCGCGCACCACTCGGCGTTGTTGCGGGCGGCGGCCCGGACCAGGAACTGCTTCGGAGTCGTCACGAGCGCGGATCATGACGACTCTGGCCCGGCCCGTCGAACGATTTTCCGCTGCCCGCAAGAGGGACGCTCCGACCGAAAGTCCGTCAGCCAGCCCCTGAGGAATTACGCGATGTGGATGCCGGCTCTGAGGTCTTGTCGGAAGTCCAGTGGGTCTGCGGCATGGCGCTCTCTACTCGACGGCGATGACGCTCTCGACCGGCTCGCATCCCTCGGCGGTCGCCCGGACGCGGATCGTGCCGGAGTCGGTGGGACGGATCGGATGATGGCCAGTGCGCGACCGTCGTAGGTAAGTCGCTCGGCGGCGTCGAATCTCTGGAGGCGCCTCCGGCGTACCAACTCGGACGGACCGCGTCACCAGTCCCAACGCAAATCCAGACCCCGAGACACCGAAATCAATAAGCCGAAAAGGCGTGAGCGTCCATGAGCCGGATCAGCTGATCCAGGCCGTGCTGTTCCATGTAGCGCCTCATGGTGTCGCGCGTCGGCCAGATACTCCGGTAGGGATTCGCGCAAGGCAGGCGGACATCCAGCGGCGAGTGACGGCCGTCGGGCCCATCGCGGTATATGTGCGGTTTGCCGCGACTGTGAACTGGTCGGCTGACAAAGGCAGATGACCACAGATGCCACTTGGCCGCGGCTGTACGAGAACAGGGCCGTCACCCGGACAGATCTTCCAGCAAGCGGCTGGTCGCCAGGTCGCACACGATTCTCTTGCAGCCACGACGCACAATCCGACCCACTGTGAGGGAGTCACCATGTCCCGCATGCCCAAGATCGCCGCTCTGAGCGCCGCTGTCGGCGTCGTACTCGCCGCGAGTGCTGGAGTCGCAGCCGCCGGAGAAGACGGGGGCGGCTTCACCACGCAGCAAGTCGAGGGGCCCGCCGTCCTGGTGGCGCCCAATTCGTTCGGTGCCGCTGACGCCACGTGCCCGAAAGGAACCACCCTTACCGGCGGCGGCTTCGGATCGATCAGCCCAGATCTGAAAGTGACTGGGTCTTATGCTGCGGGGCCGGATGGGCAGGGTGAGCCGGACACGTGGAGGGCAGTGGCCGTCAACACAGGCCAGACAAGCCAGAGGCTCACCGCTTTTGCCCTCTGCGCAACTCCCAAAGGCCCACACAAGTGATCCCCCTCCCGGCCGGCAGTCCCGCTGACGCTGGCTGATCTGGCTGATCTGGCTGAGCGCCGCCGCCGCGCTCTTCGTATGCGAGGGCTCGGGCTGTTTACTGTGCGGAGACACCCCCTGCCGATCTGAGCAGCAGGGGGCGCCCTTCCGGCCGGGAGCCTCCCGAGCATCCCGGCCGGGCTTTGTACCGAGATGTGCGTCAGACGGCCGCGGTGAGGTCATGGCAGCGCCCCGGCAGGGCCGGCGAGAACCACAGCACCTCGCCGTGTGGGTCCGTGACCACCCGCACGTTCACCCCGTGCCGGCGGTGCTTGGCCGAGTAGTCGGCGCAGCCGTCGCCGAGACGATCGCACTCGGCCAGGGTGCTGTCGAGCAGGACGAACTCGGGGTCTTCCTCGCGCAGAGCGCGCAGCGGTCCGGGGGCGCGGGCGGCCAGCAGACCGATGACCGCGGCGGTGTAGGCATGCGCGGTGCCGACCGGGATGCCGAACCCGGCGGCGATCTGTGCGAGGGGCTCGTGCTTGCGCAGGTACACCAGAGCGACCAGGGCACGCTGGTGCGGTGGGAGCTTGCAGCGGCGGTCACCCTCGCGGGTGACGATGAGCATGGTCACCCACTCGATGAGCGCATGGGGGCCTCCTCGCCCGGCTCCACCTCGTCGCGCAGAACGGTGACCTGCGACCGGCTCACCTCGTCGGGCAGCGTGGCGTGCACCCAGCGGTGGAACGAGGAGATCGACACCTTCGGTCTGTGCTCGTCCCGCAGCCGCTGACGGATCGTGGAGACCGTCACTGTCCCCAGCAACCCCTTGATGTAGTCGCGGTGTTCGTCGAGCTCGGACCAGGTGACCTGCCGCAGTCTCCTGTCGACGAGCCCGGGGGACCAGCCCTCGACCAGCCCGGCCCAGTCGGCCTCGCTCATCGGCGGGCAGCCCGGGGAGATCCCGGACGCCTCCGCCGGCGTCAGGTACTTCCTGACGGTCTTGCGGTCCACCCCCAGCGACGCGGCCTGCACGCTCTTCGAGCGGCCTGCGTACCAGTGGACGTAGATCGCGTTGATGTCGACCACGACGAACGTTCCCCTCGCCATCCGGGCTGCCCATCGGCCATCAGAACCACGGGACGAGGAACATGAGCAGCTCCGCGACGACCAGGTCCCTCGATCCCGACCTCCGCGCTACCCATGGTCAATCAGGAGGAATCGGCATGAGAAACTACATGGCGCTCAAACCGCCCGACAGGCGGAAACCCCTGTCCGCCTCACCGAGGTATGGCTGGATCCCCGGTTGCCCGCCGTCGGCCGGGCCACATGTCGGCATACGCGGCGTCCATGAACTGCGCCTGCGGCCCGCGCAGCGCAGACGGGTCGGCCATCTCGCCCCGGACTGCCTGCGCCAGGCAGAACGCAAAACGATAGGCAGAGCCTCGCAGGGGCTCACTCCTGGCCGCCAGGTCGATCTCCGCCTGTGCGAGCCACAGGTCATCGACGAGTCGGTCGAGCACCGCACCGTCTGCCGCGCCGTCACTGACCGGGCGCATGAGGGCCGCCATTTCCACCTGCGACGCAATGCCAAGGAACTTCAGGACCGCGTTCTTCAACTCCGCGCGGTGCGCGGCTGATTCCTGTACGTCGAGCTGCCGGGTACTCGCCCGCGACACGAGGTACTGGCCAAAGATCGACCCGCCGGCACCGAGTGCGACACCGGCCAGAGACAACAATGCCGGCCCCAAAGTTCCCCAAGATCCCATAGCGGGGAGTCTCTCAACTCCCCGCGACCGCCGTCCCCATGGGGACTCGTGACCGTGAGGGTGGGGAATTCCATGATGCTCAACTCGTCACATCGGGGGAATTCCGTGACTGTCGACAGGTCTCGACGACGGCGGTTCCGACGCCGACCCGGCGGCGATCACCGGCTGCAGAGCGGCCCGGAACCGGACCTTGACCCGTGGCCAGAAACTGTCCGACAAGGCGCTGGCCGCCATCCGTGCCCCGGTCGAGCACGGCTTCGCCCACCTGAAGAACTGGCGCGTCCGCGGCAAGGTCCGCACGGATCCGAGGTGGGCGACCGTGCTGGTGCGAGCCCTGCTGGTCCTGACGAACCGCGAGGTCACCCGCTGACGGACGATCTTGTCGATGGACTTCCGCCCCGGACCTGCCCGAGCCTCCCGACGCCTACGCACACCAGGCCGACTGACGTGCAGCCTTCACGATGCACCGTGCTCAATGGGTGTATTGGACCTGCGGCCGGACGGGCCGCCGCCTAACGGTCGCGGCACAAAGGAGCCGCATTCTGGTGCGTTGGTCCGGAAGATCACCTGGAAACCCCGCACTCCGGATCACAACGGGGCGCGCGAGGCCACGATCAACGTGGTGGTCAGCTCGATGTGCGCGGCCAACGCGGCAACGGCGGAGTCGGCGTCGCCGTCGATCGCGTGCTGAAAGATGGTGGCGTGCTCCTGGGCCGGATCGCGCGCGGCGTCGGACGGGTCGATCGCTTCCGACCAGCGGCGGTAGAGGCAGGCGCTGTCCCGCAGTGCCGTCGCGATCGCGTAGAGCCGAGGGCTGCCGCACCCGGCGAGCAGGGCGTCGTGGAAGTTCGCGTGGGCGGCTTCCCACGCCGGGGCGACGCGGGTCGGAGCGGACACGTCACGGCGAGGCGTGTCGGCAAGGGTGAAATGGGTCGCGACGAGCCGGGCGCGCCAGGCCATGTCGCCCCGCTCTATGCCACGCCGCAGGGCCAGGCACTCGATGTCCGTCCGCGTCCGGGTCAGATCGAGCAGGTCATCGACGGAGATCGGCTTGACCTGAAAACCAACCTGCGGGTTGGCCAGCACCAGTCCCTGCTCGGCCAGCCGGCTGAGCACCTCCCGGATCAGCCCCACGCTGGCGTCGTAGACCTGGCACAGCGGCGTGAACTTGAGCCGCTCGCCCGGCGCGAAGCGCCCGCCGAGGATGTCGGCCCGCAGCCGAGCGTGCACCTCGTCCGTGCGGGTCTTCGCACTGGTTGACATGGACGGCAGGATACACAACTTCGACATGACCCAGGATGTTCGAACATCTATTGACACCTCGAATATTCAGGGTCGAGACTTCTGACCCATGACCTCTACGACGAAGCGCAACGTCGTCATCACCGGTGGCGGGACGGGCATCGGCGCCGCGACCGCAGAACTGTTCGCCAAGACCGGGCACGACGTCACGATCACAGGTCGACGTAGTGACGTGTTGGCCACCACCGCCGAGCGGTTGGGGGTGGCCCACACCGCGTTCGACGCCGCAGACCCGGCCGCCGTTCAGACGGCGCTCGACCGGCTGCCGACCACCATCGATGTGCTGGTCAACAATGCCGGCGGCAACACCGACCGTCGCCGTCCGGCCGTCGCCGCAGGCGACCTTGCCGGCGTGGCCGACGCGTGGCGGGCCAACTACGAGGCCAACGTGCTCACCACGGTCCTGGTCACCGAGGCACTCAAGCCGCGGTTGGCGGACGGAGCACGCATAGTCACCGTCGGTTCAGTGGCTGCCAAGCAGGGATCCGGTTCGTACGGCGCGGCGAAGGCTGCCCTGGAGGCGTGGAACGTCGAGACCGCGAGGATGCTGGGTTCCCGCGGGATCACTGCCAACGTCGTGGCGCCGGGGGTCACTCTGGACACCGAGTTCTTCGCCGGCACGGTGTCCGAGGAGTGGGTCGCGGCGCGGGTGTCCGCCGCGTTCAACCGGCGGACTGGCACCCCGAACGAGATCGCGGAGGCGATCTTCTTCCTCGGTCGGCCCGGTTCCGGCCACCTGACCGGACAGGTCATCCACGTCAACGGCGGCGCCTACGCGGCGCGGTGACCACTTGCTGAACCGGGCTGTCGTGCGGGCCGCGGTGGTCGCGGTGGCTCTGTGCGGACTGGCCGCCATCGTGCTGCTGCTCCTGCGCGGCAAGTCCGACCCCGGCCATGTGGCGGCGGCGACCGCCCTGTGCGGCGTCTTCACGGCCTGGGCCGCGCTGCATCTGATGTACGCCGCCCGTTATGCCTACGTGTATTACGAGTCCGCGGGCGGGATCGACTTCAATTCGGACGACCCTCCGGCGTACCGGGACTTCTTCTACTTCAGCTACAACCTCGGCATGACGTATCAGGTGTCCGACACCGATGTGTCGAGTTCGGCGATCCGGGCGATCGTGCTGCGTCACACACTGCTGTCCTACGTCTTCGGCACCGGCATTCTCGCCACCGCCATCAATCTCGTCGTGGGAATCGTCAGCGGCTGAGGAGGAGACTCCAAAGCAGGGCCGGGCCACGACTGTCCAGGGCCTGGTGACCGCACGGCGTGAGCCGGTGTGTCCTTTCACCGGATTCAAGGTAGGTGGGACAGGATGCGGTCACGGCGGGCGGCGGTGATGTCGTGAGTGCGGTCGGGCCGAGCGCCGCCGTCCTCGGAGCCCTGGCCGATCTCGGCCATTGGGCTGTTTTAGCGCCTCGTCAGCGGTCCCGCGTAGGCGAATGTCCGGGAGTCGACGTCCTGGCCGCCGAAGTGCCGTCCGACCCGATGGCCCAGGCAGGAGACGATGATGTGCGCCAGCCGCCAGGCAATCGTGGTCACCGGCGCCGGCGCCGGTACCGGGTCAGGGGACGCGCGGAGTCCATCGTCCATTCCCCCGAACCCGCCGGCATCGGTGCGGCCGACGTGCCACGTGGGCGGATGCTCCAGCAGCCACGCACCGGCTCCCAGAAGTACTCCTCCTCGGCAAGACCGTGCAGCCGCGGCCGCAGGTTCTTGTGCCAGTGCCGGTCCAGCTGGTCCGCGATTCGCTCACGCCCGCCAGCCACTCCAAGGATGAGGCGTAGTAAGGCTCGCTCTCCGGGGCCCGCCCTATCAGGTTGCTCGCTGTGCCGAACAACGAGAGTCCTCCATCGGCTTCGAATGCGGTGGGCATGAAGAAGAGCGCAACGTCATTGCTTGCGCTATTTCGGGCAATCCCATAAGTCATCTCGCAATCGAAGATGAGCCGTTCACCCCGACCAAGAGTCGGGTCTGTGGACGCTTTTGCCTTCTTCTTCAGTTGTTTGGCCACGCGCGCAAGTTTTGCGAAGGGATCGGGAGCACCCTCAGGGCTTGGAACAGGGCGCGCTATGTGGACCGAGTTGCCTAGTGCAGACACCTCGAATTCTTGTGGAAGCCGTGGTCCTCTGTTCTGAAGGTAGAAGGCTTCCAGCTTCGTGGGCGACAGACCCGAGGCCGGCGGAAAGGGGCGCGGTGCCAGCGACGCGCTCCTCAACCGAAGCGCCCGGGTCGTCACGGCCGGGTAGTGGGCACGCTACTTGGACGCCTACGAGAAGAGGGGCGCAGCATTTGCTGCGCCCCTCTTCGGCGTTCCGGTCCGGAAAGTGCGGTTACCCTCCGTGATGTTCGGCGTCCGCCGTTGATGCTGACGCCCCAAGGTTCAGCAAGACCGTTGGCTCGCGGCGGGGAGAACCGGCCGACGCGGAGCACATCTCATCCTCCCCAGACTCTCCCCAGGGGCCTTGGGCGGGCCTTCTGGCGACTACCTCGGCTCCCGCGAGGCCCTGGCGCAGGCCCTCGTCGACCGGCTACTCAGAGCCAGTCCTTCCGCTTGAAGATGAAGTACAAGCTGGTGCATACGACCGCCATCAGGACGATCGCCAAGGGGTATCCGAGCACCCAGTGCAGCTCCGGCATCTCCCGGAAGTTCATCCCGTAGATCGTCCCGACCAGCGTCGGAGCGAACAGAATGGCCGCCCACGAGGAGATCTTCTTGAAGTCGTCTACCTGGTGGCGTTGACCTGCGGTGATGCTGCTGGGAACGCCTCTGGCCTGGGCTGATCCGTCTTTCCGGGCCTTTCACGCTTGTGCGCGGTTACGAGTCGATTCTCCCCACGCGCTCCCCAGTGCCGCTCGTACTCCCCGGATTCTCCCCAGGGAATGGCCCCGAGCGGGGGCGGTGGGGCGTGCCAGAGAAGCTGCTCCGGTGGGTCCGGTGATCACAGGCGGTTGCTGCCGAGGGCTGAGCCGGATGCCGTCGGCAGCCGCTGCCACCCAATTTGCGCGCCTCTCCATGATCTCCGGATGACGCCGGCTCACGGCAGGGACGTTGTCACGGACGACGACGAGGGCGGCACCGCCATCGGAACAGTCCGCGAGGTATACACGGACCAGCTCGGCCCCAACCGGGCACCGCTTCCGCTTCTTCGGGCACCGTCGGCAGTGCGTCAGGTGCTCGATATGGGCGGCGTAGCTGCCCTGGGCAACGAGTGGGATCGCATCCAGCGTTCGGAGCCTCCCCGTGTTCCAGCCATGGCCGGGACTATCGACCCGGATTCAGTCGGCATTTGTCCGGATGCTCGGGCCCGGGACCTGAACCACGTGAGCGGAGGAAGAGGTTCCCCACTCCTGTGCGGGCCCGTGGGTTGTGCCGCTTGAGGCGGCGGCCGTGTGGTGAGGCCTACGTTGTCGTGGGATCGGAGTCAAGCGCCAGCGTGGAGGCAGGCGTCAGCTCGTGCAGAGCGCGTGCGCGGATCACTCGCTGTCCTGCGGATACTTACCGCACTGGCCCCATCCGTCGGCGTGCCGGGGCGCAGGCCGGCGCCGGATACGCTGCCGGGGTGATCGATGATCTTCCTCCCTGTCCGAAGTGCTCCTGTGAGTACACCTACGAGATGAACGCCCTGGTGGTCTGCCCGGAGTGCGGCCACGAGTGGGTGCCCGCCGAGGGTGCCGCGGACTCGGGCGCCCCGGCCGAGAGGGTCGTCAGGGACGCCGTCGGAAACGTCCTGCACGACGGCGACTCCGTGGTCGTCGTCAAGGCGCTGAAGGTCAAGGGCAGCCCTTCGGGCATCAAGGCCGGCACCAAGGTGCGCAACATCAGGCTGGTCGACGGGGTCGACGGCCACGACATCGACTGCAAGGTCGACGGTTTCGGGGCGATGCAGCTGAAGTCGAGCGTGGTCAAGAAGGGCTGACCCCGGCACCGGGGACTCCTCAGCGCATCCATCGGATGCGGAATTGCAAAATTTCGCAATTGGTTAGATGCTGTAGTCGCTGTGCTTGCAAGTAGCGTGGCCACAGCCGCTGCCTGGCCCCGGATGGGGCGCTGTCGGGGAAGTCGAGGGGTCGTGTCCGTTCCGCTGTACCAGGCCAAGGCCGAGTTCTTCCGGATGCTGGGGCATCCCGTACGGATCCAGGTGCTGGAGGTGCTGGCCGAGCTGCGGGAAGCCGAGGTCGCCGCGCGATGACGTCCGCCATCACCCGGATCCGGGGCCGGATCACCGCGCTGCTGCCTGGCCGTAGCGATCTGGCGGAGATACGCCGCGACCCGCGCCGGGACCTGCTCGCGGGCCTGACGGTTGCGATCGTCGCGCTGCCGCTCGCGCTCGGCTTCGGCGTCTCCTCCGGGCTCGGCGCTGAGGCGGGACTGGCGACTGCGGTCGTCGCCGGTGCGCTCGCCGCCGTGTTCGGCGGATCGAATCTGCAGGTGTCCGGGCCGACGGGCGCGATGACCGTGGTGCTCGTGCCGATCGTCGCCGCACACGGGCCGACGGGGGTGCTCACGGTGGGGCTGATGGCGGGCGTGATGCTCGTCGCGCTCGCCCTGCTCAAGGCCGGCAAGTACATGCAGTATGTGCCCGCGCCCGTGGTCGAGGGGTTCACCCTCGGCATCGCCTGCGTGATCGGTCTGCAGCAGGTCCCCAACGTGCTCGGGGTGCCCAAGCCCGAGGGCGACCGCGTCCTCGTGGTGACCTGGCGCGCGCTGGAGGAGTTCGCGAAGGATCCGAACTGGACCGCCGTCGCCTTCGCCCTGGCCGTTGCCGCTGTCATGCTCATCGGGGCCCGCTGGCGGCCCACCGTCCCGTTTTCCATTCTCGCGGTGATCGCGGCCACCGTCGTGGCCCAGGTGGCCGGCCTGGACGCGGCGAAGCCGATCGGTGACCTGCCGTCCGGGCTGCCCGCGCCGTCCCTCGCCTTCCTGGACGCAGGCGCGCTCGGCTCCCTGCTCGCTCCCGCCGTCGCGGTCGCGGCGCTGGCCGCTCTGGAGTCGCTGCTGTCGGCCTCGGTGGCCGACGGTATGACGGTCGGCCAGAAGCACGACCCGGACCGGGAGCTGTTCGGCCAGGGCCTGGCCAACATCGCCGCCCCGCTGTTCGGTGGCGTGCCCGCGACCGGGGCGATCGCCCGCACCGCGGTCAACGTCCGCACCGGCGCGAATTCCCGACTGGCCGCCCTCATCCACGCCGCGGTCCTCGCGGTGATCGTCTTCGCGGCCGCGCCCCTCGTCTCCAGGATCCCGCTGGCCGCGCTCGCGGGCGTGCTGCTGGCCACCGCGATCCGCATGGTCGAGGTCGGCTCGCTCAAGGCGATGGCGAGGGCCACCCGCTCGGATGCTCTGGTCCTCGTGCTCACCGCTGTCGCGACCCTGGTCCTGGATCTCGTGTACGCCGTGATCATCGGCCTGGTCGTCGCGGGCGCCCTCGCCCTGCGTGCCGTGGCCAAGCAGGCCCGCCTGGACCAGGTCCCGCTCGACCGCGGCGACCACAGCGCCGAGGAGCACGCGCTGCTCGCCGAGCACATCGTCGCCTACCGCATCGACGGCCCGCTGTTCTTCGCCGCCGCGCACCGCTTCCTCCTGGAGTTGGCCGAGGTCGCCGATGTCCGCGTCGTCATCCTGCGCATGTCCCGTGTGACCACCATGGACGCCACTGGAGCCCTCGTCCTCAAGGATGCGGTCGAGAAACTCGACCGGCGCGGCATCGTCGTCATGACCTCCGGCATACGCCTCGGTCAGCGCCAGGTCCTGGACTCCGTGGGCGCGCTGGACCTGCTGCGCCTGGAGGGGCGCGAGTACGCCACCACCCCGGAGGCGATCCAGGGCGCCCGCACTCACCTGGAGTGCGCCGGAGTCATGCCGGCCCTTTCTCCCCGGATGTCCCAGCCCAGCAGCGAGGAAACAGAGGAAACCGTCGGATGAGCACTCCGCCCGCAGCCCTGCGCATGGTCGAGGTCTCCGGTGCCGAGGCCCTGTGGCTGCTGGAGGGCAGCGAGCTGGGGCGGCTGGTGTACCCCCAGCGGGAGATGACCGTCATCCGGCCCGGCCGGCACACATGGGAGTACGGCCGCCTGGTGGTACGCGCTCCCGCACCGGCCGCCGCGATCCCCGCCACCGCGACGTACCACGTGGACGAGGTCCGCGCGGCGACCGGCACCGGCTGGAGCGTCACTGTCACCGGCCCGGTCGACGTGATCACCGATCCGAACGAGGCCGCCCACTACCAGCGCACGCTGGCGGGTTGGTCCCACGGCCCGCACGACACCCTGTTGCGCCTGCACCCCAAGACGGTGAGCGGTTTCCGCCTCGCCCGCGCGGAGGCGTGATGAGCACCCGGCTCGCGGCCCTGCCCCATCGGCATGTGCTGACGCTGCCCACACTGCCATCCGCGGTCCGCACGGCCCGTCAGACCGCCGAGCAGGCCTTGGCCGAGTGGGGCATCAACCTGCGTCATCCCAGCGTCGGCCCGGCCCTGTTGATTCTCAGCGAGCTGGTCACCAACAGTGTCCGGCACGCCGCGGTGCTCTCCCCGCAGGTGACCGTGATCTACGCGGCCAGCGCGGACACTCTGGCCTTCGCCGTACATGACCGCCACCCCTACCAGCCGTCGCTGTATGCGTCCGTCACCGGCACCGGCACCGGGCCGAGTGGTCTGGCCACCGTCATGGAGCTCACTCTCGGCCTGGGCGGCACTGCGGTCGTTCGGGGTGACGCCGACGGCAAGGGCAAGAGCATCTGGATCACCCTCCCCCTTTGAGCCCGCCTCCTGTGACCCGACAGGCTGACCGCGCAAGGAAGTTGACGACCATGACCATCGAGTGGCGCTACACCATCGAGGGTGATCTGGACATCCTCTCGGTTGCCGGCCACCTGGGCCCGGACGCCGCGCGTCGCTTCACCGGTGCCGTCGGCCGGGCGCTGGCCCGCGGCACCGGTCCGGTCGTCGTAGACCTGACCGAACTGCGCGGCTGGTAGGCCGAGGGACAGCTGGCGATCATCGAGGCTGCCCGCCTGCTCGTGCGGGCGGGCAGCAGCCTGGAGCCGGCTGCGATCCCCGCCGACGGATCCCTCGTCCCCACTGGTGACGACCCGCTGTTTCTGGTCCACGCCGACCTGCCCGCCGCGCTCGCCGCGCACGGCATCCAGCCGGGGGAACCGGCCGCGGCACGCCAGTCGTGGCAGACCACCGGCTGGCCTGCCGGTGCCCCGAGCGCCGGGTGACCTACCCCGCTCAGCCGGGCGCGAAGGCGTTGTCGCCGTCCCGGACGGGCACGAGCGTGGAGGAGTCTTCCTCGGTGGCGATCGCCACGTCCTCGGCGAACCCCATCACGGTCAGTTCGCGCCCGGAGGCGCTGGCGCTGATCGCGTGGGCGAGGTCGGCGGTGCCCTCGAAGCCCGCTTTCGCGGCCGCGGCCTCTGTGGACAGCGGACCTGCTCCCTGGGAGCCAAGCCGGGAGATGAGGGCGCCGGCGCCCAGCAGGTCTTCCAGCGCGGGACCCAGGCTCCCGTCGGGCCACCCCTCGCCTGCGGCGATCACCGCGACGGGGTGTTCGGGGCTGCCGTAGCCGCGGTAGACGAGTCGGCTGCTGACCGCGGTGACGTTACGCAGGCAGGCGGCGATCACCCGTATCTCCGGTCGTGCGGCGGCGGCGATGGACGCGCTGCCCGGTGACCAGGTGGGCCACGGCGGGCGCGGCGCGCAGGTGCGCGGGGGAGGGGGACCACGGGGTCGCGGAGGGGTGACGGTGAGACGATGGGCGGCCAGCCGTGCCCCCGCCGGCGTGCATACGCGGCGGCAGCCTCCTAGGCATCCGCCGCGGAGCCGTCCGGCCACCAGAACGGCAGGACGCGGATGCCCGTCTCGACGGCGACGCTCACCGACTTGCTGAAGGACAGCACGTCGACGATGACCAGGCAGGCCGCCTCCAGTGCGAGGCGTCGCGCGCCGGTGGGGCCCCACTCGAAGCAGACTCCACTGCCGGGCTGGAGATCCCAGTCGCCCATCGCATCCCTCCCCGGCTCCGCTTGCCGTGCGGGGTTCATCCCTGGCGGGGATACAGGGCCGGCTGATCGGCACGGCCTCCGAAGGCCAACTTCAGCAGGCGGGACTCGCCGCAGCGCGGACAGCTGCCGTCCGGAGCAAGGGCGGTGGGCCGGCACTTCAGACGGCAGCCGGGGCACTTGAACCAGGCGACGCCACTGCCGCGAAGCGGGGTGATTCTCACGCAACCCTCCTCACAAGACCTCAGGAATTGCTAATGTTAGCAATTCCTGAGGTCATCACTGGTGGATTCGGCGGTCCTCTCCTCCGGTGCGGTTTCGGCCTGGCCGGTGCCGCAGGCGAGGATGGGTCGCATGTTCTTGACGAGTAGGTGGATGCGATGCGCCGAGCTGCGGCCGGTGGTGCCGTGCTGCTGCACGGGGGAGGAGGCGGCCAGGTGAGTACGCCGCTCTACCAGCTGAAGGCCGAATTCTTCAAAACCATCGGCCACCCGGCCCGCATCCGTGTCCTGGAGCTGCTGAGCGAGCGCGAGCACGCGGTCGCGGAGATGCTGCCCGAGGTGGGCATCGAGGCCGCGCACCTGTCCCAGCAGCTCGCGGTGCTGCGGCGCGCGAACCTCGTGCGGACCCGGAAGGAGGGCTCCAACGTGTACTACTCGCTGGCCAGCCCAGACCTCGCGGAGCTGCTGCGGGTGGCACGGGGCATCCTGTCCGGCGTGCTGGCCGGGCAGGCCGAACTCCTCGCCGACCTGCAGGCCGCGCAGGGGGAGGCGAAGCCGCCGTCGTAGCGGCGGCCCCAGGACGGCGGCCGTCTCCTCGGAGAGTTGACAGCGCTCTCTGGTGCCGGGAGGCGGCCGCCTTCACAGACATTGCCCATCGGGGCAAAGCGTTGGAAAAGTGCCGTAACTCTGGTCGCGGGATGGCCGGTTGGTCCCCTGCGGAGAGGTCCTCACCGTCTCAGGGAGGGTTCATGGGTCTGCTGCGCAAGATCCGCGCCACCGGGCAGGTGGCCGAGCCCGCGCCACCGCGCCCGCAGGGCGACGTGCCCGAGAAGGCACGGGAGCTGGGCGGCTCGGTGCAGGTGCGGTGTGTGGACGCGGGATCCTGTAACGGCTGCGAGATCGAGATCGCGGCGGCCTTCAACCCGGTGTATGACGCGGAACGTTACGGGGCGCGGCTGGTGGCCTCGCCCCGGCATGCGGACGTGGCGCTGGTGACCGGGCCGGTGACGCGGAACATGGCCGAGCCGCTGCGGCGCACCGTCGCGGCGATGGGCGAGCCGCGGCTCGTGGTGGCGGTCGGAGACTGTGCGATCAACTGCGGGGAGTTCGCGGGCGGATACGGCGTCGAGGGCGCCGTGTCCGACGTTGTACCGGTCGATCTCCAGGTCCCGGGGTGTCCGCCGGAGCCGGAGGAGATCATCGCCGCACTCCGGAGAGTGACGGGACGGTGAGCGTGATCCCGGCCGCCCTCGCGACGGCCACCGCACTGGCCGGCGCGGGAGCGCTGGCCGGGTGCGCGCTGCCTTACCGGCTGCGTGTTCCGGTCGTCGGCGTGCTGACGGCCGGTGTGGGGGCGGGCGGTTGTATGGCGGGCGCGGCCGCACTGAGCGGCAGCCGCTGGAGTGCCGCCTTCCCCGGGCTGCTTCCGCTGGCCGGGGCGCATGTGGCGGTGGACGCGCTGGCGGGCCTCTTCATGGCTGTGGCGGGGGCCGTCGTGGCCGCGGTCGCGGTGTACGGGATCGGGTACGCGGCCGGGCACGGCGCCCATGGGCTCGGCTCACATTCCGCGCAGGCCGTGTTGCCGCTGTTCGCGCTCACCCTCGTGCTGGTGCCCGTCGCGGCATCTGTGTCCACGTTCCTGGCCCTGTGGGAAGTGATGGCACTCGTGTCGCTGCTGCTGGTGCTGGCCGAGCACCGGGAGCGGGCCTCAGTGCGGCAAGCCGGCATCTGGTACGCGGTGATGACCCACCTCGGCCTGGTGCTGCTGCTGGCGGGATTAGCGCTGTTCGCCGCGCAGACAGGCGGGGAGACCTTCGCCGCGCTGCGGGCGGGCGCGCACACCGTGTCGCCGACGGTACGCGGCTTGGTGTTCGTCCTGGTCGCGCTCGCATTCGCGTCGAAGGCGGGTGCCGTGCCGCTGCACGCCTGGCTGCCGCGTGCGCATCCCGAAGCACCCAGCCCCGTCTCGGCGTTGATGAGCGCGGCCATGGTCAACCTTGGCATCTACGGCCTCGTCCGCACCGGCCTCGACCTGCTGGGCGGCGGTCCGGCCTGGTGGTGGCTGGGGCTGATCGCGGTGGGCGGGGCCAGCGCGGTGTACGGGATCCTGCAGGCGGCGATGGCCTCCGATCTCAAGCGCCTGCTGGCGTACTCGACCTCGGAGAACATGGGCCTGGTCCTGATCGGGGTGGGTGCCTCCGGGCTGTTCGTCGCCTACGGAAACCGGCCGCTGGCCGCGCTGGCGCTGGCTGCGGCGCTCCTGCACGTGGTCAACCACGCCGTGTTCAAGGCCCTGTTGTTCTGCGCGGCCGGGTCGGTAGTGCGGGCCACCGGCCTGCGGGACCTGGACCGTATGGGCGGGCTGCGCGCGCCCATGCCCGTCACCGCCGGGCTGTTCGCGCTGGGCGCGCTGGGTGCGGTGGCGCTGCCGCCGGGCAACGGATTCGTCAGCGAGTGGCTGCTGCTGCAGTCCATGATCCATGGGCTGGCAGTGCCGGGCGTCGCGGTGGCGGTCGTCCTGCCCTTGTCGGTGGCACTGATCGCACTGTCTGCGGGCATCGCCGCGGCTGTGTTCGTCAAGGCGCTCGGGGTGGGCTTCTTCGCCCGGCCGCGCAGCACGCAGGCGGCGGCAGCGAAGGAGGCACCACGGCTGATGCTCGCCGCGATGGCCTTGCTCGGGGCAGGGTGTGCGGCTCTGGCCCTGGTTCCGGGACTGCTGGGCGACGGCCTTGACCGGGCCGTGGACGCGGTCGGTCTTCCCGGCAGCGGCGCGGTGTCGGGCGGCGGGCTCAAGGTGCGGCTCACCGACGTCTCCGCGACGCTGTCCCCGCTGTGGGTGGCAGCCGCGTTGACGGCCGCGCTCGCGCTGGCCGTCGGCCTGCCCCGGCTGTACGGACGGCGGCGGCGTCGGGTGAACGCCCGGCTGTGGGACTGCGGGGGCGGGGCGCCGACCCCGCGCATGGCCTACACCGCAACCTCGTTCGCCGAACCTCTGCAGCGGGTCTTCGACGACGTCCTCGCACCCGAGCAGGACGTGGACGTCACCCCGGTGCGGGAGTCGGCGTACCTGGTGGAACGGGTGCGCTTCCAGCACCGGGTACCCGACCGGATCGAGCACCGGCTGTATGAACCGGTGCTGCGGTCCCTGGCCGGTGCCGGGCAGGCGGCCCGGCGGCTGGCGGGTGGCAGCGTTCACCTCTACCTCGGCTACGGCTTCGCCGGACTGGTCGTCCTTCTGTTGATCCTGGCGGTTGGCTGGTGAGAGCGAACAGATGAACGCTGTCGGATACACGGCTGTGGCCGGCCAGATCGTGGCAGTCACTGCCGGGGCGCCGCTGCTGACGGGGTGGATGCGCCAGGTACGGGCCCGTCTGGAGGGACGGGCCGGGGCCGGGGTGCTTCAGCCCTGGCGGGACGCCCGCAAGCTGCTGCGCAAGGAACCGATCACCCCGGCCGGCACCGGACCCGCCTTCCGGGCTGCCCCCGCTTTGCTGGTCGCCACCACCGTGGTCACTGCCGCACTCGTGCCGCTGCTGTCCACCGACACTCCCGTCAGCGGGCACGCGGATCTCATCGTGGTGGTGTCGCTGATCGCGCTCGGCACGCTGGCCCTGGCCTTGGCCGGCCTGGACACCGGCACCGCGTTCGGTGGCATGGGTGCCTCCCGCGAGATGACGGTCGCGGCCCTGGTGGAGCCGACCATCCTGCTGTCGGTGTTCGCCTTGTCGATTCCGGCCGGCACCACCAACATCCCCGCCATCGTCACCGGCGCCGTCGACGAACCGGCTCGTCTCGCCTCCCCGGCCGGGCTCCTGGCCGTGGCCGCGCTCGCGGTGGCGGTACTCGCGGAGACCGGGCGGATTCCGGTGGACAACCCCTCCACCCACCTCGAACTGACCATGATCCACGAGGCGATGGTGCTGGAGTACGCGGGCCCCGACCTGGCCTTGGTCGAACTCGGCGCCCAGATGCGCCTCACCCTGCTCCTGGGCCTGCTCTCCTCTCTGTTCGTGCCCTGGGGCATCGCCACCACCGGCTCCTGGGCCGCGCTGGCCGTGGCCCTGGTGCTGCTCGCGGCGAAACTCGTCCTGCTGGGCGCGGTGCTGGCGGCGGCCGAGGTGTTCTGGGCCAAGGTCCGGCTGTTCCGCGTGCCCGAACTCCTCGCCGGATCCTTCCTTTTGGCGCTCCTCGCGGTGACCGCCTCGTACTTCCTGACCGGAGCCTCATGAACGGCGGCCTCTACACCCAGCTCCTCGACCTGGCCTGTGGCCTCTTCCTGCTGGCGGCCGTGCTCGTGCTGTGGGTGCGCGAACTGGCCGTCATCGTCCGGATCTTCGCCCTCCAGGGCATCGCGCTCGCCGCCCTCGCCGTGCTTCTCGGTGCCCACGAACAACGCTGGGACCTCATCGGTGTGGGCATCGGCATCGGCCTGCTCAGAGCGGGTGTCCTGCCGTATCTGATGCGCCGGGCGCTGGCCGCGATCACCGCCGACCGGCAGCGGTACGGCACGGCGGTAGCGGAGAGCAGGGAGACGCAGCCCCTGGTCAATGTCGCCGCCTCGCTGCTGACCGCGGCTCTGCTGACCCTGCTGGCCTACGCGGTGGCCCGCCCGCTGACCGAGCTGAACCCGACGCCCGCCACGCGCGCTCTACCCGTCGGCCTCGCCGTCGTCCTGATCGGCTTCTTCGTCCTGGTGACCCGCAGACGGGCCCTCGCCCAGGTGGTCGGCTTCCTGCTGCTGGACAACGGCATCACCGCCACCGCGTTCCTCGCCACCTCCGGGGTGCCGCTGATCGTCGAACTCGGCGTCTCCTTCGACGTACTGCTGGCCGTCCTGGTGCTGCAGATCCTCACCACCCGCATGCGCGAGGCATTCGGCACCACCGACATCGACGACCTGCGGGAGCTGCACGACTGATGAGCCCCACCGCTTCCGCCCTGCTGCTCACCGCACCCGCCGCCGCACCACTGCTGGTCGCCGGGGCGTACACGCTGAGCGGAGCCCGCGCCCGCCCGCCCGCCGCAGCATTCGCCACGGTGTTCACCCAGGCCCGCAAGCGGGCATCCGCACAAGGCTCCGTCCTGGTGCAACAGGCACTCGTGCCCACTACGACGAGGCGCAAGCGGTATCCGACGGACTGGGTCGCTCTTGTCTCACCGGCCGTGATCCTCACCTGTGGCAGCCTGCTCGCGGCGGATGTCGTTGCCGATGGCCCGCGCACCGCGTACTCCGGGCTGCTGCGCGCGGACGCACTCACCGTCTGGATGCTCCTGGTCATCGGTACCGTCGCGCTCATCGCCTGTGGCAGCGCCCCTGTCTATCTGCGCGGCGAACGGGAGGCCGGGCGGGCGAGCGAGCGGACCGTACGTCGCTACCACGTCCTGGTCCAGGCCTTTCTGGCGGCCATGTGCCTGGCCGTGCTGACCGCGAACCTCGGCGTGCTGTGGGTCGCCATCGAGGCCACCACCATCGTCACCGCCTTCCTCGTCGGCCACCGCCACACCCGCACCTCGGTCGAGGCCGCCTGGAAGTACGTCGTGATCTGCTCGGCCGGTATCGCGCTGGCCTTCCTCGGCACCGTGCTGATCTACTACGCGGCCCGGCAGGCCGGTATCACGGAGGCGTGGGCCCTTGACTGGCCCACCCTCGTCGCCCACGCCGACCGCCTCGACCCGGCGGTCACCCGCCTCGGCATCACCCTCATCGTCCTCGGCTTCGGCGCCAAGGCCGGCCTGGTCCCTCTGCACGCCTGGCTGCCCGACGCCCACAGCCAGGCCCCCGCGCCGGTCTCCGCGCTCATGTCCGGGGTCCTGCTCTCCGTGGCCTTCACCGCGATCCTGCGCTACCGGGTCATCGCGGATGCCGCCCTCGGCACCGGCTTCACCCGCGTCCTGCTCGCCGCCATCGCGCTGCTCACTCTCGCCCTCGCGGCCGGCCTGCTGCTCGCCCAGCGCGACTACAAGCGGATGCTGGCCTACTCCAGCATGGAACACATGAGCCTGATCGCCCTGGCCACGGCGATCGGCAGCCCCCTCGCCCTGTCCGCCGCGCTGCTGCACATCGCCGGCCACGGACTGGCCAAGTCCGTCGCCTTCTGCGCCTCCGGCCGCATCCTCCAGCTGACCGGCACCACCCGGATGGGACGCGTCCGCGGCCTGATCGCCCGAACACCGTCGCTGGGAGGGGCGTTCGGACTCGCGGCCGTAGCCTTGATGGCCTTCCCGCCCTTCAGCCTCTTCGCCTCCGAACTCGGCATCGCCCGGGCCGGTTTCGCCGCCGGCACGGGCCTGAGCTGGGTCACCGCGGCGGCTCTGCTGCTCGTGCTCCTGGCCTTCGCCGCGCTCGCCGCCCGCACCGCCCGGATGCTGCTGGGAACGGGAACACCGGCACACGAAAGCTCCTCGGCCGTGTGGCCCCTGGCACTGGGGCTGGCTGCCTGCGCCGCCCTGGGTGTGGCCACCGGCCCGCTCACCGACCTGCTGCACGCCGCCGCCCACGCGATCGGAGGCCAGTGACGCGATGCGCAAGAGCTACCAGAGCAGCTCCGCCACCCTGCCCCAGCATGCCGAGAACCTGCTCGCCCAGGGCCATCGGCTCGCCCTGATCGCCGCGCACATCGACGAGGACGGGCCGCGCGTGGTGTACCTGTTCGCCTCCGGCCCGCCCGATACGCGCGTGGAGCTGAATGTCCGTCTCGCCTCCGACCGGCCAGAAGTGCCGTCGCTGGCTCATCTCTCCTTTGCGGCGGGCCGGTTCGAACGCGAGATGCGCGACCTGTTCGGCATTGTCCCCCAGGGCCACCCCCTGCCCCGCCGCCTCGTCCGCCACTTCCACTGGCCGCGCGGCTGGTACCCCATGCACGCCGACGCCGGCCCCCCGCCGACCTTTGGCGAACAGGAAGGCCCTTACCCCTTCCTGGAAGTCGAGGGCGACGGCGTGTACGAGATCCCGGTCGGCCCGGTACACGCCGGGCTGATCGAACCCGGCCACTTCCGCTTCTCGGTCGTCGGCGAGACGATCCTCAAACTCAAGGCCCGCCTCTGGTTCGTCCACAAAGGCATCGAGAAACTGTTCCAGGGCCGCAGCGTTGCCGCCGGCCTGCCGCTGGCCGAGCGCATCAGCGGCGACACCGCCGTCGGCCATGCGCTCGCCTACTGCCTGGCCGTCGAAGAGGCCACCGGCACCCAGGTTCCCGCAGAGGCACAACGCGCCCGCGCCCTGCTGCTGGAACTGGAGCGCATCCACAACCACGTCGCCGACCTCGGCATGCTCTGCAACGACGTCGGGCACGGAATCCTCAACGCACACGCCCAGCGCATCCGCGAACACCTCCTGCGCCTCAACAAGGACGTCACGGGACACCGGCTGCTGCGCGGCGGCGTCCTCCCGGGCGGCGCGGCCCTGCGCACCCTGCCCGATCCAGCCCGGCTGAAGGCGCTCGGCGAGGACATCCGCGAGATCACTGACCTCGCCCTGGGCCACTCCACCGTCCGCGACCGCTTCACCGCCACCGCCGTCCTGCCCACTCCCGCCGCCCGGGAGATCGGCTGCCTCGGCTACGTCGCGCGCGCCAGCGGCATCGCCAACGACGCCCGCGTGGCGCACCCCTTCACCGCATACGGTCCACAACTCGACATCCCTGTCCATACCACCGGCGACGTCCTGGCCCGCTTCCTGGTCCGCGCCCAGGAGATCGAGGTCTCACTCGCCCTGATCGAGCACTTCGCCGAAGGACTCGACGCCCCCGCCGCGGTGCTGGCGCCCCACCCGCTGCCCGGCGCGGGCCCCGGCACCGGCGTGGGACTGGTCGAGGGTTGGCGCGGCACCATCGTCACCCGCGTCGAACTCACCGCCGACGGCACTCTCACCCGGGTCAAGCCCGTCGACCCGTCCTTCTTCAACTGGCCCGCCCTGCCGGTCGCCCTGAACGACACGATCGTCCCGGACTTCCCGCTGACCAACAAAAGCTTCAACCTGTCCTACGCGGGCAACGACCTGTGACCGGTCAGGAACCCGCGCCGTCGCCCACCAGCCGGTATCCGGTCACGATGTCGGCCTTGATCCGCACCGGGTGCTCCATCTCTGTGGCGACCAACAGCGATCAACCTCGGCACTCCTTTCTCCGTCATCCGCGCCGCTCACAGCAACGTCAATGGAAGAAATCTTCACATTGTGCCCAGGGTGGTCCGCTGGGGAGGAGGCCTATGGGACAGCCGCCCGCAGGAGAGGAACGTCCGTCCACTGGCTGGGCCGGTCCACAGCTTCACCGGTACCCCGGCGGTTGCCCAGGGCCGTTCGGCCCCAGGCATGGGGCGATGACGGGTTTCTCGGGGGCGCCCGGAACCCTGGCGACGTGGTTACTTGTGTGCATGCTCGCCGAGGTAGAAGAGCAGCCACACGAACCCGGCGAACAGATGGGTGCCGAAGATGTAGAAGCCTGCCCGGATCACGACCCCGCGCTCGATCTGCCACTCGCGGTCCTTGTCCTTCCCTTTGCGCGTCGTGTTCGGCGGCGGCTCGGCCGCTCCGGCTTCCTCACTCACGATGTCGTCTCCCTGTCCTGCGATCTCCACGTTCGCCTGGCCGGTTCCGCGCTGACGTCGCCGTCGTACTCGCCGGCCAGCTCGGCCACCAGCTGCAGTCCCGCCCCCATCGCGCCCGGTTCGAGGTCGGGCAGGCACGGCTCGGCGTCAGCGACGCCGACGACCAGATGGCCCGCCTCGACCGTCATCGCGACGTCCGTGACCGGAGACCGGGGTGCGTGGCGCAGCACGTTCACGACCAGCTCACTGACCACCAGCAGCACCGCGTCGGCGAACGCGGAACCCGGCGCGACGCCCGCCTCACCGAATTGTCCGGCCACCGCCTCACGGGCCATCCGCACCGCCTCAGGCCCCACCGGGATCGAGACGACGTGGCGCCGCACGGGCGACGGCACATGCTCTGTCGCCGCCGCGGGTCGGCGTCTGCGCCACGGCCGGAACGGGTGCCCGCCCCTCACCGGGCCGCGTCTGCGGAACGCAGTTCGTCCAGTAGCTCCTGCCGGCCCGCCAGCAGTACGGACAGGATCCGGCGTGCTGCGGCAAGCAGGTCGGCCACATCCCCGCCCGCCAGCTCGTACACCACGGTGGAGCCGGTCCGGGTAGCGGTGACGATCCCGGAACGGCGCAGCACCGCCAGCTGCTGCGACAGGCTCGACGGCTCGACCTCGATGGCGGACAGCAGGTCGCGTACCGGCTTCGGCCCGTCCTGCAGCAGCTCCAGCACCCTGATCCGCACCGGATGCCCGAGCATCCGGAAGAACTCCGCCTTCGCCTCGTACAGCGGAACCGGCATCCCGATCACCCCTCGTCCAGTTCTGTCGCCTCGACGTCAAGCCCATGCCTGCGGGCGAACCTGACCGCGTCATCCAGCTCGTCCTGCGCCACCGCGACGGCATAGGGGTCCTCCGCCTCCCGGGCGGCCGCCAGAGCGGCCCGGGCCGCCCGCACCCGCGCCAGCAACGCCTCAACAACTGTTCCCACCCCGACCTCCACACCGTCGATCATCTATCAACCAATGCAACTAGCTAATTGAAGAACTCTTCAATTGTAGGTCCCGCTGACCGCGGCCGCCCCGTCTCGCGAGGGCACTCCGGGTTTCAAACGTCTGCCAGCTGTGCACAGAGGCAGAACTCGCGCAGTTCGGCCCCGCAGGCGCACTGGCGGACGAAAGTGAGCACATCGCCCCGCCGCAGTGAGTCCCGGCACAGTTCATCGGTCAGCTCCAGAGCACGCCGAGCCACGCAGCCGAGCCGACTGACCGGACCCATCTCCGCCTCGCGACGCAGACACGCGATTTCCCTCGTGGCCACCGGATCGGTGCCGGCTGCCTGCAACTCCGCCAGGAGCACGGACGCCTCCCCGACGAGATACTGCTGCGTCAATCCGACCACCGCCCAAATCAGCCAGCAGGCCGACACCACCATTCTCCGCTCCTGCATCCCCCGCAGCCAGACTTCGCTACAGGCCCCGGCGCACTGCCTCACACGCCGGAGCCGTGGAGCGCTTGCACGAGGACGCTGAGAG
The DNA here is from genome assembly GCF_019091475.1 of Streptomyces sp. GbtcB6. Lineage (NCBI taxonomy): Bacteria > Bacillati > Actinomycetota > Actinomycetes > Kitasatosporales > Streptomycetaceae > Streptomyces > Streptomyces sp. GbtcB6. Next base: position 31,342 of record NZ_JAGXJL010000052.1, on the reverse strand, counting down.
CGGGTGACACCGCCGCAGGCAAGGAGGTGTCGGCCGGCGGCGAGGGTGGGACGCTCGAAGGTGCGGCTGGGACGGTGAAGACGCGACCCGCTCAGGCGACACAGTGACGTCTTCGAAGCCTTCAACGTCGTCACCGACGGTGTCCTGGCGCCACCAGTGGTCGAGGCGATCCGGGTGCTGAGCATCGCGCGCCAGCGCGGTCAGGGCCCGCACTCCAGGCGCCGAACCCGGTCCGGGGTCGGCCGGGTGTCCGTACCGGCGATTCTGCGCGACCAGGTCGCGGGGCTGGACCGAGCCGCGCTGATACGCGCCCTGGCCCGGCTGCGGCCGGGCTACGACCGGTCCTGTCCACCTTGGGCACCACAGCGCCTGGCCCGCCGCAACCAGGCCCTGGACGATGAGATCGCCGGGCTGGACGCCGAACCTTGCCGATCGCAGCCACCGGCCCGAGGCTGCGGGCGGTTCGGCCGCGCGACCGCCTACCGTAGAGACATGAGCGAAATCGTCGTCGTCTACGAGCTCGACAAGTCGGCGGCCACGCACTCCTCCCCGGGAACGCCGAGCGGTGAGGAACGGCACGTCCGCAGGGTGCACGCGGCGCCCGCCGCCCCAGGGGCGCCCACCGCGACGGGACCGAGGACCCTCTGCGGCAGGGACACCTTCGCGATGGAGACGACCCGCTGGAAGCCCTCCGAGCACCCGGGGGCGCCCTGGTACCCCGCGGAATACGCATCCGTGGCCTGCCCCGACTGCGATGCCGTGATCGAGACCTGACCGGCATGCCGACTGCCTGACGTCGCCGCACCCACCGTTTTCCTGCCGCACACCACCCTTGTGCCACGTACTTGCAGGGCATCTGCCAACGGCCGGTTCGTTCTACTGGCCGCCGCCAGGCGTCGCGGCGGGGGCGGGGCAGGCCGCCCTTGCCCCAGGGGACCTGACGGAGTACCGAGAGTGGCCGTCGACGGTCCCAGCGAGCGTTCCGTCACCCGTGCCAGATGCCGCTCGAACACCTCTCGCATGCCCGGTGTCAGCGTCCGCAACGCCACCGCCTCTCGGACGGCCCTGCGCCCCGCCGTGTCGATCAGACGCCGTGAAGCACGCTGACCGGCGGCGACGGGGCTACGGTGATGCTGCATGAGACGCTCCTTGCCCCTGGATGCCGTGCCCCGCCTCACCGGCGCGGCGATCGTCGGAGCGGTGGTCGGCGTGGCCGTGGCGCTGGCGACCGATGGAGCACTGGGCGCACTGGCCGCGATCGCCGCGACGGAACTGTCCTTCGTCCTGGCGGGCTGGGCGGTGCTGTGGCCGATGGACGCCACGGCCACCCACCGCAATGCACGGCGTGAGGACTTCCGTCCCGTGACCGATGAACTCGTGGTGGTCGCGGTGGCCCTGTGCGGACTGGCCGCCATCGTGCTGCTGCTCGTGCGCGGGAAGTCCGACCCCGGCCATGTGGCGGCGGCGACCGCCCTGTGCGGCGTCTTCACGGCCTGGGCCGCGCTGCATCTGATGTACGCCGCCCGTTACGCCTACGTGTATTACGAGTCCGAGGGCGGGATCGACTTCAATTCGGACGACCCTCCGGCGTACCGGGACTTCTTCTACTTCAGCTACAACCTCGGCATGACTTATCAGGTGTCCGACACCGATGTGTCGAGTTCGGCGATCCGGGCGATCGTGCTGCGTCACACGCTGCTGTCCTACGTCTTCGGCACCGGCATTCTCGCCACCGCCATCAATCTCGTCGTGGGCATAGTGAGCGGCTGAGGAGGAGACTCCGGGGCAGGGCCGGGCCACGACTGCCCAGGGCCTGGTGACCGCACGGCGTGAGCCGGTGTGTCCAGGGCAGGAAGCATGCGTCGCGCTGACCGGTCGCGCAGGACGGCCTTGGCCAGCCCCTCGCTGTCCAGGACCAGGGTGCCGCCGGGCGCGGCGGGGGAGCGGGACACGCGGCGTCGGCCCCGCCCTGCGTCTGCTGCCGACGGGCCTGGTGGAACTGCTCACGCAGAGCCTGGACCTCTTCGTCCGTGACGGGATCGTGCTCGGCCTCTGCGACCTGGATGAGTTCGTTGAGGTTGTCGCGTTCGATCTGCCGGGCCACGGCTGCAGCGACGTAGGCGGACAGGCCGCTGCGGGCTTTGGCTCACGCACTTTGGGCATCGTGAACCCGGAACTGCGACTGCTCAAGCACCAGCTCGGCCGGGATCTCGACGCCACAAGCACCAAGGCGGAGAAGTTTCTCGGGTGGCGAGCGCGTCCCATCGAGGACACCATCGCGGAGACTGCCGAGAGCCTCCTCGCCCACGGCATCGGGACAAAAACCCGCTCGTAACCGACCGACGCGGCAGCCCTGCGCGCCGAAGATGCGTCGAACCGGTGACGCGGCGCGACAGGTGTCGCTGGTGCTGCATCAGCGGCTCGTACCGGTATCGCCATCGTCATGGGGAGAATCCCGCTGTCTCCTGCCGCCCGGAGCGGAGTCGTCCCCTTGCTCTTCCAATAGTTCAAGGAGTGCGGCATCCGCCCTCTTTTGATCTTCCTTGGTTAGCTCGACCGGTGCGTTGTTGTAGACGGTGTAGCGATTCGGATCGATGATGTTGGCGGCCCGCAGGGTGAACGTCAGCAGGCGGCGCCACCCTTTGCGGTGACCGACCCGGGCTTGCAGCTGGACCTTGTAGTCACGGGCTTCCGGCATGAACCCGGAGAACGGCGCCTCGAACTCGAGGAAGAGTTGTTGCGCCTCTCTGCCGGGCACGACGAAGCCGGCCGGCAGCTTCGCATCCTCGTCCGGCCCCGGCTGGAGGCGAGACGCTGTGGACACCCACAGGAGCGGCAGGTGAGATGCGGGGTCGTCAGGGAAAGTCAGGATGAGGTCCTGTACGACTATCGGCTTGGGGCCGGTGTTATGAAGTACGAGCGGGAGCCGCAGACGGGTCGTCGATGAGTGGACAATCGCTGCGAAGGCATGAGGCTCCCACGTCCTCAGGTGCCCTTGTCTGGCGTTGAGCCACCAGAACGACGCCACGGTGAAGAGCAGTGCGCAGGTCGACACCACGCCGGCGCCTGTGAGTGATGAGGACGCGGCCTGCTCGGTCGCGGTCATCAGCGGAACCACGGATTCAGTGTGCCAGCCCCGGCGCGGGCTCGCTGAGGACCGGGATCAGAATGAGGTGCTTTCCGTTGAGGAATGACGGGAGGATGTCGAGGTCGGGCCCGGGAAACGGCCCAGGCGTTACTGCGCGGGCGGCCTGCTTGGCGGCTCCCAGCCGTGGGTGAGGATGCCGAAGATCGCGTCGACGGCGGCCCGGCGGTCCTGCCGGCCGCGAGCGAGCACCGGGATCTCGAGTACGAATCGGGCAAGCGCCACACATGAGAGGTCGTCGTGGTCAACGCCGAACTCGTCAGCGATGGCCGCGCTGAGGCTGTCGGTGTACCGGGTCCACATGCGTTCGGCGTAGGCGCGCAGCACCGGCGTGGAGTTCACCAGGTTGGTGAACTCGGCTGCCTGAGGATGTGCCTCGATCGACGGCCAGGTGTCCAGGACGTGCTGTCGAAGGGCATCGAGGATGCTCTGACCGGAGGGACGCTCCCGCACCGCGGCGATCAACTGTGCCTCGCGGTCTTCGTCCTGGTCGAACACCAGCGCCTCCTTGCCGCTGAAGTGCTTGAACACCGTCGCGGTCGACACGTCGGCGGCGTCGGCGATGTCACGGATGCTCACCTGGTCGTAGCCGCGCTCCAGGAAGAGTTCCAGTGCGGCGTCGGCGATCGCCTGCCGGGTGGCCGCCTTCTTGCGGTCGCGGCGGCTGGCAGAGGGCATGGTCATGGCTGGAGCGTACCCGATAGTCGAATTAGTCACTAAGTAGAGTCGTTGCACTTTTCTACTCACTCTGATTTTATAAGCGTTGCGAGCACTGAGCAGCACATCCTTGTCGGCCCGGTCAACGCCTGCACCGCGCTGGCCTGTTCATCTGAGAGGCCCCTCTGCGCGGCACATCCGGTGCCGAGGCCGACGACGCCCGGCCTGCCTGCCGCACTTCGCCGACCGAAAGGGACAACCATGAACTCCCCAGAACCCGCCCGGGCACGCATCAGCATCATCGGTGCCGGCCCCGGCGGACTGACCTGCGCCCGCATCCTTCAGCAGCGCGGCATAGCGGTCACCGTCTACGACCGAGACGGGGGCCCCGACGCGCGCAACCAGGGCGGCACCCTCGACCTGCACGCCGACAACGGCCAGATCGCCCTGCGCGAAGCCGGTCTGCTCGACGAGTTCTTCAAGCTCGCCCGCCCCGAAGGGCAGGAAATGCGCCTGATGGACCCGACCGGCACGATCACGTCCCATGAAGTCCCGGCGGCCCACGAACTCTTCAAGCCGGAAATCGACCGCGGCCAGCTGCGCAACCTGTTGCTCGACTCCCTGCAACCGGGCACCGTGCACTGGGGCCGCGCCCTCGACACGATCGGCGGACCCGACGACGGGCCGCGGCAACTGCACTTCACCGACGGCACGACCATCCAGACCGATCTGGTCATCGGCGCCGACGGCGCCTCCTCCCGAGTGCGCCCGGCCGTGTCCCCCGCCGTCCCCGAGTACACCGGGGTGAGCTTCCTGGAAGCGTGGTTCTCGGACGTCGAGAACCGGCACCCGGACCTGGCCGAACTGGTCGGCCAGGGCAGCGCCCACGCGGCCGACGGCGAGCGCGCCCTGTTCGCCCAGCGCAACAGCGGAAACCACATCCGCGTCTACATCGTCCGACGAGTTCCGGTCGACTGGATCAGCATGAGCGGCCTGACAGGCGGGGACACCGACGGCATCCGCGCCCTGCTCCTGGGTGAGTACGCCCACTGGTCGCCTCGCCTGCGCCGGATGATCACCGAAAACGACGGTCCCTACGTCGACCGCCCGATCTTCGCCCTCCCGGTCCCGCATACCTGGGAACACAACCCGACGGTGACCCTGCTCGGAGATGCCGCCCACCTCATGCCCCCGCTCGGCGTCGGCGTCAACCTCGCCATGCTCGACGCCGGCGAAATCGCCCTCGCTCTCGCGAACGCCGCCACCGTCGCCGACGCGATCCGAACCTATGAGAAGGCCATGCTCCCCCGCTCCATCGAGACAGCCAAGTCCCTCGAAGGCGGCGCCGAACACCTGCTGTCCACCGAGGTACCCGACTTCGGCAGCAACAACGACGCCCAGCACTAAAGTGTCACGGTGCCGGTCGGCGCCCTGGCCTCGTTCTCGTCTCCTGACTGCTCTGCAGGAAATCCGTCACAGCCGGCTAGGTGAAAAATGGGCGCCGGTACTCAGAAGAGCACCGGCGCCCATGGCATGACGCCTCTCACCTACCTGCAGTGCCGTCAGGCCCAGGCGAGGGCGTCCTCGACGGGCACGCGGGGCAGCCGCGGGAACCACGGGTCGGCTCCGGGGTGACCGATGCCGACCACCAGTTGCGAGCGCCGGCTGGTACCGGCGAAGAACTCCTCGTCCACGTCGGCCCTGTCGAAGCCCGCCATGGGACCGGCCGCCAGCCCCGCCGCCCGGACGGCGAGCAGGAAGACCCCGGTCTGCAGTGCCGAGTTGTAGGCGGCAAGGCTCTCGCGCCTGTCAACCTGGTCGGCGAACGCCGCTCGCAGCATCTCGCCGCGGGCCGGGAAGACGGTCGGCATCTGCTCGTGGAAGTCGACGTCGTACGCCAGGATCGCGACGGCCGGCGCGCTGAGCGTCTTGGCCCTGTTGCCCTCGTCGAGATGCCGGACGAGTCGCTCCTTGCCCTCGTGGGTGCGCACGAAGAGCACACGCAGTGGCTGGCCGTTGGCGGCGCTCGGCGACCAGCGGGCGAGTTCCCAGATCATGGCCAGTTCGTCGTCGGCAACGGCCACCTCGGCGAAGGTGTTCGCGGTGCGGGCCTCGGTGAACAGCACCTTTCGTCCGGCATCGTCGAGGACATCGAGGGCCTGCTGTGCGCGGTTGGTCATGCTCGTCATTTCTCTCTTACTTCGGTTGTGTGTGGTGCCGGGGCGGGCTGACCGCCCCGGCACCACCCCCTGGGGACGGGGTCTGCGGAGCCGGGCAGGGCACAAGGATCCGGTGCTGTCACGTGGGCCTGTGGTCCCCTGGCCGACGTCATGTGTCGTGTGCTGACCGCTTGTTCCGCTCCGCGCCCAGGCGGGCGAAGTAGGCGATCAGGTCGGGATCGTCGACCGCCTCGGGGTTCAGGACCTGCTCGGCGGGGGCACCCTGGAGCAGGCGCTTGACGGGAACCTCGAGCTTCTTGCCGGTCTTCGTGTGCGGGAGCGCCGGTACGGTGAGGATCTCGTCGGGGACGTGGCGGGGTGAGGCGCCCGCGCGGATGGCGGCGCGGATCCGGTCGCGCAGGGAGTCGTCCAGGGCGACCCCGTCGGCGAGGACCACGAAGAGCGGCATCCAGTAGCCGCCGTCGGGTTCCTCCGCGCCGATGACGAGGGCCTCGGTGATCTCGGGGAGGCGTTCGACGATGTCGTGGATGTCGGCACTGCCCAGGCGCACGCCGTTGCGGTTGAGGGTGGCGTCGGAGCGGCCGTGGACGATCACCGAGCCGTGCGAGGTGAGCGTGATCCAGTCGCCGTGCCGCCACACACCGGGGTAGGCGCCGAAGTAGGCGTCGTGGTAGCGACTGCCGTCGGGGTCGTTCCAGAAGTACAGCGGCATGGATGGCATGGGCCGGGTGACGACCAGTTCGCCGACCTGGTCGAGGACAGGGGTACCCGTCGCGTCGTAGGCGGCCAGGGCCACGCCGAGACTGGGGCCGGACAGCTCTCCCGCCCAGACGGGGGTCGTGGAGGCGCTGCCGGCGAAGCCGGAGACGATATCCGTGCCGCCGCTGGTGGAGGCCAGCTGGACGTCGGCGCCCACGTGGTCGCGGACCCAGGGGTAGGCGGAGGCGGCCAGAGCGGAGCCGGTGCAGCCGACGACGCGGACGGCCGACAGGTCGTGCACGGAGGGTTCGATGCCCAGCTTGGCCATGGCCAGCAGGTACTGAGGACTGGTGCCGAAGACGGTGACTCTGTGACGGGCCGCCAGCTCCCACAGGACGTCCGGACGCGCCTGCGGTACCGGGCTGCCGTCGTAGGTGCAGGTGGTGGCACCGGTCAGCAGGGTGGAGACGACCAGGTTCCACATCATCCAGTGGGTGGAGGTGTACCACAGCAGGCGGTCCCCGGTGCCCAGATCGGTGTGCAGGCCGAGGGTCTTGAGGTGTTCGAGCAGGACCCCGCCGTGCCCGTGGACGATGCCCTTGGGCAGTCCGGTGGTGCCGGAAGAGAAGACGACCCACAGGGGGTGGTCGAACGGCACCGGGGCGATGGTGAGGTGCTCGACGCGGGTGGCCGCTTCCTCCCAGGGAACCCTCAGCCCCGAGTTACCGCCCTCGGGCCACTCAAGGCCCACATGGTCCACGAGCACCGTGGCCTTCAGGGTCGGCAGGGCTGCGGCGAGTTCGAGCGAGGCGGCGCGGCGGTCGTGGGTCGTGCCGTTGAAGAGGTAGCCGTCAGCGGTGATGAGCACCGTGGGTTCGAGCTGGGCGAAGCGGTCGGCGGCGGCCTTGGGTGCGTAGTCCTGGCCGCACACCGACCACACCGCGCCCAGGCTTGCGGCGGCGAGGAAGGCGATGACGGCGTGGGGGGTGTTGGGCAGGTAACCCACCACCCGGTCGCCCTGCCCGACGCCCAGGTCGCGCAGGCCGGCAGCGACGGAGGCGACCCGGGCGCGCAGCTCCCGGCCCGTGATCTCGTAGCCGGCCCCGGTCTCGTCCAGGGCGGTGATCGCGGGAGCGTCCGGCCGCAGGTTGCGCAGCGCGTGATGGACGTAGTTGAGGGTGGCGCCGGGGAACCAGCGGGCGCCGGGCATGGTCTCCTCGGCCAGCACCCGCTCGTACTCGGTCGTCGCGTCGATGTCGAAGTACTCCCACACCGCGGTCCAGAACCCTTCGAGGTCGGTGACGGACCACTGGTGCAGGGCTCGGTAGTCCGTGGGGTCCTGAAACCCTTCGGCGGCCCGGTGCCGGGTCGCCCATCGGGAGAAGTCCGCGATGCGGCTACGGGCGGCCGACTGCGGGTCGGGAGTGAAGAAGGGTTCCGTATACGACTCAGGGCGCGGGGTGGTCATGGTGTGGTGCTCCTCGTCAGACGGGCCGGGCATCGGCGGTACGGCGGGCCGTGTGCAGCAGGGGGGCCCACGCGACGGTGTCCGTGAAGTCGCCGGTGCCGGCCGGGACGGTGTCCATCACGACGCGGTCGGGGCGCAGCAGGACGGCGTCGGCACGGCCGCGGGCCAGCCAGCCGGCCAGGGCGCCGTCGTCGCCCAGGTCGTCGACGCGGATCGTCGGGGCGCCCAGCGCTGTGGCCACGGCCGTCATCTGCGCTGTGGTTGGCACAGCGGTCAGGACGGCGAAGGAGTCCCCCAGGACGTCATCGAGACGCACTCGCCTGCCGTCGTACCGCACCCAGGGCTGCGGGCAGAAGGTGCCGGCCAGCACGCGACCGGTCAGCCTGGGGCGGCGCCGTACGAGTGGACCTGCGGTCAGCGCCGGACTGAGGTCACGGCTCACCGCCGCGGTCACACCGGGGACGCGACAGGCCGTTCCCACAACCGCCCGGCGGAACGCCGCACCGCGGTCCTGGCCGCCGGTCATGGCCCAGCCGACGGCGACCGCCATGCGGATCACATGGCGGGCGTGCGGCTTGCGCTCGCGTTCGTAGGTGTCCAGCAGCCCCTCGGGTGCGCCCTGTTGGAGGACGCGGGTGAGTTTCCAGGTGAGGTTGTTGGCGTCGCGCAGGCCGGCGCACAGCCCCTGCCCCACGAAGGGCGGAGTGAGATGGGCGGCGTCGCCCAACAAGAAGACACGCCCCCTGCGCCACCGGTCGGCGAGGCGGGCCCGGAAGGTGTACTGCGCCTGCCGTATCACCTCGAAGCCGGTGCCCTGCGAGGCGTCGGACGGCAGGTCCACCCAGGGGGCGACCAGTTCGCGCAGGCGCTCCCATCCGTCCGGGCCGTCCAGGTCCTGGTCGTCGGCCAGCCGGAACTCCCAGCGGTAACGGTCCTCGCCGACGCGCATGAAGGTGGCCGGCCGGGTGGGCGAGCAGATCTGCTCGGCGCCTTCCCAGGTGCGCACAGGGCGACTGGTGCGCACGTCGATGGCCCGCCAGCTCTCTTCGAAGCGCAGGTCCTCCCAGACGGCGCCGATGGCGTCACGGGTGAGACTGCCCGCGCCGTCGCAGCCGAGGACGGCATCGGCCCACAGGTGCTCCTCCTCGTCGCTGCCGTCGCGCCGGAAGGTGACCCGGACCGGGCCCGTCGGATCGTTCGGTCCGTCGGTGTCCCGTGCGACGGACTGGGTGACGGACACCACCTCCACCCCACTCCACAGTTCGCACTCAGGGCGGCGCGCCAGGGCGTCACGCAGCAGGCGTTCCAGCTCGGGCTGGTCGAACATGCTGGTCTGGGGGAAGCCGTGGTGCCCCTGCGGCGACCGCGCGAATTCGGCGATCACGTGGTGCCGGGAGTCCAGCAGTCGCAGGCCGCGCGCCGGTCGGGCGAGGGCGGCGAACTCCTCGTGTACACCTACGCTCTGCAGGATCCGGCGGATCTCGTCGTCCACGACGACGGCACGCGGCAAGGGGTAGACGTCCCGGTGGCGTTCCAGGATGAGGCTGTGCACCCCGTGCCGGGCGAGCAGGAGCGCGGCCGTGACTCCGACGGGTCCCGCACCGATGATCACCACCGGTCGCCGGGATGCGGCGCTCATGTCGCGTCCGCCACAGCGGTCCGCTGCTCGCCGAGGTCGATCCGTCCGTCCGAGGTGGCGATCGTGGCGGTGATGAGGTCACCGTTGCGCAGGTACTTGGGGTTCTTGGCCTGGCCCTTGAAGAACGCCTTCCACTTCAGTGCGGGCGGCAGCAGCGCAGCGATCTTCTCGGCCGCCTTGGGCGGGGCCTGCAGAGCCGTGCCGCCGGGAGTGCCGGTCAGCAGCAGGTCGCCCGGGTCGAGGGTCTGGAAGCGGGCGAGCAGGGTGAGCGCCTGTGCGGGCCGTACGATCATGTCGGCGAGCGTGCGGTCCTGGCGCGACACGCCGTTGACCGACAGCCGCAGCCGAAGATTCAGCAGGTGGGCGAAGTCCTCGGGTTCCAGCAGGGCCAGGTACGGACCCGTCGGTGTGAAGGTCGGGTAGGACTTGCTCTCGTAGAACTGGGTCTTGGTCAGCTGGACGTCGCGGGCGCTGACGTCGTTGGTCAGGACGAGGCCGGCGACGTAGCGCGGCAGGTCCTGTTCCTCGACGACGGTGCCCACGGGCAGGGTTGCGCCCATGACGAGGCCGAGTTCCACCTCGTAGTCGAGGAACTTGACGTGCGTGGGTCGGATGATCGTGTCGTGGGGACCGCTGACCGAGCCGGACGCCTTGCGGAAGAAGGTGGGCGGGATGTCGCCGGTGAAGCCTGAATCCTTGGCGTGGCTGCGGTAGTTGACCATCTGGGCGACCACCCGGCACGGAGTGGTGACCGGAGGCAGCGCCACCAGGTCGGCGACGGGCATGCCGCTCTCGGCGGAGGCGGCGGCCTCGCGGACCGCATCCCGGTCGGCGAGCAGTTCGGCGGTCGTGACGGCCTTGGTCCGGACGCGGACGGCGCGTTCGTCCCGGACGACCCACCAGCCTCCCCCACTCTCGGCTTCGCTCGAGCGGGAGGTGCCCCCAGTGGTACGCAGAACGTTGGTGCTCATGAGCTCATCGCTTTCATCAGGCCCAGCAGGCGTGCGGGGTCGAGTTCGTTGTCGTCGCGCAGGGCCGTCATGACCTCGCGGAGCTTGGCGGGGGAGGGGTTGGTGCCCAGGAAGTCGCGGGTGACGGGTGGCCCCCACTGGGCCAGGCCGCTCGCCGACATCGGCGCCCAGCCGGGCTCCAGGTCGCAGGAGAAGAGGTCGCCGTCGGCGAAGTGCTCCAGCATGAAGTGGTCGGGGTCGCGCCAGTAGTCGAAGAGCTGGCTGCCCTGGATGTGCCGACCGATGCCCCAGCTGCGCCGGTAGCCGCGCTCGGCCAGATACTCCCCGCCGACGGCGATCGAGTCCAGGTCGGTGACCTGGTAGGCGGAGTGGACGTAGCCGGTACCGGGGCCCAGGTGCAGGGCGAGGGTGTGGTGGTCCACGGGCCTGCTGCCCTGGTCGCAGCGGATGAACGCCATCGTCGGCCCGCGCCCGCGCTGCCCGTCCAGGAACAGGAAGTCGGACACGATCATCCCGAGGGTGTCCAGATACCAGTCCAGCGTGCGGGCGAACGTCCGTGTCTCCAGCACCACATGGCCCAGCCGCTGGATACGGGACGGCTCGCGGGGCGGCCGCTGGGTGGCGTTCGTACGACGGTGATCGGTACCGAAGTTGAGGATCAGCGGCTCCTGCTCGGGCAGCGCGGGCAGCCGCTCGGCGCAGTGCACCACCCGGACCGGCAGGCCAGAGGGATCGAGCAGGGCGACCGACTGCCCACCGCCCGGTACGCCGATGTCCCGGACGGTACTGCCGGTGGTGCGGGCCAGCCGGTCCAGGTCGGCCCGCTCGGCCGCGCGGAACGCCGGCCCGAGGAAGCGGGAGGCGCGCCCGCGCCGGATGACCATGCAGGGTGAGCCCTCGAACGTGCCGCGCAGCCACAGTTCGTGGTCGGTGCGGGCGACGATCGCGAAACCGAAGTCTCGGGCGAACACCTCGGCCCGGTCCAGGTCCGGCTTCTCGAACTCCAGCCAGGCCAGGTCCGCCACCTTGATCACGGGATTGCGGGCTCGTCCGTGGTGCTCTCCGCGCAGGGAGCCCTGCTCACTGTGAAGGTCCTGGTGAGACGTCTGGTGAGCGCCCTTGTTAACAGGGGTGTGGGACATGGTGTCCTCCAAGCAACACTGCCGTAATGAGGAAATCATCAACTCTGTGGTTTCTCATCGTCAATAGGGGCAGCTCAAATAATTGAGGATCTCATCAGTAATGGCGAGGTCATCGCTGCAGTGGTTACACTGGGCGTATGCCGACGTCAGCCCCGCCCAAGAACCGTTTCGAGCGGCGCCGCGCCGAGACTCGTCAGTCGCTCGTCCGCGCGGCCCGGCAGATCCTCGCGGAGACCGGGGACACCAGCGTCAGCATCCAGGCGATCGCCGAGCGCGCGGATGTCGGGTTCGGCTCCTTCTACAACCACTTCGAGTCGAAGACGGAGCTGTTCGACGCCGCGGTGACGGACGCCCTGGAGGAGTTCGGCCAGGTCATCGACGAGCGCGTACAAGGAATCGACGACCCGGCCGAGCTGGTCGCGGCGGGCTTCCGGCTCACCGCCCTGATGGCCGACTCCCACCCGGAACTCCTGCGGATCCTGCATGACCGTGGGCTGGCCCACATCCACTCCGACCGCGGCCTTGCCCCGCGGGCGCTGCGCGACCTGGAGATCGGCATCGCCTCCGGCCGGTTCGCCTGTCGCAACCCGACCACGGCCCTGTCCGCCGTGGGCGGCACCCTGCTGTCCCTCGTGGCGCTGCGACTGGCCCGCTCCGAGCTCGATGGCGACGAGGTCGCCTCCGACCTGGCCGAAATGGTTCTCCGCATGCTGGGCATCGCCCCGGACGACGCCCACGAGGTCACCCGACGTCCTCTGCCGGGCCTCGACTGACAGCTCGGCAGCCGACATCATGCGGACCGCGAAGGGTCCCCCCGGGAGGGCGTCAACCATTCATCACGTCCTGCACCTGGCGTGCGGCGGCCTGCGGTGCCACGCCGGCGGCCACGAGGAACGCGGTCGCGGCGGCCTCGCCACAGGGATCGGTCCAGATGCCCGCGCCGATCTCCTCGGCGAGGGCCAGCATCAGCGCTTCCAGCGCGTGGGCGAGGACCGGGGCTGGGACGTGGGCCGCGAACACGCCTTGGTGCTGGCCACGGCGGATGGTCGCGATGGCCTCCTCACGGGCCGGTGCCAGGGTGGCGTGGACCGCATCCCCTCCCGGATGGCGACGCCCCAAGGAGATGAGCATGCGGAACCGGTCGCCCACCGCCCATGCCGCCAGGGCCATCCGCGCCATCCCCTCAGGCGGATCAGCATCCGGCGTACGGGCTGCGGCGAACGCCTGCTGAAGTGCTTGGCCTGCTTCGTGCGTCAGCTCGTCGATCAGCGCTTGCCGGCCGGGGAAGTGTCCGTAGAGGGTGCGCCGCGTGACGCCGGCCGCCCCAGCGATGCTGTCGAGACTCGCGTCGGGGTCGTCCCGCAGTGTCCGTCGAGCGGTCCCGAGGATGCGTCTGTGGTTCGAGCGGGCGTTACTGCGCTGCGGGGTGCGGCCCGGGATATCGGTCCTCTGCATGACTCCGTCGCTCCGAGTTCTTGGCTGCGGGAAAACCGTGGGCGCCGGTGCTCCCTCAAGCACCGGCGCCCACTCACCCCTGCCCGAGGTGGCTTGGTGTCCTGCTGACGGGTGTCAGGGGACGAGGATGAGGCGGATCGGGTCGCCGATCTTGTTCTCCAGGCGGCTGACCGCGTCGGCCGCGTCGACGAGCGGGATGTGGTCCGTGATGGAGGGGGCCAGGTCGAGGCGGCCGGCTGCGGCCAGCCGCACCAGTTCGGAGACCGACTCCGGGAAGCCGCCGTAGTGACCGCGCACCTGCTTCTGCAGGTAGTTGAAGGTCAGGCCCTCGGTGATGGTCAGCGGCTTGGGCGTGATGCCCACCAGGATCAGGGAGCCGCCCAGGCCGAGCACGGAGGCGGCCTGCTCGCGGACAGCGGGCACTCCGGCGCAGTCGAAGGCGAAGTCCAGGCCCCGTCCGTCGGTGGCCGCGCGTACATGGTCGGCGAAGTCGGGGGCGGCCGGGTCCAGGGCGTGGTCCGCGCCGAAGGCCAGGGCGCGTTCCCGGGCGCTGGGCAGCGGGTCGACGGCGATGATCGGCGCGGCGCCGACCAGGCGGGCGAGGCGTACGTTGTGCGCGCCCACTCCGCCCACCCCCCAGATACCGACCGACTGGGCGGGGCGGACGCCCGCGGTGGCGACGACGGCGGCGTAGGGGGTGGAGACCGCGTCGGGGATGATCGCGGCCTGGTCGAAGGGGAGGGCGTCGGGGATGGGGATGAGGGTGTCCTCGCGGGCGATGACGTACTCGGCCCAGCCGCCGTCGTAGTCGATGCCGGCGGTGAGCATCTGCGTGCAGGGGCGGCGGCGCACGCATCCGGAGCACCGGCCGCAGGTCTTGCCGGCCTCCAGGGTGACGCGGGTGCCGACGGACAGACCGCGCTTGAGGCCGGGGCCGAGGGTGTGGATCACACCGGCGACCTCGTGGCCGACGGTGACCGTGTCGGAGGTGGCGAAGAGGGGGACGAGGGAGCCGTCGAGGAGGTGGACGTCCGAGAGGCAGACGCCTGCGGCCTTCACCTCGATGAGTACCTCGCCCGGGCCCGGCACGGGGATGGGGACCTCCTCCACGGCGAACTTCTTGCTGTCCAGGTGGAAGCGTCCGGCGAGCATGGTGTCCATGAAGATCAGCTTTCTGCGAGCGGCACTCGGCGGTTCGGGCCGATGGGTGCTATGCGGTGTCCGAGGGGTTTGTGGTGGCCGGGAGGCGTACGGCCGGCAGCGGGTGTGCCGCACGCCTCCCGGCGGCTGGGGGGGGGCACACGCCTTGACGGCGTGCGACGGTCAGGCGAAGACGTCCTGCTGGTAGCGCTCGTCGGCCTCGAGCTGGGCGAGCCACTGCTGAGCGGTCTCGTCGTCGCTTCCGGTCTTCTGACGGTGGACGGCGGCGAGGGCCTCGCGGACTGCGGGGGCCATGCGGCGGCCGTCACCGCAGACGTAGATGCACGCGCCGTCCTCGATGGCCTGCCACACCGTGTCGGCGGCGCCCGCGATGGCGTTCTGCACGAACCGGGCCGGGTGGCCGGTCACCGCGGAGAAGGCGGTGTGGATCTGTGCGATCCCGGCCCGCTCCCAGCCCTGCATCTCCTGCCGGTAGAAGTAGTCGTGCTCCGGGTGGCGGCAGCCGACGAAGACCTGCGACGGACCGACCTGCGTGCCATCGGCGTGCTGCCAGGCCCGCTCCTCCAGGAAGCCGCGCAGCGGCGCGATGCCGGTGCCGGGACCGATCAGGATCAGCGGAGTGGCGGGGTCGGCCGGCGGGGCGAACGTCGGGGAGGGCACGCGAACGTAGCCGTAGACGACGTCTCCGGGCGCGAGGCCCGCGATGTAGGAGGAGCAGGTGCCGCGGTACTGGCCGTCGCCGGACAGGGCCGGGCCCTCCAACAGGCCGACGGTCAGGCGCACCTGGCGCGGGTTGGCCGACGGGGCGGAGGAGATGGAGTAGAAGCGGGGACGGATCGGCCCCGTCATCTCCAGGAACACCGCCAGCGGCAGCTCGACCGCGGGGAAGCGCTCCAGCAGGCCCAGCACCGAGACCCGCCTGCCGAGGATCTCCTTCTGGTAGTGCTCCTCGGCCTCCTCCGTGTCGGCCGCGTACGCCTGGAGCTGCGGCCGCGTCCACGGGCACTGGGTGTACTCGGCCAGGGTCCGGATCTGGGAGCGGGTGGCCACATCCTGCAGCTCCAGGAACTCGGTGAGCAGAATGCCGGCGGTAACGGGCACGCCGACCGGCAGGTGGGTGCGGCCGCCGCCGGGCTGGTCGAGCCGGAGCACCTGGCCGTACTCGACACCGAGCCGGGCCAGCGCGCGGTTGACCAGGGCGGCTTCGTTCTTGGCGAAGACGGCCAGGTGGTTGCCGGTGTCGTAGGTGACACCGTCGGGCAGCTCGACGGTGATGGACTTCGCGGACGGGCGCGGCGGCTCGATCTGGAAGTCCCACAGGCCGGTCGCGTCGGCCACGAGCTCCTCGTTGGCCACCACCGTGAGCGGGTATGCCTGCTCGGACACGATGGCGGGGCGCACGTCGGACTCGGTGAGCAGCTGGACCTGGTAGCGCGGGCCGCTCGCCGCGGAGGTGTCGGCGGCGTACTCCTCGGCCAGGGTGGCCCACAGGGTGTCCATCCAGCGACTCGCCATGCCGTCGAAGTCACCGGCGGCGTCCGCGATGCCGCGCTCGACGAATGGGGTGGCGCCGGCGGCCAGCAGACCTTCCTCGACCCGCTTGGGGAATGCCTGGAAGGTGGCCACCCACTGCGTGTTGCCGGCGCCCAGCAGCGCGAACCGCACGTCGGACAGTGAACCCTCGGGCAGGCCGGCGGCGAGCAGGTCGTCGAAGCGCTGGGCGTTGTCCGGCGCCTTGCCGTTGTAGCTGGCGGCGACGACGACGAGCAGGCCCTCGGTAGGCAGGTTGTCACCGAGGTCGTCCAGGCTCGTCAGCGTGGTGCCGAACCCGGAGCGCTCACCGCGGTCGGCGAGGGTGCGCGCCAGGTCCTCGCAGGAGCCGAGGCTGGAGCCGTAGGCGACGGTCAGGTTCACCCCGACGCCGCTGACCGCTGTCTGCGCCTGCGTGTCGCCGGCCTGCAGGTCGGCGACGCCGAACACGGTCCGCTGGTGCTCCTGACGCTTGCGGACGACCAGCTGGAAGTCGCCGGGCTTGCGCGTCAGCGCCTCGCGGACGTCCATCTTGTAGTCGGTGGTGTCGGAGAACCTGAACCTCTGCAGCACCAGCGCCAGCGCCAGACGGGCCTCGGTGAGCGCGAACTGGCGGCCGATGCAGGCACGCACACCGTTACCGAACGGCTTGTAGGCGTGCGGGTGCTGCTCGGCGCGGTTCTCCGGCAGCCACCGGTCGATGTCGAACTCCTCCGGCCGGTCCCACGCCTTGGGGTGGGAGTGCAGCGCGCCCATGAGGATGTTGGCCCTGGTCCCCTTCTTCAGCTCGTACCGGTCACCGATGACGGTGCCGTCGATGGGCGCCTTGGCGATCATCGGGATGGGAGCCCACAGGCGCAGGGTCTCCTCCAGGATCCGCGGGATGACGTCGAGCTGCATGATCGTGTCGTAGTCCGGGACCGTGTCTCCGGGCAGCAGGCGGTCCACCTCGGCGTACGCCTGCGCCAGGACGTGCGGGTTGCGCATCAGCGAGTACGTGGCGAACGACAGCAGGCCGCTGGTGGTCTCGTGACCGGCGATGAGGAAGGTCACCACCTGGTCGCGGACGTTGTCGTCCGCCAGCAGCTCGCCGGTCTCCGGGTCGGTGGCCTCCAGCATGAGGCCGAGCAGGTCCTCCTCGCCGCTGCCCTTCCCCTCACGACGCTCCTTGATCACGTTCTCGACCAGGTCGCGCATCAGCTGGATGTTCTCGCGGTACTTCCTGTCGTCCGCCTTCCGGAGCCTGGTCATCATCGGCAGCTCCTGGGAGCGCCGCAGCGACTCGATCAGCGACTCAAGGAGCGCGTTGAGGAAGGGGTGCAGCTCCTCCTCGGCGAAGGAGCCGAACCGGTAGCCGAAACCCGACAGGGCGATGGTGTCCAGGGTGAGCCGGGTGTAGTCGTCGGTGATGTTGACCGGCTGCCCCTCCCGGCTCTCCCACTTGCCGACCAGGTTCTGGGCGATCTCCAGCATCTGCCCGTAGTAGTTCTTCATGGCCCGCTGGCTGAAGGCCGGCAGGAGGATCCGGTGGGCCATGGCCCATTCCTCTTCGTGCTGGTGGGCCGTGAACAGCCCCGCCCCCGTGAAGTCCCGCACATGGTTCAGCGGCGTCTTCTCGATCTGTTTGAAGAACCGCGTCTCGTCGCAGACCTCGGCCACCAGGTCCGGGTCATAGACGAAGACCTGCTCGATGCCGGCGATGTCCATGCCGTAGATGCCTTCGGGGAACTGCTTGGACAGTTCGTTGAAGTACTCGACGGGGTTGGTGTCGGGGATCTGCGGCGTGTGGCCGAGCAGGGGGATCCCGCGCGGGGACCGGATAGGGCGAAGGTCGTTCGCGGAGTTCGTGGTCATCGCGTGCTCCTGTGTGGGGAGGGGATGGGCAAGGGCGCGGTGCGCTGGTCAATGCCGTGGCGCCGCACGGAAACATACGCCGTATGGAATGAGTACCGTACGGCGTATGGAAACTCGACGCAACCCTCCGCGGTGCCGCTGACCGCTGTGGTCAAGGTCATTTCCGTACGGTGTATGAAACTGATACCGTACGAGGTATGGAAAAGAAGGTGAGGCGTCCCCCGCGGGGAACGAGGAAGAGAGACGTGCCTCTGACCGAGGCCGGGATCTATGCCGCCGCCCTGCGGCTGATCGACGAGGACGGGGTCGAGGCGCTCACCATGCGCAAACTTGCCACCGAGCTCGATGCGAACCCGATGTCGCTGTACCACCACGTGCCGAACAAGGAAGCGGTGCTGCGTGGCGTGACGAGAATGGTCGGCGCCCAGTTCCGCACCGTGACGCTTCAGGACGCTCCCTGGCAGGAGCGCGTCCGCCTGCTCGCCACGGACTTCCGTACGCTGGCGCATCGTCACCCCGAGCTGATGGCCTACTCGTTCAGCCATCAGTCGGACTTCATCCAGCCCGACGATCCGTTCTGGACCGCGCTCACCGCGATCGTGGCCGCCGCGGGAGTGCCGGAGTCGGAGGTCTCGGAGGCCGCTGCTCTGGTGGTTGCCGTCGTCGTCGGGGTTCTCGCCGCCGAGCTCAACGGCTCGCTTCAGCAGTGGGCGAGCCTCAAGCCCCCCGGTCCCGTTGCCGGCGAAGACGAGTCCACGGAGGCAGACCCGGCAGGGCCTGTCCAGGACCGCAGGTTCCGCCTGGTGATGGACACTCTCATCGCGGGCCTGGCAAGTCGGCTTGCCGCCGAACATGACAGCCAGGGCGCCGGCCGTTGAGTCCCTGCTTCTGAGGCGTCGCGGCCTGGCGCGCCTGATCGGGCGGGTTCGGTCTGCGACGTACTGGGAGCCACCCGTCATATCCGGGAAGGCCGTCCGGGGGCAGCCGCAGCCGGTGCGCGTGTGTTGCGGACCCGGCTGAGTGGTGGCGAACAGCGGGGCGGGCCTTACCGGCCGGCATGTCAGTGACAGGGCTGCCGTCCGGCTGTCCGGGCGATCCTCGTCGGGATAGGCCGACCAGGCACTGGCCCGAACATCTCGAGGACCTTCCGGTGCAGCCGTCCCTGGACGCCGGCCGGCCCAGATGCAGGACCGGCGGTGCACCGTCGACTTCGACGCGCCGAAGCATGGCCCGCAGGCGCAGCCAGTTCGGTGTCCCAGTCGATGGCGCCTCTGCCTCGGTCGTACCCCGCCGTCCGGCCGGCGACGAAGAGGTGGCGGAGAGGGGTGTCACAGCAGGGCCCGGTCGGCCGGACCGCGCAATTCGTGTGTCCGTCGCGACTGCTGGGCGACGTGGGCCCGCGACGCCCGATGGGTATCCGCAGGCGGCGGCGCGTGGGCAGGGCCCTCAGTCGGGCGGCCCTGGCGGTGGTCAGGGACCAGTGATCCCTGACCAGCGAGTGTGTCCCTGTCGCCGACGGGCTTCCAGCCATGTCACTCACCCTCCCCGCGGTAGAAGTGACCGCCGCGGTAGGAGAGGCCGTCGCAGTCGTGCCGGGGCGAGTCGGTGCTGTGGTGGTCCTGGTGCCAGCCGCGGATTCCGTCGCAGGAGTAGCCCTGTTCGAGCAGGTAGCCGACTCCGTGGTCCCACTGGTAGTCGACGGCCTTGGCGCTGACAGCCGGGCGGTGGACGTGTGCGGGCGCGAGAGTCGCGGCCGAGGCGGTGCTCCCGGCACCGAGAACGGCGACACCCGCGACCGCGATGGAGGAAACGGTGACAGCGCTGCGCTTCGTGAGCTTCTTCATGATCTTTCCTTCGCGATTGGCGTGATCTGCACCGCCCGGTTGTACGGGCAGGCGATGTGTAGTGCCGGGTGTGGTCCGGGCCAGATTTTCCATACGTTGTATGGAATCTCCTCGTCATTAATACCATACGTTGTATGGAAACGTCGAAGTGGTGTGAGTCACCGAGGCGCCCTCAGCGGGCCAAGCCGACAACTGATGCTTACTTCAAGAGCGTTGGCCATTCCTGGCCTCATCGGCACGCCGGGGTTTGCGTTCCGCAGCCGCGACATGCGGGCCTGCGTTTCCCGGCTCATGCTGGAAACGAGGGGGAGAGGCAACGGAGGAAGTGGTGGAGATGCGGACCGTTGTCGACCTCACGCGCTGCCAGGGCTATGCACAGTGCGTTTTCCTCGCGCCGGAGGTGTTCGAGCTGCACGGCGAGGAGGGACTGCTGTACGCCACAGCCGTTCCCGGCGACCAGGTCGAACGCGTGCGTCAGGCCGCGGCGGCGTGCCCGGTTCAGGCGATCCTCCTGGGAGAAGAGGTGAGCACTGGTGGCCGATGACCTCAAGGCCGGCCGTATCGTCATCGTCGGCGCGTCGCTGGCCGGGCTCAGGGCCGCAGAGGTGCTGCGCGAGGAGGGTTTCACCGGCTCCCTGACCGTGGTCGGGGACGAACCCCACGCGCCCTACGACCGGCCGCCGCTGTCCAAGCAGGTGCTGCTAGGGCAGGCGACGGCGGACACCACCGAGCTGCCGATGCGCCGGGATCCTGACGCCGAGTGGCGTCTGGGCGTGCGCGCCACCGGTGTGGACCTGCTGGCGAAACGAGTGTTGCTGGAAGACGGGGAGCCGCTGCCGTACGACCGGCTGCTGATCGCCACCGGGACCCGGGCGCGGCCCTGGCCCAACTCGGAGGAAGCCGCCCTGGACGGGGTGTTCACCCTGCGCACCCGGGAGGACGCCGCGGGGCTGGCCGAGCGGCTGGATGCGAGGCCGGAGCGGGTGCTGGTGATCGGCGGCGGCTTCACGGGCTCGGAGATCGCTTCGGCCTGCCGGGAGCTGGAGCTTGAGGTCACGGTCACCGAACGCGGCCCCGCGCCGCTGGTCGGCGCCCTCGGCGGCACCTTGTCGAAACTCGCGGCCGTCATGCAGCGCAACCATGGCGTGGACCTGCGCACCGGGGTGACGGTCACCGCCCTGCGCGGGAACGGCAGCTTCACCAGCGCGGAGCTGTCCGACGGCAGCCGTGTGGACGCGGACGTTTGCGTCGTCGCGCTGGGTGCGATCCGCAATGTCGAATGGCTGGCGGACTCCGGCCTTGCGGCAGGCCCGCGCGGGATCGCCTGCGACGCCGGGTGCCGGGCCTTCAACATGTACGGGATCGTCACGGACGACGTCTTCGTGGCCGGTGACGTCTCCCGCTTCCCCCACCCACTGTTCGGCTACCAGATGCTGTCCCTGGAGCACTGGGGAAACGCGGTGGAGCAGGCCGGGGTGGCGGCCCACAACATGGTCAACCCCGGGCCGCTGCGGCGACCGCACCTGTCCATCCCGTCGTTCTGGTCGACCCAGTTCGGCCTCAACATCAAATCCGTGGGCGTCCCCACCTACTCCGACCATGTGGTCATCGCCCAGGGCTCCCTGGAGGCACGACGTCTGGCCATGGTCTACGGCTACCAGGGCCGGGTCACCGCCGCGGTCACCGTCGACATGGCCAAGTCGCTCGACTACTACCGGCACCTGATCGAGACGGCTGCTCCCTTCCCGCCGCCGCCCGGCGCGCAGGACCGGGCGATCGCGGCAGACATTCCGATTCCCTCTCTCGTGCCGGATCCGTCGGGGCTGTCCCACGGCCCGACCGTCGCGCTCACCGGCCATCTTCCCGACCGCAGACTGACCGTGGTGTAGCCCGCGTCCCGCCGACCACGAGGATCCGCCATGGAATCCGAGACCCTGCTGGCACGGATCACCGACTACGCCAGCCGCCCCGACCCCTACCCGCTGTACGCGGAACTCCGCGAGGCCGGTCCCGTGGCACAGCAGACAGACGGCAGCTACCTGATCGGCACCTACCACGAGATCGCCGCTCTGCTCCACGACCCGCGGATGAGTGTCGACCCTCGCACCCGGGGGGAAGTGACCCACAAGCCTCCGTTCCTGCGGCTCGACGATCCCGAACACCACAGGCTGCGCACCCTGGCCATGCGGCCGTTCGGCCCGCCGCACAGCCCCGGCCGGGTCGACTCCATGCGCGGCGAGATCGACCGGATCACCGGCGAACTGCTGGCGTCCTTCGAGGCCGGCCGGCGGATCGACATCGTCGACGACTTCGCCTACCCGCTGCCCGTCACGGTGATCTGCCGGCTGCTCGGTGTACCGCGCGAGGACGAGCCGCTGTTCAGGGCCTGGTCCGACGCGCTGGTCGCAGCCGCCGACGTCAGGCCCGACGACGAGTCCACCGAGACGGACAAAGCCGGCGACCAGGCACGGATGGAGATGGGCGGGTACCTGGTCAACCTCGCCGAGCAGCGTCGCGGCGATCCGGGCGACGACATGCTCTCCGCCTTCGTCAACGAACCGGACCCGACCCTGCGACTCACCCAGGAGGAACTCGCCGAGACCGCCGTGCTGTTGCTCATCGCCGGGCACGAGACGACGGTCAACCTGATCACCAACGGGGCGCTCACTTTCCTGCGCCAGCCCGAGCAGCTGGATCTCCTGCGCCGCGAACCGGACCTGCTGCCGCGCGCGGTGGAGGAGCTGCTGCGCTACGAGCCCCCGGTCCACATGCGCGAGCGTGTCCCGCGCGCCGACATGGACGTCGCCGGCATCAAGATCCCGCAACACGCTTCCGTCATTCTGGCGCTGGCCTCGGGCAACCGTGATCCCATGCGGTTCCACGAGCCCGACCGGTTCGACCCCACCCGCGTGGACAACCAGCACCTCGGCTTCGGCAGTGGTATTCACGTGTGCTTTGGCGGCCCCCTGGCCCGCGTCGAGGCGTACGCCGCGCTCGGGGCGCTGATTCCCCACCTCGGCAGCGCCCGCCTGATCGAAGACCCGCCCCCGTACCGGCAGAACGCCATGCTCCGTGGGCCCCGCCACCTGTCCATCCAACTCTGAACCGCGCGGCCACGGCGCCCTCGTCCCGATGGAGCGGGACGGGGGCGCCGGGTGATGAGCGGCAGCCCGGACATCTGATTATTTGATCAAGTGTGAGGGTCTTGACGCCAGAGCGACTACATCTGACTATTTCATCAGAAGTGGTCATATTGCTCACTACGGCATATACCGCATCGTGTGCCGCTCACCGGGACGACGCCGTTCACCACGGCTGCACACACGGCCGCCGGGCCAAGTGCCGGCGCTCTTACTTCCGCACCGATGGGATGGACCGCGATGACCGACACTGACCACACCCTCCTCGCCGAGCCGGTGACCCCCCGTGAGATGCCCGACGCCGCGATAGCGATGCTGGATACCGAGGGCACAGTGGTGGGGTGGACGCATGCCGCTCAGCAGCTCGTCGGCTACTCGGCCGGGGAGGTGGTGGGCCGATCTGCCGCACACGTGCTGCCGCCTCCCGAGGACGTCCGGAGGGCTTCGGCGTTCGCCGGGCAGTGCCGTGCGCGGGGTGGCTGGTCCGGCACCGCGGCGATACGCCACCGCGAGGGCCACACGCTCAGGATGACGCTGCGGGTCTCGTTGCTGCGAGGGCAGGACGGCGGCACCCGGTGGCTGGTGTCCGTGACGGAGATCGGTTCCCTGTCCTCGGGGGCAACCAGCAGCGGACCGGTGCGGGAGTCGCTGCTTGCCCGCGCACCGATCGGCATCGTCGTTTATGACCCGCAGCTGCGCTGTGTGTGGGTGAACGACGCCATGGAGCGGCACGACGGCGTTCCTCGTCACCGACGCTTCGGACGCGGTCTGAAGGGCTCGCTGCCCGCCGTCGAGGCCGAAGCGCTCGATGTGGTGATGCGGCAGGTGCTGGAGAGCGGCACGACGACGGTGCACGAGTACCGTGCGTGGCCGCCTGCGGACCGGCCCCGTGAGCACGCGTTCTCGGCCTCGTTCTTCTGCCTCCAGGGCGCTGACGGCATGCCACTGGGCGTGTGCTCCATGACCGTGGACGTCACCGGGAATCGCCGGGCGCGGGAGCGCCTCGCCATCCTCAGCGAGGCCAGCACGCACATCGGGAGCACCCTCGACGTCATGAGGACCGGGCAGGAACTGGCAGAGCTCGCGGTGCCCCTGCTGGCCGACCACGCCCTCGTCGATCTGGTGGAGTCGGTTCCGTTCATCGTTGAGCCGCCGGCACGGATCGGCACGACGAGTGGCCGTCCGCAGTTGCTGCGCCGTGCCGGTCTGGCCTCCGTCGACCTGGGCGTCCTGGAGTTGCCGTGGGCGCGCGAAGAAGTGGTCCACCCCCACCCGGAATCCCCGTTCGCCGCCGCCATGCGCACGGGCCGGTCGTACCTGGAGCCAGTGCTGGACACCCATGCCGGCCCCTGGGTCGACCACGATCCGGTGCGGGCGCAGAAGGTACGCGACAGTGGCGTCCACTCCTTGATGGTCGTCCCCATCCGTGCGCGGCACTGTGTGCTGGGACTGGCGCTGTTCGGCCGCTCTCTGGAACAGACGCCGTTCCAGGAGGACGATCTGCTCCTCGCCGAGGAAGTGGTCACCCGGGCCGCGCTGTGCCTGGACAACGCGCTGCAGTACGCGCGCGAGCGCACCACCGCCCTCACACTGCAACGCGACCTGCTCCCTCATCGCGTGCAGGGCGGTGCTGCCGTCGAAGTCGCCACACGCTATGTGCCGGCCGACATGGACCACGGGGTGGGGGGTGACTGGTTCGATGTGATCGAGCTGTCCGGCGCCCGGGTGGCCCTTGTCGTCGGCGATGTGGTGGGACACGGCATCAATGCCGCGGCGACCATGGGCAGGCTGCGCACCGCCGTGCGAACGCTCGCGGACCTCGACCTGCCCCCCGACGAACTACTGGCGCACCTCGACGACACGGTCCGGCGACTGAACGACGAGGACGCCGACGTTTGCGACGTGGTGCCCGCGGTGGTGGGTGCCACCTGTCTGTACGCCGTCTACGACCCGGTCACCCGAGGGTGCACGATGGCGCGGGCCGGGCATCCCCCGCCCCTGATCGTCGACGCGCAGGGCAAGGTCACCATTCCCGACCTGCCCGCAGGAGCCCCGCTCGGCCTCGGTCTCGGCCTCGTGCCTTTCGAGTCCGTGGAACTGGAACTACCTGAGGAAAGTGTCCTCGCCTTCTTCTCCGACGGCCTGGTGGAGTCCCGCGACGAGGACATCGATGCCGGCCTGCATCGCCTGGGTGCCGCCCTGGCACAGCCCGGTGCCTCCCTGGAGGACCTGTGCTCGCGGGCGATGGACACCTTGCCGACCCAGGCACCGGCCGACGACGTCACCTTGCTCCTTGCGCGGACCCGGGCACTGCGCCCCGCGCAGGTCGCCTCCTGGGACCTGCCGAACGAACTCGTCACCGTCCCGACAGCCCGGCACCTGGCCGCCCGTCAGCTCAGGGAATGGGGTCTGGAGCCGCTCGTGACACCCGTGGAGTCGATCGTCAGCGAACTGGTCACCAACGCGATCCGCCACGGAGACGGCCCGAGCCGCCTACGGCTCATCCAGCACCGGGTGCTGACGTGTGAAGTCTCCGACACGAGCACCGGCCAGCCACGCCCACGCCATCCCCGCACGCTCGACGAGCACGGCCGCGGCCTCTCCCTGGTGGCTCGGCTGTCGCGCAGGTGGGGTTCCCGCTCCGCAGCAGACGGCAAGGTCGTCTGGGCCGAACAGGACCTGCCCTCCACAGCCGACGCCCTCTGACGCGTCGGCGGCCGACAGCCGCCACCGGATCGCCTCTGGGAGCCGTGGGCTCTCGCAAAGGAAGCCACAGACATGGACACATCGAATACTGACAACGCCGACCCGGTAGGGGCCTCCCAAGGAGTGACGAGCGTCTCCGGCGCCGGCCCCGGCGGCAGGCCCTACGCTTTCGAGGGCCTAGCCGCCGCCGTACTCGACGATCAAGGGACGGTCGTGGGATGGACCGGGACCGCACAGGACCTGACCGGGTTCTGCGCCGACGAGGTCCACGGCCGCCCCGTGCGGGAACTGGTGGCCGACCTCCCGCGCGACCTGCACAGGGCCACGCAACTGCCGGCGACCGGCCGGGTACGCCTGCGGCACCAGTGCGCCATGGCCAGTGCCGGGCACCCACCGCCCGTGCTCGTCCGGCCCGACGGAACCGCCGGAGCTGTCGACATTCTCCCGGGGCCACCACTCGCCGTCTGCGGCATGCCGTACGAGACCACCACGATCGACCTCGAGCCGGGCAGTGTCCTCGCGCTCTACACCGACGGACTGGTGCACCTGGGCCCGCATCACATCGACGACGGGCTCCGGCGGCTGACCGATGCGCTCGCCACGTCCTGCCGCCCGGACCGCGCTCTGGACGACACCGGCCGGGCCCTCCTCGGTGATCTGGTGGACGAAGCACCGCGTGACGACGCGACGCCACTGCTGGCACGCACTCGCGCCGTACACGCGGAGGACACCGCTCACTGGCAGATTCCGGTCGATCCCGCTGCCGTCTCCGAGGCCCGGGCATGGGCGACCCTCCAACTCACCGCATGGGGGTTGGCCGATCTCCTCTTCCCCACCGAACTCATCGTCAGTGAACTGGTCACCAACGCGATCCGCTACGGCCGTCCGCCGGCGGAGCTGCGACTGATCCGCCACCACGTTCTGGTCTGTGAGGTCACCGACTCCCACAGCGCCCAACCCCGTCTGCGCCGCGCTCGCACCACCGACGAGGGCGGACGCGGCCTGTTCCTCGTCGCCCAACTCGCCGAGCGCTGGGGGTGCCGCCATGGCCAGAACCGCAAGACCATCTGGTCCGAGCAGACCATCTAGTGCTCCGCTGACTGACTTCCCGAGCTTGTCGCAGCTACGAAGGCCCCGCGCGCGATCACGCGGACGCAACCGGGCTGACCGACGGCCCGGGCATGCACTCATGACCGCTGAGAATCGAGGTTGAACGCGATGTCGACCTTTGCGGTCCGTTGTGGTCGGCCGGAGTCGGATTCGGAGTGATCTATGAGCTGGGACGGAGCATGTTCTGCCGGCCTGGGCCGGGCGGCTTTGAGTGGGGGGAGAATCGGCGGGTGCTGTCCTGCGGCGGGGTCTGACTCCTGAGATGTCTGACCGAGGTGTCCTGCTCACGCTGTGTCGACCGCTCGCCGGGGATGGTGCGTTGCTGGAACCGGGCCGGCCGGGTGTGTCTCGATGGGGGCTTGCCGACCAGGCGTCATCACGATGCTGACCGTCCGCGCGGTCCGGTGCCGGCCACCGGGACACTCACGTGGCTGCTGTGCTCTCCCTGGTGGGGGCAGTGATCGGCACCGAGGTGTTCCCGGCCACCGCGGCCGGATACCGCGAACTGCTGGAGTGGCGTAGCGGACGACCTCTAGGGCCGGGGCCGGGGCCGGGCTCGGGCGATGAGTATGGCGACGTCGTCGTGGTCGTCCGGATCGCGCAGTGATTCCAGGAGCCGGTCGCAGGTTTCTTCCGAGGTTCGGTCGGGGCTGTGCAGCAGTTGGAGGAGGAGGTCCAGGCGCTCGTCGATGGCGTGGTGGCGGGTCTCGACCAAGCCGTCGGTGTAGAGGACCAGTTGGTCGCCGGGGGCCAGGCCGATGGTGGTGACTTCGAAGGCGACCCCGCCGACCCCGAGGGGTGCGCCGGTGGGCAGATCGAGCAGTTCGGGGGGCTCGCCCGTGCGCATCAGCACGGGGGGCAGGTGTCCTGCGACAGCGATGTGGCACAGGGCGCGGTGCGGGTCGTAGATGGCGTAGGCGCAGGTGGCGTACTGCTCCAGGTCGGCCGTGATCTTGTCGAGGTGGTGCAGCACTTCGGTGGGTGGGAGGTCGAGGTCGGCCAGGGTGGAGGTAGCGGTGCGCAGGCGTCCCATGGTGGTGGCGGCGCTTATGCCGCTGCCCATCACATCGCCCACGACCAGCGCGGTCTTGTCTTCCGTGAGGGGGATGACATCGAACCAGTCGCCACCGACTTCGACGGTCGTTCCGGCGGGCCGATATCGGGAGGCGATCTCCAGGCCCGCCTGTTGCGGTGGGATGTCGGGCAGCAGGCTGCGCTGGAGGGTGACCGCGGTGTTGCGTGCGCCTTGGTACAGACGGGCATTGTCGATGCAGACCGCGGCTCGGTCGGCCAGTTCACCGGCCAGGAGGAGGTCGTCGTTGTCGAAGGGCAGCGGGTTGCGGGCGCGGGTGAGGCCCAGGGTGCCGAGCACCTCGCCACGGGCGATCAGGGGCGTCAAGAGATAGCTGTGGAGGCCGGCGCGGGCCAGGAGGGCGGCGGCCTCGGCGTCACGGGCGATACGTGCCAGGTCCCGCTCGCCGACGTGGGGTATCAGAATGGCGCGGCCGGTCCGCACGCACTGAGTGGCCAGGCGCTCCGCGCCGTAGCTGGCGAGCTGGCCGGGAGGGTCGGCGGCGCGGACGGCCTCGGTGGGGTACGCGGCTTTCACGGCGAGGGCGCGGAAGAGTGCCCGGTCGCCGCTGGGTCCCGTCGGGTGGCGGTCGTTCAGGATGGAATCCAGGATGTCCACCGCCGCTATGTCGGCGACCTCGGGGACGGCGACGTCGGCCAGCTCGCGGGCGGTCTGTTCCACGTCCAAGGTGGTGCCGATACGGGCGGAGCCGTCGGCGATCAAGGCGAGGCGCTGCCGGGCGCGGTGCCGATCGGTGACATCCACCAACAGGATGGCTACCCCGAGTACCCGGCCGCCGGGACCGTCGAGCCGGTAGTAGGAGACTGACCAGGCATGATCGTTGTCGGGGTCGGCGGGAGTGCGTCCCACGCTGTGCTGGTCGATCATGGGCTTTCCGGACGTGAGGACTTGCCGCAGCGCGGCCTCGATCGCATCGACCTCCAGGAAGGGCAGGGCCTCGCGGACTCGTCGCCCGAGGTGGTCTTCGGCGGGGACGCCGTTGATCTGCGCCAGCGCCGGGTTGACGGCCACGTACCGCAAGTCGGTGTCCAAGACGGCCAGCCCGATCGGGGACTGCGAGACCAGCCGCGTGGACAGGGCCACGTCCCGTTCCACCTGGCGCAGGGCCGCCTCATCGGTGGCGATGCCCAGGGCGTAGAAGTCACCGCGGTCGTCCAGCAGCCGCATGTTGCGGAACTCCACCAGCCGGCTACTGCCGTCCTTGTGCCGGACAGGGAATGCGCCGGCCCATCCCTGTCCCGTCCTCATGACCTCGGTGAACAGCCTGATCATCCCGTCCAGGTTCTGCTCGTCGACCAGCAGCCGCGCCGCGTACTGGCCCAGCGCCTCCTGCGCGGTGTAGCCGAACAGCTCCTCGGCCTGCGGGCTCCACAGCACGATCCGCCCCTCAGCATCCAGCAGCACCGCCGCGACACTGAGCAGATCCAGCAACTCACGCGGCTGTCTCGGCCCGGAATCCGGCTGGTCACCCTCGGCACCGAAGGGATCGGCTTTCCTCATCCCAGGCACTCCCTCCGCCTGCCGGCGCGACACGCCACCCTGCGCCGGCTTCAGGCTGTGGCCTGTGTCCCCTGCACCTCGCAGTGCTTCCATGGTCCCCCGGATCTGGGCGGCCGCACGGTCGCCCGATACAGCTCGCCGCGCTCCAGGCCCCAGGCGTTGGGCACCGACGAAAAGCTCCGACCTCCCGGGTGCAGGGGCGGGCGGCGCGGGCGGCGGCGAACAGGCCGCCCCCGATCCGGGTCTCGTTCTCAGAGGACACACGCAACGGAACGATCCGGCGGGGCGGAGGCCGCAGCAGCGCAGCCCCCAACCCCCAGTCGGCTGACCACCGCCACCGCACCGGCTCTCCCCGTACGCCACCAGGGCGAGGGGATGGCGCAGGCGAGGGTGCGCCCGGGAGAGTAAACCAGCGAGCGATTCCGTCGGTGGTGGCCGCCTCTTCGTGACGGCTACGGCCGATGCCTGATCGGCCGTATCGCATCAAGCCGGTGGTGCACGGAAGCGCGGTCACGGCCCCTCGGCCGGCCGCTCTGTGCTCGGCGGTGGGCTGGGGACACGTGGTGCTCAGTCGGTGGCCGCGGTGGTAGAGGCCCCGAGTCGCTGGCTTCCGATGACCGAGAGCAGTCGGAGCTTGTCGTGGTCTTCCGTGCCGGGGGTCGCCGTGAACACCAGCAGCGATTGGGCCTGGTCCGGGTCGACGAGTGTCTGGCAGTGCAGGGAGATCACTCCGACCTGCGGGTGCAGGATTCTTTTGCGGTTGGTGTAGGAGATACCGACTTCGTGCTGGGTCCACAGTTGTGCGAACTCGGAGCTCTCCGCGCACAGACGGTCGGCGAGCGCGGCGGCGTGTGAGCCGCGGCCTTCACGGGAGGCGACCGTGCGGAGCTGGGCCACGTAGACGCGGCTGTGCGTCGGGTGGTCGTCCGGTACATAGTTCGTACGTTCGTTCGGATCGGTGAACCAGCGGTAGATGATGCTTCGCGCGAGCCCGGTGAATCGTGTCTGGTCGCCGAGCAGGGCTACTGCCGGCGGGGTCTGCACGATCGTCTCGCCGGTGGCGGTGACGACCTGCGCGGGGGTGTCCTCAAGGCGGTCGAGGACGCGCATCATGCCGACGTTGACGTGGTCGTCGCGTGTGGTGCGGGCCGGTGCGTTGTGGCCGGCCAGGACGAAGAGGTGGTCGCGTTCGTCGAGGGTGAGCCGGAGCCCACGGGCGATCGCGGTGATCATCTGCCCCGAGGGCTGCGGTCCGCGGCCGCGTTCGAGACGGCTGTAGTAGTCCGCCGACATGCCGCACAGCGCGGCCACTTCTTCGCGTCGTAGCCCCGGCGTGCGTCGGCGCTGCCCCGGAGGAACGCCGACGTCGTCGGGTTGCAGCGCCTCTCGACGCCGACGGAGAAATGTCGCCAGGCCGCTCTGATCCATATCGACACTGTGCCTCACCCGGATACGGCTATCCACTGTCTGCCAGTCCCAGGCTGAGCCCTCAGCCTGGGACTGGCAGACAGTGGATACGCAGGCACTGGATGGCTTCTCGGATCGCGCGTCAACTGGTCACCGGGTTCGACAACAGCACCTCGAACCCGTCCAGAGCGACCAGCGACCAAGGAGTCACCGTGAGCACCACCCAGAAGATCGCCGTCATCACCGGAGCCAACCGAGGTCTCGGACGTGCATACGCGCTGCATCTCGCCCAGGCAGGTGTCGATGTCGTGGTGACCTATCGAAGCAACCGGGACGAGGCCGAGGAGGTGGTGTCCGCTGTCACGGACCAGGGACGTACCTCCGTCGCGCTACGGCTCGACACCAGCGTCGTGAACACCTTCGCGGACTTCGCCGAGCAGCTCGGCACCGAGCTCCAGGCGCGCTGGGGCAGGACCACGTTCGACTTCCTCGTCAACAACGCCGGCACCGACCTGACCGCCCCGTTCGCCGAGACCACCGAGAAGGACTTCGACGACCTGGTGGACGTACACCTCAAGGGCGTGTTCTTCCTGACGCAGACCCTGCTGCCGGCGCTTGCCGACGGCGGCGCCATCGTGCAC
>NZ_JAGXJL010000488.1:0-234 GCF_019091475.1 Streptomyces sp. GbtcB6 | reverse complement strand
GACCACGGCCCAGGGGCGGGCGGTGCTGTTGCTCAAGGAGACCGGGTGACAGAAGCCGGCGAACAGGCCGATCCCACCCCCGACAAACCGGAGTTGCCGACGGAGCTGAAGGCGACCTGGGAGAGGATCGCCGCCGGGCTCCTGCCCTACCCTGGTTAGGCTCTGGGAGCGAAGGATTGAGGGCCGAGTGCACGGAGGGCAGCCAGTACCGCCCTTATCCGAGGAACTTCGTGA
>NZ_JAGXJL010000487.1:0-235 GCF_019091475.1 Streptomyces sp. GbtcB6 | reverse complement strand
AGGATCTGCACGCCGTTCGCGCCATCCCGGTTCTGGAAAATGCACAACCCTCACCCGGAATGCCGGATGCACAACCGGAATTCCGGTTCCTCGCAGGCAGCAAACCAAATTTTTCATAACTCGCCCAATTCAACCCCAAATGGGTGCAAACTTTCCAGACCTGCTCTAAACACCCCAAAGAACAATTCCAAGGCAACAAACTAACCCAGAAATCACACAAATAAAAATCACCATT
>NZ_JAGXJL010000486.1:0-235 GCF_019091475.1 Streptomyces sp. GbtcB6 | reverse complement strand
GTATAGAAGCTATAGATTCCATATCTATGATTAGCGCTCCCACTCAATTGCACTATCATGTTCCCAAAATGTACATATCACCCTGACCAAAAAGTAGGCTTAACTAACAAATCAAAGAACATGTATAATACTCTTGAGATCGAACCTAAACATATCACGATTAAGATCATTTGATCTAGGATCAACAGGTGATGTTGAATTGAATAGATATTACGGTAAATTTTAAAAAATCTAA
>NZ_JAGXJL010000485.1:0-235 GCF_019091475.1 Streptomyces sp. GbtcB6 | reverse complement strand
AGCGCCCCCGGGCGGGGGCGTACGCAGCCGCGGGCCAGGACCAGGGAGGGGGGGGCCCGCCGCCCGACGGCGACGGGCGACGGAGCCGGCGGGGCGGGGGAGAGGACCCCCGGCGTGGTGCGGGAGCGGGCCCGCCGTATCCGGCGTACGTACCCGTACCCGCCCAGGGCGCCGGCGGCCGCGACGGCGACGAGCGGCAGGACGCAGTCGGTGGCCGACGCCCCGTCCGCCGCCT
>NZ_JAGXJL010000484.1:0-235 GCF_019091475.1 Streptomyces sp. GbtcB6 | reverse complement strand
GCAGGAGCTCGTTGCGCACGGAGCCCAGGTCGATGCCGTGGGCGAAGAGCGTGTCGCCCGTCCCCAGGATCTCCTTGGCCTCCTCGACGGCCTTGACCTTGGGGGCCACGACCTTCTTGATGCGCGACTCCTTCTGGAGGCGCGGGAGGACCTTCTCGATCGACTGGAGGGCGGCGAGGATCAGCTCGGTGTTGATCGTCTCGTTGTCGTCCTTCGGCGAGACCCTGCCGTCGAC
>NZ_JAGXJL010000483.1:0-235 GCF_019091475.1 Streptomyces sp. GbtcB6 | reverse complement strand
CCGGATGCACGGCTCCCTGCCCCGCCCCGTCTCCGCCGGGGGCCGGGTCGCCGACGCCGACGCCTCCGTGGCCAAGTCCGCCGAGCTGTACCGCCAGCTCCAGCCCCGTACCGAACTCGCCAACTGTCACTGGATGCGCGGCTACGTCTACGCCCTGAACGGCGAACTGGAGCGTGCGGAAATGGAGTTGCGGGAGGCCCTCGCGATGC
Organism: Streptomyces sp. GbtcB6; assembly: GCF_019091475.1. NCBI lineage: Bacteria > Bacillati > Actinomycetota > Actinomycetes > Kitasatosporales > Streptomycetaceae > Streptomyces > Streptomyces sp. GbtcB6. The sequence goes on along the minus strand of NZ_JAGXJL010000483.1, from coordinate 26 downwards.
TGTCGGAGACCCGCGCCGCCCTGTAC
>NZ_JAGXJL010000482.1:0-235 GCF_019091475.1 Streptomyces sp. GbtcB6 | reverse complement strand
AATTCCCAACAACTTTAAAACGTGGTCCTAAATAGGAAATGGTTCAAAATGTATTAAAATAAGTAATGTACGAATAAATATGTTCGAAATTATAGTTTACATTTGAAAAAAAATCTTATTATCTCATTAAATTCAAATATTGAGTAAACATAATTGCAGCGTACTGTATTTCCGATTTAAGGTACTCTGCACGTATATTAATGTACGTTATTTTCAAACTTGAACTTATTGAGAT
>NZ_JAGXJL010000481.1:0-235 GCF_019091475.1 Streptomyces sp. GbtcB6 | reverse complement strand
AACCTTCAACCGAGGCCTCTACCCCCCCCAGCCCAGCTCATCTCCCCGCCCTGCTTCCGCCGCTTACCGGCCCGTCTCCCCCCCCGAAAAGCCCCGGGGCGGCCGCTCCCTACCGCCAAGAAGAGCGCGGCCGCCCCGGTCCCTCCCACCACCGAAACGACAGGAGACCGTCAGCATGGCACCCCGTATCTCTGGGCCCGCGACCAAGGAACTCACCAACCCCGTCGACCGGCTA
>NZ_JAGXJL010000480.1:0-235 GCF_019091475.1 Streptomyces sp. GbtcB6 | reverse complement strand
GTCGGATCCGAAACTGTCTGTAAGGTGCGGTTGTTGCCAGCTGGCGGATGAGAGAGGCAAGCAAGCGGGCGGGAAAGAGGCAGGCAGGGCAAAATCTCGAGGGCAGGTAGGTAGGGCGACGCATGCAGCTGCCTTCTCGGCGACATCAAGTCGACCTGCCTACGCCCAAGGTACAGTACCAGACTGGTTTTTTACAAACCCTCTCCCGTACGACATCTAGGCTGCCTCTAGCAAA
>NZ_JAGXJL010000479.1:0-235 GCF_019091475.1 Streptomyces sp. GbtcB6 | reverse complement strand
CGACGGCAGGCTCCATGGCCTGCCCCTGCGAACCGGGTCCGCGCCCTCGCGGCGTAAAGCGGTGAACGGCTTGCCGAACTGCCGCGGGCTCAGTCCGGTGAACGGGAGTATCGAGGAAGGCTCGGACGACGTGATCACACCAGTCACTGCGCGATCATTCCACTGCTTCAGGTTCTCCCTGCACGAACGCGGTGCGGCAGCGTTCAACCTGCTCGGCCACATGCTCCATGAACCA
>NZ_JAGXJL010000051.1:0-57155 GCF_019091475.1 Streptomyces sp. GbtcB6 | reverse complement strand
GGCATCATCCACGACTTCGTGATGCTCAACACCCTGCGCGAGACACACGCCGCCGAAGCCGCCATCAACCTGGCCGTCGCCGTCCTGCGCAGCGCGCTGCACACCGCCTGACGGCCGGCTCAGAAGGTCCGGAGACGGTACGACCCGGGCAGGTCCCGCACCTGCACGGAGCAGACCACGGCCTGGGTCGCGCCCACCCCCAGATGCTTCTCCAGCAGGGCGAGCACGTCCTCGGACAGCCGGGCCTTGACCGCGTCGGACCGTCCGGGGAACAGCCCCACCTCCACATGCACGAAGGCCGTCGCGTCGCCGTACCGGTCGACCGCGCGGGCCCCGGCCGCCCGCCTGAACAGCGTCTTGCAGGTACCCGCCGAACCGCTCCCCTCCAGCACCGTCGGCTGAAGCTCCGCCGCGAAGACCCGCGGGTCGAAGGAGTCGGCGATCCGCGGGGAGTAGTCGACGGTGATGTGTGGCATGGCGACCCTGATCCTCTTGGCCGGTTGGATTCCCCGAACGTGTTCCGCCGTGATGGTCACCCTCGGCACGACTGATGTGCGGCTGATGTGCGGCTGGTGTGCGGAGAAGATAGTTGTATCAGCCGTCCATCTGCCGGAGGTCCGGCGGCCGGGGCCTGACCGCCGGGTCCCCTGACCGGTGGGGGACCCGGGGGCGCGGATCACGTGCCCCGGCCCTGGGCCGATCGGTCGTTCGCGCGGCGCGCCTCGGCCGTGCGGGCGGTAGTCACTGGAGGATCGGAGGAGCGGCGGCCCAGGTATCGCCCCCTCCCCCACACGCACGTGCGAAGGCCCGGCCATGAAACTCTTCGACGACCCGCTGTTCCGGCTGCCCTTGCCCGACGGCGGCCCGCGTGTCACTCCGGCGGCGGCGTGACCACCGCGCCGGGCGGCGGCCGCTACGGCGAGGCCGTCTTCCGTCCCGAACAGGCCGGTGAGGGCGAGCGCATCGACTTCGGCGCCCTTGCCTACGACGACATCACCATGGCGCGGCTGCGGGCCCTCGGGGCCGGTCCGGGGTGGCGCTGCCTCGACGTGGGGGCCGGTACGGGCACGGTCTCCGGTCGGCTGCTGGACGAGGCCGGGGTGACGAGCGTGCTCGCCGTGGACCGCGACGTGCGCTTCCTGACCGAACGGCCAGGGTTGGACGTGCTGGAGGCCGACATCACCGCCCCGGACGCCGTCCGCGGCCGGTTCCGGCTCGTCCACGCACGCTTCGTGCTGATGCACCTGCCCGAGCACGAGCGCCTGGTCGCCACGCTGGCCGGACTCGTCGCGCCCGGCGGTGTGCTGGTGCTCAGCGACGCGGTCGACCTGACGAGCGACCGGGCTCCCGGCACGCCGTACACGACGGTGATGCGGGCGATGTGGCAGGGGCTGCGGGCCACCATCGGCACCGACGTCTCCTGGGTGCCGTCGTACCCGCAGTTGCTGCGCGGCGCGGGGCTGGGGTCGGTCGCCGCCGAGATCCATGTGCCGCCGCTGCTGCCGGGCAGTCCCGTCAGCCGCTTCTGGGCGGACACCTGGGAGCGGAGCCGGGCGGCGATACGTGCCACCGGCCTGGTCGACGACGCGGCCGTCGACGCGGCGGTCCGGTACCTGGCCTCCGAGGAGTGCGCGGCGCTGTCGGCCGGCATGCTCACCGTCTGGGGCCGGAAGGCCGGGGAGGAGATCTCCCGCTGATCGGAGGGGAACCGGTCAGGAGGCCGGGGAGGCCGCGCGGCGCCGGGTCTCCGCGAGATGGACGCCGATGTAGTTGGTGAGCGTCAGTGCGTCCCGGGGGTCGTCGGCCTGGAAGGTGACGCGACGGAGCAGGCTGACGCCGTCGAGCGTGACGCCTTCGCGGGCGAGGACGAAGACGAGGGCGAGGAAGGCGGAGCGGGCGTTGCCGTCGTCGAAGGGATGGAAGAAGCACACGTCGAGGTAGGCACGGGCGGCGCGGGCGGTCAGCGGCAGAGGCGCGCCGCGGTCCTCGGCGCTCTCGGCCAGGCAGGCGTCGAGGCGGGCCCGGGTGTCCGGGCCGATGCCGTAGCGCTCCCGGCCGCGCTTGGCGAAGGCCGGCAGGGTGCGGAACGCGGGCGGCCGTGCGGTGCCCAGGACGTGCTGCTGCCAGCCCTGAAGCAGTTCGAAGCCGAGCGGCGCGCCGTGCGCCGCGTCGGCCCGGAGCCGTTCGAGCGCGGCGAGCAGCCCCTCGGCGCGGGCCGGGTCCAGGGCACGGTCGAAGGCGCGGATGTCCTCGGCCGCGCCGTCCCGCGCCGCCGTCACCGGTCCTTCCCCGCCGTGGTCGACGGCCTCCTGCCAGGCCACGGTCCCCCGCACGGCGAGCCAGCGCTCCAGGTGGTCGACGGCCGGCCCGGCAGACGGCCCGGCAGACGGCCGCGGTCCGCCGGACGCAGGCAGCGCGAGCGCGAGGCGCTCAGCGACGTCGTCGACCAGCACGATGTCGGGAGTGGTCCAGCTGTGGAACCGCCCGCCGACCGCCTCGTCGACGAGGTCCCGGGCGATGTCCGGTGCGATCCCCCAGCGGTCGAGGAACCAGGTGAGCACCTGCCGGCAGTGCCCGTACCAGCCGCTGCCGCAGCCGGTACGGTCGACGACCTGCAGGATCAGGTTCCGGGCGACGCGCTCCCACAGGATCCGCTGGTCCTCGATGCCGGCCGGATCCAGCGGGTACGCCTCGAACCGCGCGGCGAGACTCTCCAGCCACGTCCGCCACTCGCACAGCGCCGCGACGACCCGGTCGAGCGTCTCCTCCGGGGTAGTGACGGAATCCCGCGGACAGCACCAGCTCCCGACGGGCCCGCCGTCGAGGTCCCCTTCGTCGTGCGCCCAGCGCCAGCCCACGGCCCAGCGGCCGTAACGGTCCATCAGGGCATACGACACGGCGCCCGCCCAGAGGCTGCCCTCGCCATGGCTCCAGTCACTCATCGCCGGATCGATGCGCGATACATCAGGCGGGCGGGGTACACATCGGGCCGGACCGAGCGATCGCACCACCCGCGCCGCCGCCACGCTGTCGAACGGATGACGCGCGGGGTCCACCTCGTCCCAGGTCAGGTCGAACGGCCACACCATACGTCTCACCACGCAAGCCTCCACGGCCGTCCCACGACCGGGCAACTGCATAACCTGTGGCGGCCGCTGATCGGCAGGTCGTCCATCAGCCGTGAACGGGCGGCGAGTTCGACGGCGGAAGAGCGGCCGGACCCTGACCGTGTGCCGGCTGAGTCCACCCGCCGGGCTTCGGCCGAGGAGGCCGGAGTGCGGACGCCAGGCCGGAGTCCGGTATGCCGTTCAGTCCGTTCAGTCCGTTTGGTCCGGCAGAGGGCGCAGCCTGCCGCTCCAACATTCGTCGTCGGCTTCCCGAGGGTTGGTCAAGCTGATGCCGAAAGCGTTCTCCACCAGCCCCAGGACGCTGTGGAGAGGCGCGACCCGGCCAGGAACGAGCCCGAGGGGCCTCATGATCCCGTCGAGCCTTGCCGGCTCCCGCCCACCCGGCTCCATCGCCTGGAGAGTGTCGAATTCGACGATGATCTCGCCGCTCACCGCGTACTTGAAGCAGTGCATCGGCTTCTCGTTGTAGTGCAGCGCGACGGCTTCGGTCCCCGCGGAGACGGCGCTCAGGATCCGCTCGTCGAGTCCGTGCGTGCCGCCCTCTTCCCACGCCCATGTCCAGGAACCGTCGACACCGGTGGTGACGACCGGTTCGTCGTCGTCGAAGAGATCGTCGCCGAAGTCGTCCAACAGGTCCGTGCCGTCGCGAAGCGCCAGGGTCGTCGGGTCCACCCTCATACGGGTCAGCAATTCCTCAGGGGGCAGATCCCGCACGAAGGTCAGTGTGTAGAAGGGAAAGTCCCCTTCCCGGAACATGTCCAGCCCGCGGTCCGCATCAGTACTCGTCATGCGGCAGATGCTGCCACTCCCCACTGACACCCCGTCCGGGACCGCGGCCCTTGAAGGAGTCCCCCGCCTTCGACGAATGGGCTCGGCGGTTCAAGGAGCTCAGGCCTGCCGGGACTCGGGGCGTACGAGGCCGGTCTGGTAGGCGATGACGACGAGTTGGGCGCGGTCGCGGGCGCCGAGTTTCGTCAGCGCGCGCTGGATGTGGCTGCGGACGGTCAGGACGCTCAGGACGAGTTCCCCGGCGATCTCGTCGTTGGACCTGCCGCGGGCGGCTAGCGCGGTGACCTCCCGTTCGCGCGGGGTGAGTTCGTCGAGGCGCTCCGGGGGTGCCAGGAGGGTGCCGGCGGCGGGGCCGGCGAGGAAGCGGGTGATGAGGGCGCGGGTGGCGCCCGGGGACAGCAGGGCCTCGCCGGCGGCAACGGTGCGGATGCCGTCGAGGAGGGTGTCGGTGGTGACGTACTTGCCGAGGAAGCCGCTGGCGCCGACGCGCAGCGCCCGGGCGACGTACTCGTCGGTCTCGTACATGGTGAGGACGAGGACGCGGGTGCCGGACAGGCCGGGGTCGGCGCAGATGGCGGCGGTGGCGGCCAGGCCGTCCGTGCCGGGCATGCGGATGTCCATCAGGACGATGTCGGGGCGGTGGACGCGGGCGAGGTCCACCGCCTCCCGCCCGTCGGCGGCCTCGGCGACCACCTCCAGGTCCGGGCAGGAGTCGATCAGCAGCCGGAACGTGCCGCGCAGCAGGGCCTGGTCGTCGGCGAGCAGGACACGGATACTCACGCGGCGGCCTCTGGTTCTTGCGGTGCGAGGGAGTGGAGCGGGAGGGCGGTGGCGACCTCGAAGCCGCCGCCCGGGAGGGGACCGGCCCGCAGGTCGCCGCCGACGGAGTGGGCGCGCTCGCGCATGCCCATCAGGCCGAAACCGCCGTCGGCGGCCTCCGCGACGGCGGCGGTGCCGTCGTTGGTGACCGAGATGAGCAGCCGGGTCCGAGCATAGGTGAGCCGGACGTCGGCGCCCTGGCCGGCGCCGTGCTTGGTCACGTTGGTGAGGGCTTCCTGGATGATCCGGTACGCCGTCAGGTCCACGCCCGGTGACAGGGGCCTCGACTCGCCCTCGGTGGTGAGGGTGACCTCGAGACCGGCGCTCTCGCAGGTCGAGACCAGTTCGGGCAGCCGGTCCAGGCCGGGGGCGGGCTCAAGGGACTCGGCGTCCGGGTCGCCGGACTGGCGCAGCACCCCGACGGTGGCCCGGAGCTCGATCAGCGCGGAGGACATGGTGGCCGTCAGTCCGTCGAGCAGCTTCAGCGCCTGCTCCGGCTGGGTGGGTACGAGGTGGCGGGCGGTACCGGCCTGGGCGTTGGCGACGGCCATGTGATGGGCGACGACGTCGTGCAGTTCCCGGGCGATGCGCATGCGTTCCTCGGCGACCCGCAGCCGGGCCTCCTCCTCCCGGGTGCGCTCGGCGTACGCGGCCCGGGCCTGTACCGACTCCAGGTAGGCCGTGCGCAGCCGGGCGCCGCTGCCGCCGACCAGGGCCAGCAGCAGCCACAGGACGGGGCCGAGGGTGCGCAGGAGCAGCATCTCGGTCGTGGGGGTGTCGAGCACGGTGGTGATCACCACCATGGCCATGGAAGCCAGGCCGAACACCCGCGTGGTCCCGCGGTCGGTTCCGGCGGCCACCCAGTAGAGGGCCAGCATGAGGGGAGCCAGCAGCAGGGGGGTGGGAATGTAGCCCTGGGCCAGGGTCACCACCGCACCGGCCATGGCCACGACGGCGGCGGCGCGTGGCTGGACGCGTGCCCGCAGCAGGGCGAGACAGGTGACGGCCGCGGGCGCCACGGCGGGCCACACCTGCCCCGGCTGGCTGATACCGGGAACGTGCAGCAGGGCGCCCAGGGCCACGCAGCCGAGCAGCGCCAGGACGGTGGCCGCGTCCACGACGTGGCGATAGCGCCTCGTTCCTCGTTCCAAGCTGGTGGTCATGTGTGTCTCCGGGGGATGAGCCTGGGTCCATGGTGGCCGATGTCCGCGCCGGCACGCCCGGTCGGGACGCCCGTGACCCCGGCGGGACGCCCGTGACCTGTGCCACGGGCGGCCGCCGGGATCTTGTGGGGGCGGTCAGACGCGTGCCTCGACGGGCTCGTCCGGGGTCGGGTCCGGGTCGGCGACCGTGGCGGTGGCCGCGTACCGGGTGAGGGCCTCCCCCTCGATGTCCACCCGGGGCAGCAGCCGGTCCAGCCACTTCGGCAGCCGCCAGGCCCGGTCCCCGAGCAGCGCGAGGACCGCGGGCACGATCGCCATCCGGACGACGAAGGCGTCGAGGAGGACGGCGGTGGCCATGCCGAACCCGATCATCTTGATCATGGACTCGCTCTCGCCGATGAACCCGGCGAAGACCGCGATCATGATGAGGGCGGCGGCCACGACGACCCGGGCGCTGTGCCGGAACCCGGCGACCACCGCCTCCTTCGCCGGCGCGCCGTGGACGTAGGACTCCCGCATCCGGGAGACGAGGAAGACCTCGTAGTCCATGGCGAGGCCGAAGATGATGCCCACCAGGAAGATCGGCATCAGACTCATGACCGGCCCGGTCTGCGCCACCCCGAACAGCCCGGCCGCATGGCCCTGCTGGAAGACCAGGACGACCGCGCCCAGCGCCGCGAGGACCGAGAGCAGGAAGCCGAGCGCCGCCTTGAGCGGGACGAGCAGGGACCGGAAGACCACCAGCAGCAGCACGACGGCGAGACCGACGACGGTGACGAGGTAGGGCACCAGGGCCGACTGCACCTTCGCGGCGACGTCGATGTTCAGCGCGGTGGTGCCGGTGACCTCGAAGGAGGCGCCGGCCGCCGACTCGACGGCCGGGCGCTCGCCGCGGATCGTCCTGACCAGGGTCTTGGTCCTGTCGTCGGTCGGGCTGGTGACGGGCGTGGCGGTGAACACCGCGGTGTCGCCCGCCTTGTCGAAATGCGGCCGGGTGACCGAGACGATGCCCTTCGTACCGGCGATCCGCTCGCTGACCGTGCCGACCGCGGCCTTGGCGTCGGCGGCTCCCCTGGCGTCGACGACGATGGTCAGCGGGCCGTTGAAGCCGGGCCCGAAGCCCTCGGCGAGGTCGTCGTAGGCGCGTCGCTCGGTGGTGGACGTGGACTTGGCCTCGTCTCCGGGCATGCCGAGCTGCAACCGGGTCATCGGGACGGCGAGGGCGCCGAGGCCCAGGACGGCCAGGAGCAGCACGGGGACCGGGCGGCGCAGCACGAGGCGGGCCCAACGGGTGCCGTGGTTGTCGAGGCTGTCCCGACTGCTACGGCTGTCGCCCTGGGGCGTCGCCTTCCTGAGCCGGAACCGGAACCCGAACCCGAACCGGCGGCGGCCGCCTTCCCGACGGCGCTCGGCGCCCGCCAGCACGGCGTTCGGCCAGAATCCGAGGAGGGCCGGTACGACCGTCAGCGCGATGACCACGGCGACGACCACCGCTCCCGCGGCGGTCAGGCCCATCTTGGTCAGCATCGGGATGCCGACGACGGACAGGCCGGCCAGGGCGATGATCACGGTCAGGCCGGCGAAGACCACCGCCGAGCCCGCCGTGCCGACCGCGAGCCCGGCCGCCTCCTCGGGAGCACGGCCCCTGGCGCGCTCCTCCCGGTAGCGGGAGACGACGAACAGGGCGTAGTCGATGCCGACGGCGAGGCCCAGCATCATCGCCAGGGTGCCGGTGCTGGAGGACAGGCCCAGGGCGTCGGACAGCAGGGTGATGGTGAACATGCTGAGGCCGACGCCGAGGATCGCGGTCAGCAGCGGCAGTCCGGCGGCCGCCGGCGAACCGAAGGTGGCCAGCAGGACGACGGCCGCGACCGCGATGCCGATGAACTCGGCGACGCCGCCGGGTCCGGCGCCGCTGTCCAAGGCGGAGCCGCCGGTCTCGACGGTGAGGCCCGTGTCGCGCGCCTGGTCGACGGCGTCGTCCAGTGCCGTGCGGGCGGCGTCGCCGATCTGGGACGACTTGACCTTGTAGGTGACGGTCGCGTACGCCGTCGTACCGTCCTTGCTGACCGCGTTCGCCGTGAACGGGTCGGTGACGCCGGCCACCTGGGCGCCGTCGCCCAGGGCGGTCACCGTCTCCTCGATCGCCTTGCGGTGACCGGTGGCGGTGACCCGCTGCCCGTGCGGGGCGACGAAGACGACACGCGCGGTGGCGCCGTCGGCGGCGGCACCCGGGAAGCGCTCCTGCATCAGGTCGAACGCCTTCTGGGACTCGATGCCCGGCGTCGAGAACTCCTCGTCGGCGGCGCCCGGCGCCTGCAGCGCGCCCAGTCCCACGGCGGCCAGGACGGCCAACCACAGCAAGGCGACGTATCCGCGCCGCCGGAAGGCCAGTCGGCCCAGTCGATACAGAAAAGTAGCCACGTCAGGGAACTCCACATCCGCGATCTCGCTCGGTCACCCAGGCTGTCCCGGCGAGGGCCCCCGCGTCGTCGTGCGGCTACTGGCACTGCCGGCTACTGAATCCGCAGGACGGACTACTGAAACCGCAGTACCCGTCCGGGGCTCCGGCTCCTGCCCCGGTACGACATCCGGACCGTCAGCTCGTCACCCCGAGCGCGCGGAGCACGGCGTCGGCCATGCCGCGCTCGCCGCGCTCGTTGGGGTGCACTGGGGCGGCCGGGGCCGCCGGGACCAGCGGTTCGATCCAGCGCACGCCGGGGTCCGCGCAGGCGCCACGGCCGGTGGAGGGGGTGTAGGTGTCGACGTATCCGGCCCCGGCGGCCCGCGCCCGCTCGCGCAGCACGGCGTTGAGCCGGCGCTCCTTCGCGCGCAGGTAGCTCACGTCGCCGGGTGCCAGTCCGAGCGCGGCGCAGTCGGTTCCGGCGGCGGGCAGGATCGCCGGGTAGCCGACCACGTAGACCCGGGCCGCCGGCGCCCGGCGCCTGACGTCGTCGAGCACGTCGGACAGCCGGGCGCCCGCCGTCCTGATCCGGCCCTCGACCTCGTCGGTGCCGTCCGCCACGTACCGGGCGCGGCACGGCGCCCCGTCGGCCGCGCCGCCCACGATCCGCTGCTCCAACCGGTAGGCCACGCCGCTCTTGACACAGGTCGTGATCAGCGCGCCGAAGCCGATGTCGTTCCCGCCGATGCCGAGGGTGACCAGCCGCGTGGCCCTGTTCACGGCCGACAGTTGCGCGGGGTTGACGCCGTCGTCCGTCGACTGCGGGCCGGACAGATCGTCCATGACGGCCCCGCTGCAGCTGACGTCCCGGAACTCGGCGGCCCGCAGCCCGAGCCGGGCGGCGACCAGGGCGGGATAGTTGCGGTCGGAGCGCTCACAGCCGGCGGGCCGCCCGTGCCGGCCCGGGATGCGGGGGCCGGCCGTGTAGGAGTCGCCGAGCGCGGCGTACGGCCCCTTCGGCGGTACAAGGGGCGGCGCGGCACCACCGCCGCCGCCTCTGCCGACGGTCACGGCGGTGGCGAGCGCGAGGCACGAGGCGACCGCTGCGAGCCCGAACCCGGTACGAGTCCTCATCCGATGGTCCTGTCTCCTGCTGGGGATCCGACCGGCGCAGGGCTGAGCCGCGGTGGGCGGCACGGCGCCGGTCTCCGACACCGCTTCAGGCTCTCCGGGCGCCGCCTGTCCCGTCGTCGTACCGCTGTGGGCAATCGGCGGTCTCACCGCGCAGTACGCGGGGCCGTACCGGCGTACTGCGGTTTCAGCAGCGACTACTGCGGTTCCGGTAGCCCGGGCCCACCGCCGTCTCGCCTGCACCCCGGGACAACCCTGGCGGAACCTCCGATGCCGCCCGCTCCCGCGTCTGCCAGGTTGCCGGGGCACCCCCACGCCTTCCGGGCCAGGTCCGCCGGCCCGGTCAGAGCCTCCGAGGAGCCCGATGAAGCGCCTGCTCGCCCTGCTCTGTCCCGTCCTCGCCGTCTTCGCCCTGACCTCCCCGGCACAGCCGGCGAGCGCGGTCTCCGCACGGTCGTCGCCGCAGCAGGCCTGCGCCGGGCTCTCCGCGCCCCGGGTGGCCGGAGCGCGCGTCGAGTCGCTGACCGCCGCCGTCCGTCCCGCCCGGGGCGACTCCGCGCCCGCCGTCTGTGACGTGACCGTGGTGCTCTCGCACCCGGGGGTGGGCGACCGTGTGACGAACCGTCTGCTGCTGCCGCTGACCTCGTGGAACGGCCGCTTCGAGGCCCTCGGCGGCGGTGGGTACGCCGCCGGGGCGAGCGAGGACGGCCTCGCCCGGGCCACCATGAACGGCTACGCGGCGGCCACCACCGACGCCGGAGTCTCCGCCGACGCCCTGGAACCTTCGGCGTGGGCACTGGACGCACAGGGCCGGGTCGACTCGGGGCTGCTGGAGAACTTCGCCGGCCGCTCCCTGCACGACATAGCCGTGGCCGGCAAGCAGCTCACGGCCGCCTTCTACGGCGGCGGCAGCTTCTACTCGTACTGGGACGGCTGCTCGACCGGCGGCCGGCAGGGGTTGATGCTGGCCCAGCGGTACCCCGACGACTTCAACGGCATCGTGGCCGCGGCGCCCGCCGTCAACTGGGACCGTTTCGTCCCCGCCGAGCTCTGGCCGCAGGTGGTGATGGAGCAGGCGGGTGACCTTCTCGGCTCCTGCGAGCTGAACGCCTTCACCAAGGCGGCGGTCGCGTCCTGCGACGGTGACGACGGGGTGGTGGACGGCGTCGTCGACGAGCCCGACCGCTGCCGCTTCGACCCCCGGACGCTCATCGGCGACCAAGTGACCTGCCAGGGCACGACGTTCCGGATCAGCGCCGAGGACGCCGAGGTCGTCGCCCGCATCTGGGAGGGGCCCACCACCCGCGCCGGCACGTCCCTCTGGTACGGCCTGAACAGCAGCGCCCCGCTGGCCCTCCTGGCCGGCACCACCGCGGCCTCCGACGGAACTCTCACGGGGACGCCGTTCCCCATCAGCGCCGACTGGATCAAGTACTTCCTCGAACAGGACCCGGACTTCGACACCTCGACGCTCACCTACACCGGGTTCGAGCGTCTCTTCCGCCAGTCCCAGCGCGAGTACAACCGGGTCATCGGCACGGACGACCCCGACCTGGGCGCCTTCGAGGCGGCCGGCGGCAAGATGGTCACCTGGCACGGGCTGTCCGACCCGCTGATCATGCCCGAGGGCACGGTCGACTACCGAGAGCGCGTCGAGCACGCGATGGGCGGGGCCCGGCAGGTCGACTCGTTCTACCGGGTCTTCCTCGCGCCCGGCGTCGGGCACTGCGCCGGCGGCAACGGCCCGGTGCCCACCGATCCGCTGGCCGCCGTCGTCGACTGGGTCGAACACGGCCGGGCCCCCGACACCCTGCCCGCGGCCACCACCACCGCCGACGGCACGGTCGTCACCCGCGACCTCTGCCGCTACCCGCTGCACGCCCGCTACACGGGCCGCGGCCCGACCATGGAGGCCGCGAGCTACACGTGCCGCCGCTGACATCTCGCCGGCGAGGGGAGCCGCGGGAGCACCGAGGCCGACGACGCGGCGGCGTGCGGACTGCCGCCCAGCAGCGCCGGGTCGGGTTCGGCGAGGCCGAGCCGGTAACCGGCGACGGGGGTGCGGCCGCGCCCGGCCGGTTCGGCTCGTCCTCGGCCTTGAGGCCGGGGTCCTCGCCGCGCGGGCGGCCGAGCCGCAGGCCGGGCCTCGTTCGAACCGGGTTGTGCACCGACCCCGGACGGCATCTGCGCAGAAGCGACACACAGGCTGCACACTGCCTGGCCAAAGGATCGCTACCGTTCTGGCCGTTCGATCCCACGTGCGAACGAGATCAGGCCATGGCGGTGGACGCCGTCGGCGCAGTCGAGTCAGGAAGACGCGGATGGACTACTGCTCCTCGTGCCGTCGGCACCTCAACGGCGCCTTGGCGTGCCCCGGCTGCGGCGCCTACGCCCCGGACATCGCCCCGCGCGCCACTGCGGCCCCGGCGACGACCGGCGCGGCGGTCTGGCAGGCCCCGGCCGACACCACGTGGTTCGACACGGACACGTACGCCGAAGAGGCCGCCGAGGAGCCTTACGACGGCCCGGACGGCGCCCCGTCCGCGCCGCTGGGCCGGGCGGCCCGGCGCCGTCAGCGGGCCCGCTGGAAGAAGAACCAGCGGCGGGCCGTGGTGGCCACCGCGGTCGCCCTGGTCGGCGGCGGACTGACCGTCGCCTCGCTGGACCGGCAGGGCACCGACCGGGCCCAGGCGGCCACGGCCCCGGACAACAGGCCCATGGGTCTCGCCGACGAGCAGACCACGGACGTCGCCCAGGCGGCGGCGGTGCCGACCGGCCGGCACCGGGCCCCGGACACCACGCCCGCCACCGGCTCGGCGACGTCGAACCCGCGGGCACAGACCACCGGCCCGCGCCACGCCACACCGACGCCCCGTCAGGACACCGCTGCGTCACCGCAGCCCGCGGCGACCTCCGCCGCCCAGCCGCAGTCCGCCGCCACGGTGTCCGGAGACACGGTCGCCGCGACGGCGGCGCCGACGGCGGCCACGCCCACCGCGAGCGCGACTGCCACCACAGGCACATCGACATCGCCGGCGAGCCCCGCACCGACCGCTTCCGCGACCTCGCCCTCGCACCTCTGCCTGCTGGTCATCTGCATCGGCTGACCCCCGGGCCGCCTTGAGTCACCAGGGCAGCCGGCCGTTCACGTCGAAGAAGCCGCCGGTCGGTCCGTCCGGGCCGATCTGCGCCATCCGTACGATGATCTCGGCACCCTGCTCCACGGTCTGCGTGCCCGTGTTGCCGTTCAGGTCCGTCTTGGTGAAGCCGGGCTCGACGGAGTTGATCCGCATGGCCGGGAACGCCTTCGCGAACTGCACGGTGAGCATGTTGACCGCGGTCTTGGAGGCCGGGTACGCGATGCCCGGGTAGAAGTGCGCGAAGTGGTCCGGGTCGGAGAGAGCCGTCAGCGAGGCCAGACCGCTGCTGACGTTGACCACGGCCGGTGCCGCCGAGCGCTCCAGCAGGGGCAGGAAGGCGTGCAGGACGCGGACGACACCGAAGACGTTCGTCTCGAAGGTGGTGCGCATCTGGTCCGCGGTGACGGTCTCGGCCGTGGGGACGCTGTTGTCCGCGGTCCTGCTCTCGATCCCGGCGTTGTTGATCAGTACGTCGAGCCCGCCGTCGGCCTCGATCTTCTTGGCCGCGGCCTCGACCGAGGCGTCGTCGGTGACGTCGAGGAGGACGAACCGGGCACCCAGTTCCCCGGCTGCCCGGCGGCCGCGGTCGGCGTCCCGGGCTCCGATGTACACGGTGTGACCTGCGGCGATGAGCTGGCGGGCGGTTTCGTGACCGATGCCCTTGTTGGCTCCGGTGATCAGTGTTGTCGTCATGCCTCCACACTGCGCCCCGGCCGCGGGAGCAGCCAGAAGACCCTTCTTCCTGGGACTGCGGGTACCACCGACGCACCTCTCTGACCTGGGCTTACTGAGGCTGAAACGGCTGTGACCTGCTAGGTCGGGTTGCAGAGGCGATCGGAGGCAGTCAGAGGCATCGGCCTCCCAAACTGCCCTTTGAGCGACCGGCGTTGACCGGTGTGGATCCAGGGCGGCGACTCTGACAGGCCTCTCGGTCGTCTCCGATTGGCCTGCAGCCGACGTACGGTCCACTGGGACTCAGCACCCCAGTTGCCACTCCGGCCATCAGCGTCGTCCTGTGCGTGACGAGTCGGCACCGTCCTCGCGCCTACCTGACTCGGCGTCAGTCTCGCGGGTGGGCTGCTCTTCTCCTCACGCACGCTCACGCTGTGGTCGGGGCGACCGCAAAGACGGATCCCGTGCTGGCTCCCGCCTACACCACGCCGTTCAGCACCACAGGTTCAGGGCGCTCACTGACGGGACTCTCGATGCCCAAGTTCGGGTCGCGTCGTGCCGCACTGCGCCACAAGGTCTTTCCCGTCGCAGCATCGACACAGGTGATCCGCCCGTCAATGGCCGAGCTGTACAGCCGGCCGCCGGCAAGCACCGGGCGAACGGGAGATTCGCCTCCCGTCTCCACGGCCCAGTTTCGCCGGCCTGTCCGGAGGTCGTACGAGGCCAGCACGCCGTCCGCCCGGCTGATGTAGAGCATGTCGCCGTGCGGAGCCTTCCGGGTCCGTCGTCTTCTCAGGTTCCTCCGCTCCTGCTGCCCCTATCCCCTGTTCCTGAAGCAAAGCAAGCAGCTCGGCGGCGGAGGGTCGGCCGGTGGGATCCTTGCTTAAGCACTGCTCGATGACGGAACGCAGAGCCGACGGGACTCCCGCGAGGTCCGGAGCGTCATGCGCAATCTTCATGGCGACCGCGATGGGTGGGGCGCCCGTGTCGCCGTCAGGGGGGCACGGTGGCGCACCGCCGAGGAGCTACTCGTCCACCACAAGCAGCTCGTCCGTCTCAGCGACGCCGGCAAGCCAGCCGACCTCGTTCGACCCGACCCCGTACGTGGCCGCCGACACATTCAGCGGCGGGCACACTTCGTCGCCGTCGCACTGCGACTCGTCCAGCTCACACCACCCGTCGAGCTGCGCCGACTACTGACCTCGGGTCGCCAGAGCAGGCATACCCGAATGAGCAGGTGGAACAGTGGCCATGTGCGACCGCCGGGCGTCGAACACGTTAAGGGTTCGCCAACCCTCTTGTGATTCACGTCTCAGTGACCATCATTGAGGTTACGCACCCAGCCCTAACCAAGCTGGCGAGCGGCACACAAAGAGGCCCCCTGCTGGCTGCAAGGGGCTTTTGTAGGCCGGGATCGGAGGCACTGGCACTGCTTCCGAACCCGGCCTCATTCATCCCCGCCAGATCTCCCGTCGGCGATCTGGAAGCCGCACCTCTCGCGAAGGGTCCGACTCTGCGGGCGGCCGACCGTAGTACACATTGGTCTGATGCACGCTCGGGGAATAGATGTACGTGATGTTGGTGGTGACCGGCGCCACCTGGGGCCGATCTCGGGCAAGGCGCTTGACGCGGAAGTACCGCCAGGCTCCCCAGCACCAACCTAGTAGTTCACCTACAACCACCAGGTAGTGCAACCAAAGCATCCATTCGTGGAATTTCTCCAACTGCTCTCTCCCTATCGCATGTGTTGCATGTGCGGCCGCGGCAACTCGGTGTCACCGGGACCGCAGTGCATCCGCGACCCCAGCAACTGGGTGTTGCCAGGACCGCGAGACCGCCACCGCGACCTAGCAGGCCGCGACGGCGTTTCCCTTTCCTTTGGTGGTGGACTCGGCGCTCATGGCGCCTACCAGGTCGCCGTTTAGTGCCACGTTCGTGGCGGGGCGACCGCGGAGCGCGTGCTGACGGGTCCACGACTTGTCGTGACCCCTACAGCGGGTTGCGCTTACCGCGTTGCGATAGGGATGTGGAGTTGTCAACGAACGGCCGCGGGCCGAAAGTACGTTGCCGTCTTGTTCTTCCGGACCAGCTGTGTACAGCATGCGCAGGCGGAGACAGACCGCGCGTGTGCCGCTAGCGACAAAGCGCGAGTCAGAACGTTGTGGACTTGCACAGCAGCCGAACACCGCGTGCGGGACTCTTACCTGATTGGGGATCAGCGAAGATCAAATACAGAAGATCTATTGCCGGGCCATCAGCACCCGAGGCGAAGTGCGCGGGCCATGAAGTTGTTCGGCCTTGTCCCCGGATGCCGGACGATCTTCGAGCAGACGACTTGGCCGTCCACCTCGAATCGGAGCGCCTTCGCGCGGCGTGGCCTGATGATGTGCGGGCGGATCCCGTTCAGCACGAAGAGCGTGGCCGGGTGGTCGCAGGTGATGACGCCCTGCAAGCCGCGCGGCCCCTCCTCAATGTGCCAGTCGATGCACTCCGGCGATTCGCCAATTGATGCGGTCTTGGACGAGTGGTACGTAATGGACGCCGGTGTTGAATGCTGGACCGCATTGCACACTTCGGCCGTCGAGCAGCTTGGACGCCTGGAAGAGACCGATGACCGTAGAAGCAGGTTCGCTCGCACCGAGCAGAGGTACACCCTGGAGCAGGTTCAGAGATTCGACGGCAAGGGCTTTGAAGCGCTCGTCGCCTGGCTCACCCAAAGAGTCAAGCAAGGGCTCCAAGTACACGGTGACCAGCACGAACGTTCAGACCTTCAACGGAACTGCACGACCGGAGCATCCGGCGGACGTCCCCGTAATGATCACGAACGGCAGCTTCTCGGAACCCGCCCGTGAGTTCGCCAGGGACCATGCAATCCATCTGGTCGGGTCTCGGGAGCTGGAGCGCTGGGCCAGTGGGGGGATTCGCTGTACGAGGTGGTGGGTGTACCTGCGCCGTGTCCCGCAGGGTTAGCCTCTCCTTGAATTGGGTCAGTCTTCAACCGACGCAGGAAGAGAGCTGTCGGCGGCGGACGGTCGGCCAGCCGCTTGAGACGTCGTCTCGTGTGAGGTGCTGGGTGATGCGCGCAGTGTGGTTCGACCGCACCGCAGTGCTCGGGCGGGAAATGGGGTGACGGCTGGCAGGCCCCCGCTGGAGCGGGGGCCTGGACCGTCGATCAGCTCTCGTTGTGGCAGTTGTACGGGTTGGGGTCACCGAAGTCGTGGCCGGCGAAGCAGGAGCGGAAGTCGTAGCCGTTGGGCTTGAACAGGAACGCCATGTCCTGGGTGTTGTTCCAGATGTAGTTCCCGCTGCCCCAGTACAGGTGGCCGGCGGTGTTGGTGCCCCGCCCGGTGTGCAGCTTGACCGTCTTGCCCGCGCCGAGCTTGTACGACGGCAGGACGTAGCTGTGTCCCGCCAAGTCCTCCACGGACCAGCCCTTGAGCTGCACCGCGGCGGAGGTGCCGTTGTGGATGTTGATCCACTCGTTGTTCAGGCTCGTGTTGGAGCGGGTGTCGCTGCCAGGGCTGTCGTACTGCCATCCGCCGAAGTGAACGGTCTTCGGATCGGTCGCGGCGAAAGCCGGGGCGGTGGCGAGCGTGCCGGCGGCCATGGCGGCAGCGGCGATCAACACGGCGTACTTCTTCAAAGTGGTCCCTCCCTGTGCATGGACACGCCCTGGCCTCGCGTTGCGGCGCGGGGGGCCGGGGCGGCCGTCATGTTGACACATCGCTTACGTGCTGAACGTGGGTGGGGTGCGTGGAAAAAATCTTCAGAGGCCGTGAAGCCCTGCGATGTCTTCAACAACAAGGAGTTGGTACGTGGTGCTGGGCGGGCGTGCCATCCGGCGGGTGGTATGGCCCGTCCGTGGCGATCATGGCTGGCCGGGCAGTCCTGACGCATCGGCTGTTCACAGGGCTGCCCGGTGTCATCTTGCCGGTCTGGTTCAGGAGTTGGCCGTGCCGCGGCAAGTGTGCATCGAAGGCCGCCGCCACGTTGCGCGAGGCGGGGTCGGGAAGCGGTTCGAGGGTGCTGGCGTCCGGCATCGGCTGGTGTTCATCGACCGGCTGGTGGCCACATCGGTCCATCTGCAGCACGACTTACCGCACTCGGTGCTGGGGCTGGGGTTCGGCGTCGACCGCTCCAACGTCACGCGGCCTGTCGGGGAGGTTCGAGCCCTGCCGGCCGCGCCGGGTGGGGTCCCTGAATGCTCTGACCCGCGTCTTCGGGCTCTGACAGATGTGTTCGCTTAGGTTCAGGCCGGGGGGCATAGAGTTTCGGCTGGACGCCACCAAGATCCAGGCTCGCAGGCAGGTTTCCCAGTACGACCGAACGTGTGGGCGATTCGGGTGGCCGCGCCGAGCCACCTCCGAAGCACGCCCCCAGCTTGAGCCTGCAGGAGGCAAACGCTGTCATGCACCACCTCCCACCGTCGACTGGCCCGTGACTGCGAGGCGAGGCCGGCAAACGTGGAACCCGTGATTCGCTGATCGTTGATCGGCATAATGGTCTGCGGGCTCACCCGCCGCGGACTGGCAGCACGGTTCGGAACTCGGCCCTGCCCGCACACTGATGAATCCGGCCGGCATGGTGGCAACCGGAGTGCCGCTGATCGGGTCCACTCAGCGTGTCGATAGGCAGAGGCGGACAGCTCTCCGCCTTCGTCGGCATCGTCTGCACCCTCATCTGCTACCGCCGACTCGCCACGACACCCGTCAGTTGCGATCCAAAGCGGGGGTGACCTACCAGTGGTGCCAGATCTCTCCTGGATTGATGTCCATGAGGATCCCGCGATGTCCCCTGTATTGAAGAACACGGCCCAGCTCACCACCGTATCGCCCGCGCGCCGGGCCCCTCGATCGAACTCGAAGTCTGGCCAGGAAAGGTCGCCTGCGGGGCCGAACCAGATTCCCTTCCCGTGCTCCAGCGCCCACGCCTCCATCTCCGAGGAAAGCTCTGACGGTACTCGGCCTATCAGGCGAATACCCTCGCAGGCGACCTGAGCTCGCGATACGCCAATATCAACCACCTGCACACCCACCCTCGCCCTCGACATCCACCGCTACGCCCATCTCATGCCGAGTGCGGCGAGTTGGTCTGCGGTGAGCATGTCGCGTCTCGATTTGGTGTTCGAGACCCGCCCGCCAAGGGCTCCTGGTCGTCAACGCCTGGGGCCGGGACGTCGTCCCGGCCCCAGGCGTTGACGACTACTGCTGCTAGTCGCCGTGGGTCAGTGCTGGCCGTGGCCGCCGTCACTACGACGGCGTTGGAGCGTGAACTTCTCGAAGACCGACAGCTCACCTGTGGGCGTGATGATGTTGTAGTAGGTGACGTGGATGCGGGTCATGTCACCGGGGTGACGGCCCGGGTCGACGGCGAACTCGGCGAAGCCGTACGGATGCTCCGCGTCGCGGACGCCGATCCAGACCGCCGTCTCCTTCTCCTTGACCGAGTTGAACTTGCCGACGTGCTCCATCTGGACGTACGCCGAGTGATGCCCGTGACCGTCGGCGTCGTCGGTGGTGAAGCTGTTGTTGGTGATGCCGGACACGCCGCCACCGCCGAGGACCATGTGAGTGGTGCCATGCTCGCTCTCGATCACGTCGAGTGCGGTCTGACTCGGGTTGGGTGTGAGGGTGACGCTGCCGGGGACGACGCCACGCACCGCCAACGAGCGCTCGTAGTCGTGCTCGTGGCCACAGACCACCAGGTCGACGCCGTACTTGTCGAACAGCGGGCCGTACGCCGCGCGCAGCGCGACATCGGGGCCGTTCGCGGCGGTCGCCGAGCTGATCATCACCTGGTGCATGCAGATGACGATCCAGTCGATGGCCTTCGAAGCCCGTGCCGACTTGAGCTCCTGCTCCAGCCAGGCGAGCTGCCGACCACCGGAGTAGCCGTTGATGTAGATGTCGCCGCCCTCCTGCAGGGCGATGTCGTCGTTCTGCAGGGAGATCACCTTCACCGAGCCGACCGTGAAGGAGTACCAGAGGTTGTCGAGCTCGGGCTGGGTCTCGGTCGAGGGCAGCTCGAAGTAGGTCTGGTACGCGTCGAGACCGAGCTTGCCGTTGCCCAGCTCGATCTCATGGTTGCCCGCGGCCGGCATCCACGGACGGAATCGCGCCGAGCGGCTGTTGTTGGCGAGGAAGTCGTGCCAGACGCGGATGCGGTCGGGCCCGGTGTTGGCATAGCAGAGGTCGCCGTTGAGGAGGTGGAACAGCGGGCCGACCTTCTCGATGCCGGTGACGATGTCGGCAGCGGCGGGCGTGGCGTTGGGCTCGAAGTCCCGGCCCGAGGCGTCGGCCGGGTTCGCTCCGGTCTTCCACGTCACACTGGGCGCACCCTGGTCGCCGAAGCTGGTGAAGGTGAACGGAGCTCGGCCGGACGGCGCCGTGTGGAAGGTGCCGGCGTCGGGGGTGGCGCCGTCGTGCTGGGCCGCGTACAGGTAGTCGGTGTCGGCCTTGAGATTGCTGATCAGCGCGTGATGGACCCAGACGGTCCGCCCGGATTTGCCGTCCACGTAGGTCTTCGTCGTCGCGTGCACCGTGGAGCCGAAGCCGCCACTCAGCGTGCCGTAGACGACCCGGGGGTTCTTGACGGCCGCGTCGGTGACCCACGAGACGACCATCTGGCTGCGGGGGTCAGCGCCGAAGGTCAGGTGCAGGCCCTGGACGGGGGTGGTGGCCGAGCCGGTGGTGAGACCGGTGACCTCCGACTTCGCCGGGACCGCCTCGGCGGTTCCGGCGCCGAGGACCAGTGGCCCGGCGGCGGCGCCGGACACTGTCGCGCCGAACAGGCCGAGCGCGTTGCGACGAGAGATTCTGGTTTGCTTGGGTTCTTCGGACATTCCAGGGGCCTTTCGCGTCGTCGGGTGCAGTCGCACACCGACCGGACAGCAGCGCTCCGAACCCGACAGCGGGCTGCGGCAGGTCAGCGGTGCGCGCACTCACGGACGCTAGGAAGCACGATCGACCGGAGCGGTGAGACAGGTATGAACGCCAGATGGCGGTCACCGCAACGGACGGCAATGCCCGGCGGCCTGGCCCTGTCTTGGCTAATGCCTTGGAGCGGTTGGGGTGTTCGGGCGCGCTCCCGTCAATCGTGATGAAGCCGACGCCGCGAGGCCCGCGCGACATCTCGTCGGCACGGGGTCTCCGCGACGGTTCGATGTCCCGGTGCGGGACGTCACGTCGGATGGCCGCGTAAAGCTCAACCCGCGATAGCTGCGGCGGCATCGGTACGAAAGATCATGCGAGGCCGGGCGCGAGTGCCAGCAACTGTTGCGCAACCACGACCTGCAGTCCCTCTCCAGGCGCAGCCGGCTGCGCAAGCGACGCATCCCGCAAGGCTCGAGTTCTCCACCCGGCTCGGCCGGCGCCGCTGGACGATCGAGCGCACGATGTCCCGGCTGGGCGGCTGCCGCCGTCTGCACCGCCGCTACGAACGCAAGGCCGAGCACTTCCTGGCCTTCACCGCTATCGCCTGCAGCCTCACCTGCTACCGCAGACTCACCAAATGAGACGACGTCCAAAGGATCTCGACCTGCCGCGGCAGCCGGGCGGCCCGGCCCGCGCCACCGTACAGGGCCGCGACGGCGCCGGCCGCCGCGCCACGTTCGACCTCTACCTGATCAGCGAGTCGGTGCCGACCTCCGCGAGCGCAGCTCAGGTGTCCGCGGCCGCCGCCCGCCGTACGACCGGGACCCGGGTGTGCGAGCAGTGCGGAGCCCGGCCTGAACTGCCTTGTACGAAGGTGGAGTCGTGGCTGCTGTGCCCGGCCTAAGCCCACATCGAACGCCTGCGTACCGCCCAGCGAAAGGCCGGCGAAGCCCGCGCCCACGCACATCAGGAAGCCACACGGCTCCTGGACGGCGGGGACCTCGCCGTCGTCCACGTCACCTACACCGACCGCGGCACGACTGACTCCGGAAAGCAGCGCACGCCATCGGCCGCGCAGGTCACCGCGCTCGGCGCCGACGGCACGTTCCGCTCTACCTCCTCCAACAAATCGCTGTCCCCCTGAACTCGTGAAACCAGCCGCAACTTCGGCGATCCACGAGTGACGCCTAACGACCTCGTGCACGGTTGGCCGTGCACGAGCTCGTTAGGCGAGTACCCACTGGGGCGGGTGTCCGGGGTCGGCCGGGCAGGTGAAAACGTGCAGGTCCCGGTCCCGGCCGAAGCGGAGCCGAGTGGGTTGGGCAACGGATTGGCCACCCCGGATCGATGCCTTCCCTCTCAGGGCCGGGTCACGATCCTCCAGTGGCACCCAGCTGCGCGAGCCAGCGTCCGTCTCGTAGCCCTCGGCCGTCAGCAGCAGACGCATGCGGGTTGCGCAGGACGCGCAGTCAATGGCCCAACCCCGCGCAGGCCGATGCTGGCCCACAGCCGCCATGCCCGCGGCGTCAGCCACGACACCCGCGCTGACACAGCGCCGCCGGCCCGATCCCGCCTACGCCCGAAGTCGACCGGCAGCGGCCCTGCCCCACCCCACCGGAACAGCATCGTGAAGGCGGCCACTTCGCGGTTCCACTTCGCGCCGCTGATCCGGGCCGGGTTTTCCTCCGCCCAGCACCGCCAGTGCCGGAAGTCGGCCAGATCCCGCTCGCCTGCTCGCCGCCATTCGAGTCCCCGAGCGGACAGGAATTCCAGCAGCAGGCGGATATCCGTCGCGTAGTTGCGCTTCGTCTCCCGTTCCAGGCGCTGGAACTCCGGCGACCGTACGAAGGCCAGCAGGCCCTGGTCGATGGAACCATCGGGACAGACGAACACCGGATCTCCCGGTGCCAGACCGATCCCAGCCACCGCAGCGGGCAGATCACGAATGCCGAGAACACCCTCGGCAGGCAGCGGCCCCCATTTATCAGGCACCCAGGCAAGATTCCATGTGAACAACGCATACCCCTGCAGAAGCGCTTGAACACGCGAGTTCTACAGGGAAGGACTTGACTCCAACGACCCCTCCTGTGCAAGACCCGGAATCAGCTTGAGGCTAACCACCGCGGCGTGAGGGTGAGAAGGTCCGTGGAACGACCTGCCCACCCAATTCGACCCCGATTCGACCCAGTGGGTGCGCACAGAGCAGTTCAACGCGCTGACCAGGGTAAAGGTGGTGTGGCGGACCCGACAGCCTATGACTGCGGGTACCAGGCACGTCCTCGGCCGACCGTGTTGACTGGGGCTGTGAAGGCGACGGAACTCGGACAGGCACTGCGGCGCTGGCGCGACCGGGTCGCGCCGGACGCGGCCGGGCTGCCGGCCGGCGGCCAACGGCGCGCGGCGGGGCTTCGGCGCGAGGAACTGGCGCTGCTGGCCGGGATCTCGGTCGACTACGTCACGCGCCTCGAACAGGGCCGGGCGACCAACCCGTCCGTGCAGGTCGTAGAGGCGCTGGCACGGGCGCTGCGGCTGTCCGCGGACGAGCGGACGTATCTGTTCGGGCTGGCGGGGCTGGTGCCGCCCGGTCCCGACATGGTGCCCGCCTACATCACGCCCAGCGTCCAGCGGCTCCTCGACCGGCTGGCCGGCACCCCCGTCGCGGTGTCCGACGCGGCCATGACCCTGCTGGTGACCAACCCGATGTACGCGGCGCTGATGGGCGACCCGTCCGGGCTGCGCGGCTTCGAGCGCAACGGCGTGTGGCGCAACTTCCTCGCCCGGCCGACCCGGGTGCGGCACACCCCCGAGGAGCGGCATGCCTTTGAGGCCGGTATGGTCGCCGAGCTGCGCTCGACGGCCGCACGCTATCCGGCCGACCGCCAACTGCGGCGGATGATCGCCGAGTTGCGTGCGCAGAGCAGGCGGTTCGCCGAGCTGTGGGACGCGGGGGGCGTCGGCCGGCTGGAGGCGTCGCGCAAGACGGTCGAGCATCCGCAGGTGGGCTCCCTCACGCTGGACTGCGACCACCTCCGGGTCGAGGAGCACGACCTGCGCATCCTCGTGTACTCGGCCGAGCCGGGCACCGAGGCGGCCGAGAAGCTGGAACTGATCTCGGTGCTCGGCACCCAGAGTCTCACCGGAAAGCACTGACCCGGCCGGCGCGACCTCGTCGGCACGGTCACGTTGGCACGGGCTCGCTGCCAGACAAAACTTGCGTGACTCAAGCAAACCATCTAGCTTCCTTTCATCCGGAAAGGCATGCAGCGGCGGGGCGCCGCGCTCGACGGAACCGTGGAAGTGTCCGGCCCGGTCGGGGGGCCGACCGTGATCGAGGTGGAGTTGCCGTGCGTGTGGTGATCGCCGAGGACAACGCCCTCCTGCGGGAGGGGCTGGTCCTGTTGCTGGCCTCGGCCGGGCACGACGTCGTGGCCGTCGTCGGGAGCGGGCCCGAGGTCGTGCCCGCACTCCTGCAGCACCGGCCGGACGTGGCCGTGCTCGATGTGCGGATGCCCCCGGGCTTCCGCGACGAGGGGCTGCGGGCGGCGCTGGAGGCCCGCGAGCGGCTGCCCGGGCTACCGGTGCTGGTGCTCTCGCAGTACGTCGAGGAGACGTACGCCGGTGAGCTGCTGGGCGGTGGGACCAGCGGCATCGGGTATCTGCTCAAGGACCGGGTGGGCCGGATCGACGAGTTCCTCGACGCGCTGGAGCGGGTGGCCGCCGGCGGCACCGCGCTGGACCCCGAAGTGGTCGCCGAACTCCTCACCCGGCGCAAGGACTCGCCGCTGGACTCGCTCACACCCCGGGAGCGCGAGGTGCTGTCACTGATGGCCGAGGGCCACGACAACGCGACCATCGCCGGAACCCTCGTGGTCACCGAGCGCGCGGTGCACAAGCATATCGGCAACGTCTTCCTCAAGCTCGGCCTGCCGCCGAGCGACAGCGGCCACCGCCGGGTACTGGCGGTCCTCGCCTACCTGGCCCACGCACCACAGGCGTGACCCCGCCCCTGGATGCGGCCGCCGCCGGACCGCCGGAAGAGCCCGCCCAAATAGGTCAACTCCCGCAGCAAAGTCAAGTGTTGACATGTCCTGAGCGCGTGACTGATGATCACAACTACATCACGGAGCCTCCTGAGGAACTCTGCACAACTGACGCCTCAGTGTGCGCATCCGCACCACGCGTATCCCCCCGTCGGTCCTCCCCCACTCGCCGATATCTACGCAGCCCTCACCTCGCGTCCCCTCACTTCGCGTCCCCCCACTTCCGGCACTTCGCGCGATGCCGTCATTCGCCGCGCCTCCGTTCCGTCCCCGGTCCCGTCCCCCGACAGGAAGGCCAGGCCTTGCCGGTGCTGAACACTCCCCGTCTCGCCCCCGCGGACCCGGCCCCCCGTGTCCGGCCCGCGTCCTTCGCCCAGCAGCGGCTGTGGTTCCTGGCCCAGCTTCCGGGCGGGAACATCGCCTACAACGAGACCCTCGCCTTCCTCCTCACCGGCCCGCTCGACCCCGGCATCCTGGCCGCCGCCTTCGACGCCCTGACCGACCGGCACGAGACCCTGCGGACGCGGCTGGTGGCCGAGGCGGGCGGAGTGAGTCAGCACATCGACCCGGCGGGCTCGGGTACCACCCTGGAGTTCGAGGACCTCAGCGCCTCGGACGACCCCGACGGGCGCGTGACCGCGTGTCAGCGGGAGGAGGCGGAGCGGGAGTTCGACCTGGCGGCCGGTCCGCTCTGGCACGGACGGCTGCTCGCCCTCGACACCGCACGTCACGTGCTGTTGCTGACGTTCCATCACAGTATCTACGACGGCGCGTCGATGAACGTGATGATGAGGGAAGTCGGCCTGCTCTACGAGGCGTTGGCGGCCGGTGTGCCCGACGGGCTGCCCGGGTTGCGGCTCCAGTACGCGGACCACGCGGAAGCCCAGCGGGACTCCGTGCTCGGTGGCGCCCTCGCCACTCAAGAGGCCTACTGGAAAGACGTGCTGGCCGACGCCCCGCCCGTGCTCGAACTGCCGCTGCCGGGGCCGCGGCCGGCGGAGCAGGGCTACGACGGCGGTCGCGTCGGGTTCGAGCTGGACGCGGACGTCACGGCCGCCCTGCGCGGGCTGGCCCGGGAACACGGGGCCACCTTGTTCGTCGCGGTGCTGACAGGCTGGGCCGTGCTGTTGTCCCGACTCTCCGGGCAGCAGGACATCGTTGTCGGAAGCCCGGTCGCGGGCCGCCGTGGCCCGGGGACCGCCGGGCTCATCGGTTTCCTCGTCAACTCCCTCCCGCTGCGCGTCGACCTGTCCGGTTCGCCGACCGCGGCGGAGGCCCTGGCCCGCACCCGGGCGGTGGTCCGCGGCGCCCTGGCCCACCAGGACCTGCCGTTCGAGCGGATCGTCGAGGTGGTGAACCCGCCCCGCAGCGCGGCCCACACCCCGTTGTTCCAGACGATGCTGGCCTGGGTTCCGGACCGGCACGACCTGCTGAAGCTGCCCGGCATCGAGACCGCGCCGCTGCCGATCGCCCACGCCCCGGCCAAGTTCGACCTCGCCCTGTCGGCGACCGAGTCGGAGGGCCGGGTCACCGGCCACCTCGACCACGCGACCGCGCTGCTGGACACCGCCACCGCCGAACGCTGGGCCGGACACCTCCGGCACGTGCTCACCGACATGGCCCGGCACCCGCACCGCACCGTCGACACCCTGGAGTTGATGGACCCGCGCGAGCGCCTGGAGCTGATCGGTGCCGGCGACGCCACGCGGCAGCGGGACGAGGACGACAACTCCTCCGGCGTCAACGGCTCCTTCGAGGCCGGCGGCTCCCCCGCCGACGACTCCCCCGCCGGCAGCGGTTCCTCCGACGGCACCGGTTCCTCCGTCGCCATGGCGAACGCGCTGCGCTCGGCGTCCGGCATCGCGGAGCTCTTCGAAGCCCGGGCCAGCGCCCACCCCGCCGCGACCGCCGTCACCGACCGCGACCACGCGCTGGACTACGCGACGCTCGACCGGCGTGCCAACCGGCTCGCCCACGCCCTCGTCGCCCGTGCCGTCCGCCCGGGCGACGTCGTCGGACTGCACACACGCCGTACCGGTGACCTGGCCGTCGGCATCCTCGGCATCCTCAAGGCGGGTGCCGCCTATCTCCCGCTCGACCCCGGGCAGCCCTGGGAACGCCTCACCGCCATGGTCGAGGACGCCGTGTGCCCCGTGGTCCTCAGCGACCACCGCGGTGCGGACCGGCCAGGGGACTGGCTCGACATCGGCAGGGTCGAAACCGAGGCCGAGGGCACGGCCGGGGACCGACCGCCGGCCGGAATCACCCGGACCCCGGACCAACTGGCCTACGTGATCTTCACCTCCGGGTCCACGGGCCGGCCCAAGGGCGTCGCCGTCGAGCACCGCAGCGTTCTCAACCTCTTCTCGGCCTGGCACGACCGGATGGGCACCGCCCGCGGTGAGGCGGGCTCGGCCTGGTCCAGCATCGGCTTCGACGCCTCGGTCCACGAACTCCTGCTGCCCCTCACCACCGGCGGTGTGCTGCACATCGTCCCCGAGGAGGTCCGGGGCGACCCGGAGGCACTGTTCGCCTGGCTGCGCGAGCACGAGATCGTGCAGGCGTTCCTGCCGCCCGCCTACGTCAAGTGGGCCGACGAGGACCCGGACCGACGGCTGCGCGGCCTGCATCTGCGCAAGCTGCTGACCGGGGTCGAGTCGCTCACCGAGGCGGCGCTGCACCGTATGACGGAGCTACTGCCCGGCCTGCGGGTCTGCTTCGGCTACGGCCCCACCGAGGCGACCCTCTACAGCACCGCCCACTACGACCCCCTCCCACTGGACCGCCCCTGCCCCATCGGCCGCCCGCTCCCGGGCACCCGCTGCTACGTCCTGGACGCCCGGATGCAGCCGGTCCCGCCCGGCGTCGTCGGGGAGATCCACCTCGGCGGGGCGGCCCTCGCCCGCGGCTATCTCAACCGCCCCGACCTCACCGAGGAACGCTTCCTGCCGGACCCGTTCGTGCCCGGCGCCCGCGTCTACCGCACCGGCGACCTCGCCCGCTGGGGCGACGACGGCCTGCTCCACTACGCGGGGCGCGCCGACGACCAGGTGAAGCTGCGCGGTTTCCGGATCGAACCCGGGGAGATAGCGGCGGCGTTGACGCGGCTGCCCGGCGTCCGCGAGGCCGTCGTCCTCGCCGACCAGGACCCGGCGGGCCGGCCCCGGCTGGTAGCCGCCGTCGGCCGGGGCGACGCCGCGGCGCGCACCAGCGCCGACTGGCGCACGGCACTCGCCCGCAGCCTGCCGGACTACATGGTCCCCGCCGTCGTCCTCGACCTGGAGACCCTGCCGCTGGGCCGCAGCGGCAAACTCGACCGCGCCGCCCTGCTGCGCCTGGTCCACGAGCAGACGTCGGACCAGGTGAACACCGCCAGCCCGCGCGACCACGTCGAGCACGCCCTGTACCGCATCTGGCAGCGCATCCTGCTCCACCCCGCGATAGGCGTCGGCGACAACTTCTTCGACCTCGGGGGCACGTCCCTGTCGGCCATCAAGATGGCCCACGAGGTCACCGTGGCCTTCGGCCGCCGTCTACCGGTCGCCGAGGTCATGGTGCGGCCGACGATCGAGGCCCTGGGCGCGCTGCTGCGCGAGGACGGGACGCACCGCGCCCCGGGCAGCCTGATCGAGTTCCGCCGGGGCACCGGCCCCCGGGTGGTCTGCGTCCACCCGGCCGGCGGCACCGCCTTCTGCTACCTGCCCCTCGCCGCCCACCTGCCCGGACACACCGGCCTCTACGGCATCCAGTCCCCCGGCGTGAACCCGGGAGAGGACATGCTGCCCAGCGTGGAGACCATGGCGGAGGCGTATCTGCGCCTCCTCGAACCCCTCGGCGAAGGTCCGCTCGTCCTGACCGGGCTCTCCTACGGCGGACTCGTCGCCCACGAGATGGGACGCCTGCTCGGCGCCGCCGGACGGACCGACGTGAGCGTGGTCCTCCTCGACACGCAGGCGACCGACGACGCCGAGGCCCGTGCGGCGATCACCGCCGTCGACGCGGCCGAGTTCCGCGACAAACTCGTACGGTTCAACGGGATGTACCCCGGCATCGACGACGCCCAGGTGGACCGCTACTTCCGGATCTACAACCACAACCGGCTCACCGCCCGCGAGCACGTACCGGCCGCCTCCCCGGCCCGGCTGGTCCTCGCCGAGGCCGTGCCGGAGGGCGCCGACACCCCCTTCCACGCCGAGGTCCGCGCCTTCTGGCGGCGGCGTGCGCAGGGCGAGTTCCGCGTCGAGACGATGGCATGCGACCACTGGGAGATCCTGGAGGGCGCCGAGACCGCCCGGGTCGCCGCGTTGCTCGCCGCCGAACTCGCCCATCACGAAGGGCAGTCGACGCACGCGACGCACTCCGTCGCCGTACCGGCTGGAGAAGCCCGATGACCGACCACACCACACCCTCCGGACCGGCCGACGGCGCCCTGGCCGACGGCGCCCCGGCCGACGCCGGACTCGTCGAGGCCGTGCTGGCGCAGGCCCGCCGCGTGCCCTCCGCCGTCGCCGTCGAGGACGGTGGCCGCGTGCTCGACTACGCGGAACTCGACCTGCTCAGCGGCC
The DNA here is from genome assembly GCF_019091475.1 of Streptomyces sp. GbtcB6. Classification (NCBI taxonomy): domain Bacteria; kingdom Bacillati; phylum Actinomycetota; class Actinomycetes; order Kitasatosporales; family Streptomycetaceae; genus Streptomyces; species Streptomyces sp. GbtcB6. The sequence goes on along the minus strand of NZ_JAGXJL010000051.1, from coordinate 28,432 downwards.
GGGTCGCCGCGACGCTGCGTGAACGGGGCGTGGGCGCCGGGCAGTCCGTCGCGGTCTGCCTGCCCCGCTCCTGGCAGCTGGTGTGCGTCATGCTCGGCATCCGCCGTGCGGGGGCCACCGTCGTCCCCCTCGACCGGCTCAGCCCGTCCGACCGGCAGCGCCACATCCTCGACGACTCCGGCGCCGTCGCGGTCGTCCACGACGGTGTGACCGAGCACGTACACGGGATCGACGCCGACCTGCTCCTCGGCCTCCCCGACCTCCCCGAACCGACGGCGCCTCCCGTCGCCACCGTGCCGCCCGCACCCGCCGGCGACGACGCCACGGCCTTCGTCTTCTACACCTCCGGCAGCACCGGCCGCCCCAAGGGCGTCGAGGTCACCGACGCGGGTGTGCTGCGGCTGGCCCGGCCCGGCTGGCTCGACCCGCGGCCCGGCGCCCGCTTCGCCTGCCTGTCCAACCCGGCCTTCGACGCGCTCAGTTTCGAGGTCTGGGCCCCGCTGCTGACCGGCGGCGTCTGCGTCGTACTGGACGACTCCGACGTGCACAGCCCGCACCGGTTCGCGGCCGCGCTGCGCGAACGCCGCGTCGACACCGCGTTCATCACGGTGGCGCTCTTCAACACGGTCGTCGACAAGGTTCCCGGCTGCTTCGCCGACGCCGGCCAGGTCCTCGTCGGCGGCGAACGGCTCGACCCGCGCGCGATACGCACCTGGTACGCCGCCAACCCGCGCTCCGCCACCGTCCTTTACAACGTGTACGGGCCGACGGAGGCCACGACGTTCGCCCTCTGCCACCCGATCCCCCGGGACTTCGACGGCGACTCGGTCCCGATCGGCACCCCGCTCCCGGGGACCGGGCTGCTGCTGCGCACCGCGCACGGGCGCACCGCGGAGGACGGCGAGGTAGCCGAACTCCTGCTCTCGGGACCGGCGTTGGCGCGCGGCTACCGCAATCTGCCGGAACTGACCGAGCGTTGTTTCGTCCGGTTGGAGGACGAGAACGGCACCCCGCGCCGCTGGTACCGGACCGGTGACCTGGTACGCCGGGACGCCGACGGGCGCGTGCTCTACGTCGGACGCGCCGACCGGCAGGTCAAGGTACGCGGCTTCCGCATCGAACCCGGCGAGGTGGAGCAGCGGATCATGACCCTGCCCGCCGTCCGGCACGCGCACGTCTGCACCCGGCGTGACACGGCGGACCGCCATGAACTGCTGGCCTTCCTCGTCCTCGGCGACGACCTGTCCTTCGCCGACTACGAACGCCACCTCGGCACCTCCCTGCCGCCCTACATGCGCCCCCACCACACCCACCTCGTCACGGAACTCCCGCTGACCGCCAACGGCAAGGTCGACCAGGCCGCGCTGCTGCGCGAGGCGGACACGCCGTGGCGCGGGAGAATTGCGGACGCCGTGCCGGTCAGCGCCGGGCAGCGTCCCGTCCTGGAGATCGCCGAGGAGATCCTCGCCGTCGACGGCCTGCGTCCCGACGACCGCTGGATCCCGAGCGGCGGCGACTCCCTGAAGGCGTTGCGCTTCCGCTTCGAGATCCTGGAGCGGTACGGCGTCGACATCCCCCAGGGTCTGGTGCTGCGGGCCGACTTCGCCGCTCTCGCGGACGCCGTACACACCGCCGAGGCGGACTCCCGTCCGCCGGTGCCGCCCGCCCCGGACGCCACGGCCGCGCCTGCCACCAGCGAACAGGAACGCCTCTGGCTCCTGCACCGGCGCGACCCGGACGACCGCTCCTACGACGTGCCACTCGCCTTCCGGGTCCAGGGCACCGTCGACCCGCAGGCACTGCGCCACGCGCTGCGCACACTGGTGGCGCGGCACCCTGCCCTGCGCACCCGGCTGGTCCCCGCCCCGGACGGCCTGCTCCAGCGAACCGAGGCGCCGTACGACCCCTGGCAGCCGCTCGACGCCCCCGCCGATGAGCCCTGGCAGGAGACCGCCGACCGCTTCTTCGCGCACCGCTTCGACCTCACCGAGCCCCGAATGCTGCGGGCCGCCTGGGCGGAGCGGACCGACGGCGGTCTGCTGCTTCTGCACCTGCATCACGCGGCCGTGGACGGCTGGTCGCTCAACCTTCTCTTCCGCGACCTCACCGACGCCTACGCGGGCGACGCCGGGCGTCCGGCTCCGGCCGTCAGTACCCTCGACCTGGCCCGCTGGCAGCGCGACTGGCGCGCGACGCCCGCCTACGAACACCACCACGCCCGGCTGCGCGACCACTACGCCGACGCGACGGAGCCGTCACCCGCCCTGCCCGCTCCCGAGCCCAGGTCATCGGCCCGGCCGCGGGCCAGGCTGCTGCGCACCTCCCTCGACCTGGTCCGCCGTACCGCACTGGACCGGCGCGCCGCGGAACTCGGCCTGACCAGGTTCCAGTTGCTGGTGTCGGCGTTCGCCGCGTGTCTGTACGGCGTGACCGGGCAGGCCCGGCCCCTGGTCGCCGCTCCGGTGGCGAACCGGCCGCGCCCCGAGTTCGCCGAGAGCGTCGGCATGTTCGCGAACACCGTGCTCCTCGACCTCGCCGTGCGGCCCGACGACTCCCTGCACGCCCACCTCACCGCGCACGCCGCCGGTGTGCGCCGGGTGCTGGAGGGGCAGGAGGTCCTCCTCGCCGATCTGCTCACCGATCCGGCGTTCCGCGACCGCACACCCCTGTTCGACTACCTGTTCGTCCTGGAGAACACGGAGTTCTCCGCGCTGCGTCTGGCCGGCTGTGCGATCGAGCCCCTGTGGCCCGAGCCCGCGGGCGCCAAGTGCGCGCTGACGCTGTCGGTGGTGGAGGACGAGTCGGGGTTCGGCTGTCTGTGGGAGTACCGTGACGACTTCGGCGCCGAACGCGCGGAAGCGGCGGCCCGGTTGTTCCGGCGGGCCCTGGACCGGCTGACCGGTGACGGCGACGGCGACCTCACCCTGCGCGAACTCGTCGGCCCCGACCGCACGTCGGCGACCGCCCACGGCACTCCGGTGGAAGCGGACTTCACGACGGTCGCCGAGGGTTTCGCCCGCCAGGTGACCCGCACCCCGGACGCGCCCGCCGTCACCCTCGGCGGGACCACCCTCACCTACGCCGAACTCGACGCCCAGGCCGACGAGTTGGCGTCACTCCTGAGCGTGCCCGAGGATCCCGCCGCCCCGGCGGCCGTGGCCCTGTACCTCCAGCCGTCCGTCGAGCACGTCGTCGCCCTCCTCGCGGCGGCCCGCCGCAACCTGACCGTCGTCCCCCTCGACCCCGCCTACCCGCCGGCCCTGCTCCGTCATGTACTGGACCGTGCCGCCCCGCTGTGCGTGCTGACCGGCGCCCAGGACCTCGACGTCCTGGCCACGATCGCCCCGCCGGACCTGCCGCGGCACGTCGTCACCCTCACCCGCACGCCCACCGCGCCGCCCGTGCCGTACCGGCACCGCGGACTCCGGCCGCTGTACACCCTGTTCACCTCGGGCTCCACCGGCACGCCCAAGGGCGTCCAGGTCCCCGACCGGACCCTGTGCTCCCTGCTCACCTGGCAGCGGACGGCGGGCGGACTCGAACGGCCCGCCGTCACCCAGCAGTTCTCCATGCTCTCCTTCGACGTCTCCTTCCAGGAGATCCTCACCACGCTGTGCTCCGGCGGCGAGCTTCGCCTGGTCCGACCGGCCTGGCGGCAGGACGTGCCCACGCTGCTCGGGCAGTTGGAGACGGGTGGTGCGGAGCGGATCTTCCTGCCGTACGTGGCGTTGCAGCTGCTCGCCGAACACGGCGTGCGCTCCGGGGTGTTCCCGTCCCGGCTGCGTGATGTCGTCACCGCCGGGGAGCAGTTGGTGTGCACGGACGCGATCCGGCGCTGGTTCGCCGGACTGCCGGGCGGGGCCCGCCTGTTCAACCACTACGGCCCGACCGAGACCCACGTCGTCAGCGCCCTGTGCCTGGAAGGCGACCCGGCCGGCTGGCCGGCCCGTCCCGCCATCGGGCGCCCGGTGGCGGGGGCGGTGCTGCGGGTGGTCGACGAAGGGGGTCTGCCCGTTCCACCGGGTGTGACGGGCGACCTGCTCATCGGCGGTCCCATGGCGGGCCGTTGCTATCTCGGCGACCCCGCCGCACACCACGACCGGTTCCTCGACGACCCCGAGCTGGGCACCCTCTACCGCAGCGGGGACCGCGCCCGCTTCGACGAGCGCGGTCTGCTGCACTACGCGGGGCGCGACGACGGCCAGGTCAAACTGGGCGGACACCGTCTCGAACTGGGCCAGGTCGAGGCCGCGTTGCTGGAGCTGCCCGGGGTCGTCAACGCGGTCGCGGGAGTACTGGACGGCCGGCTGGTCGCCGCCCTCCAGTGCCGGGGTGAGGATCCCGACCCCGCGGACCTGACCCGGCGGCTGGCGCTGCTGCTGCCCGCCTACGTCCGGGTCGCCGCCTTCCGCCGCGTGACGGACCTGCCGCGCACGCCCAGCGGCAAGCTGGACCGCCGGGTGGCGCTCACCGCGCCGGGGCGGGAACTGCGGCCGGAACGGAAACTGGGGCCGGGGCGCGAACCGCGGCAGGCGTACGAACCACGGCCGGGGCGCGAACCGCGGGCGGACGGCCGCGCGGACGCCGTGCTGTCGCCGCTGGAAGGGCGGCTGGCCGAGCTGTTCCGGGCGGCGACCGGGCGGACCGTGGCCGTGGACGAGCGGTTCCTCGACGCCGGTGCCACCAGCCTGGACCTGATGCGCTTCCAGCTCCGATGCGCGGGAGAGGGCGATCTCCCCTTCTCCGTACCGGACTTGTTCGAGCACGTCACCCTGCGCGCCCTGGCCCGGCTGCTGACGGACGACGGCACCGCCGGCGACACCCCGGCCCGCGGGCCGGAGGCGTCGGGCGGCGCCCGGCGGACGGCGGACGAGCCGGTCGCCGTCGTCGGCATGGCCGTACGGCTGCCGGGCGCGCCCGACCTGGCCGCGTTCTGGGACCTGGTCGTCTCCGGCCGGCGCGGCATCGAGCACTTCGCCGCGGCCGACGGCCGGGTCGGCGCCCGCAGCCAGCCGGCGGGACTGCTCGACTTCGACCCGGGCCGGTTCACGATCAGCCCGCACGAGGCCCGGCTGATGGACCCCCAGCAGCGCCAGCTGCTGATGAACTGCGCCGAAGCCCTGGCCCACGCCGGAATCGGCGACCCGGCCCGGCTGCGGGTCGGCCTGGTCGCCTCCTGCGGCGAGAACACCTACTTCCAGCACATGCTGCGCGACGGCGACCCGGACCTGCTGCCCGACTCCTTCCGGCTCGCCCTGCACCACGAGAAGGACTTCCTCGCCACCAAGGCCGCCTACCATCTCGGGCTCACCGGACCGGCGTTCACGCTCCAGTCCGCCTGCTCCAGCTCGCTCGCCGGGGTGCACATCGCGGCCGGGATGCTGCGGCAGGGCGACGCCGACGTGATGCTCGTCGGCGGGGTCCTCGTAGACACCGGGCTGACCGACGGCTACACCTACCGGCCGCAGCACATCTTCTCCCCCGACGGGCACTGCAGGCCCTTCAGCGCGGACGCCGAGGGCACCGTGGGGGCGAGCGGCACCGGAGTGGTCGTCCTCAAGCCGCTGGCCGCGGCGCGCCGGGACAGCGACACCGTGTACGCGGTCGTCACCGGCTCGGGGCTGAACAACGACGGCTCCGGAAAGCTCGGTTACAGCGCCCCGTCGCTGCCCGGGCAGCGGGCCGCGATCCGCACGGCGCTGAAGCGGAGCGGTCGCGGAGACGGTGGCGGTGGCGGTGGCGACGTCGGGTACGTCGAGGCGCACGGCACCGGTACCCGGCTCGGGGACCCGGTCGAGGCGACCGCGTTGCGGCAGGCGTACGGGCTGGCGGAGGACGCGCGGGTGGCGCTGTCGTCCGTGAAGAGCCAGATCGGGCACCTGGGCGCTGCGGCGGGCGTCGTCGGCCTGGTGCGGGCGGTGCTCGCCGTGCACCACGGGGTCGTCCCGCCCACGGCCGACTTCGACCGGCTCAACCCGGAGATCGCCGACGGCCCGTTCCGGATCCCGGTCACCGCCGAGCCCTGGCCCGCCGGTCCGCGGCGGGTGGCCGGGGTGAGCAGCTTCGGCATCGGCGGCACCAACGCCCATGTGCTGCTGGAGCAGCCGGCCCCGGTGCCGGTGACGGACCCGGCGGAGCCGCTGCCGTGCCTGGTGCTGTCCGGCGCCTCGGAGGCCGCGGTCCGCGCGGACGGGCGCCGTGTCGCCGACTACCTCACGGCCCGCCCCGACGCCTACCTCCAGGTGCTGCGGCACCTCCAGGCCGGGCGCCCCGCCCTCGCCCACCGCGCGGCGGCCGTCTGCCCCGACGCCGCCTCGGCCGTCGCCTGGCTGCGGGCGCTGCCGACGGTCACCGCGTCCCCCTCCCAGGACGCACCGACGGTCGAGGACCGCGACCCGCACGCCCTCGCCGAGGCATGGGCGGCCGGCCGCACCGTCGTATGGCCGACGGGCCCGGCACCCGCGCCCTGGGACTTCCCGCCGCCCGCCTTCGACACCGCCGAGTACGACTTCCCGCGCGCCGCCGTGGAGCGGTCCGGGATCTCCCGGCTGCCCGCCGCACAGTGGCTGCACCAGCCTCTGTGGACGCGCTCGCGGCGCGCCCGCACCGGCGCCCCGGTGTCCCGCCGTACCGCCGTGGTGGTGATCGGCCCCGGGCAGGACGGCGAGAACTGGCGGTTCCTGGAGCGCCACTACGCCCGCGTGGTGACCGTACGCGCCGGGCAGGGCCTGACCCGGCTCGGCGACGACCGTTACGAGGCCGATGTCGCCGACGCCGGGCAGCTCGCCGCCCTGCTCGACCGCCTGACCGGCGAGAACGGACCGGACGGACCGGCCGTCGACTGGCTGCACGCGCTTCCGCTCGCCCTCGACGGCAGCGCGACCACGGCCGCGCTGGACACGGCCGAGTGGGCCTGCCTGGACACGGTCGCCGCCCTCGCCCTGGCCCTCGCCGGCCGCCCGGAAGCGAACCGGCCCCGGGCCTGGCTGCTGTCCCAGCGGGCGCAGCCGGTCACCGGGAGCGTGCACACCCCCGAGGCCGGTCTGCTCGCCGCGGCCCTCGAAGTCCCCCGGCAGGAACTGGGCGTCACCCTGCGCTGGGCAGACCTGCCCGGCCCGCACCCGGCCGGCTGGGCCGCCCACCTGCCCGACCTGCTCCTCGACGGCACCATCGCCGTCACCGACCGGGCGACGGCCCTGCGGGACGGCTTCTGGTGGCATCGCACCACCGTGCCGGTGCCCGCGGGCGAGACGCCTCGGCCCGCCGCCGCGCCGGGCACCCATCTGGTCCTCGGCGGCACGGGCGGTCTCGGCACCACCCTGGCCGCGAGCCTCCTGCGGCACCCCGGGAACCGGGTCGTCCTGGTGGCCCGTGGCGCCGAAGTACCCGCGGCGCTGCGGGCGTTCGGCGAGCGCGTCACCCTCGTCACCGCCGACCTGGCGGCCGAGGAACCCGCGGCCGTAGCGGACCGGCTGGCCCCGCTGCTCGACGGGCTGGCCGGCATCGTGCACGCCGCCGGCACCGCCGCGGGCGGGCTCCTGGCCCGGCGCGAGCCGGCCGCCGCGCGCGGGGTCACGGCGGCCAAGCTGCGCGGCGCCCTGCTCGTCGAGCTGCTCGTGGCCGAGCACGCCCCCGACTACGTCCTGTACTGCTCCTCGATGGCGGCCCGGTTCGGCGGAGTCGGCCAGTTCGACTACGCGGCCGCCAACGCCTGCCTCGACGCCTACGCCCACCACACCGCGCCCGGCGGCGACGCCACCGTTCGCACGAGTGTCGGCTGGGACGCGTGGCGGGACGTCGGCATGGCGCAGCAGCACGCCGTCCGGGCGGACGCCCGGCACCGCGAGCACCTGACCGTGGCGCTCACCCCAGAGGAGGGTACGGCCGTCTTCGAGCGGGCCCTCCACCTCCAACTGCCGCATCTCATGGTGAGCACCACGGACCTGACGGCCGCGCGGGCCTTCTACGAACCGGCCCCCACCGCCGAGCCCGCCGCTCCCGTGCAGGGTGACCTCGGCGCGGAGATCACCGGAATCCTCCTCGACCTGCTCGGCGTGGACGCCGTCGACCCGCAGGCGCCCCTGTACGACCTGGGCGCCGACTCGCTGACCCTGCTGGAGCTCCTCGACGAGATCAAACGCCGGCACGGCGCCGACATCGAGCTGTCCCGGCTCAGCCACCGGGTGAGCCTCGCGGAACTCCTCGGCCACCTCGCCGGCAGCGGTGTCCGCCCGCACGGCGCGGTGGACGTCGAGGTGTGGCAGCGCGGCCCGGGGCCGGACGTGCTGTGCCTGGTGCATCCGGTGGGCGGGGACATCCAGGCCTACCGGCCGCTGGTGTCCGCCCTGCCCGACGACCTCACCGTCTGCCTGATCGCCGACCCCGGGCTGCGCGGCCCCGGGCTGCCGGACCGCTCCATCGACGAGCGCGCCGCGCACTACCTGGCCGCCGTACGAAGGGAGTTCCCGGAACCCGGGCGCCGACTGACGCTCGCCGGCTGGTCGTTCGGGGCGTGGACCGCGCTGTCGATGGCCACGCTCGCCGAGGCCGACGGCCGGCCGGTGACCGCCCTCCATCTCCTCGACCCGCCGCCGCCCGGCGCCGGGCACCGTCTGGCCGGCTACGACGAGGAGCGGATACAGGCCGTCTTCGCCCGTGAGTTGAGCGGAAACGGCGCGGGGCGGCCGACCGAGCCGGTACGCGACGCCACCGGACCTCTCACGGGTCTTCGCCGGGACTCCGCCGAACCCCGCGCTGGTTCCCGTCGAGACTCCGCCGAACCCCGCACAGATCCCGGCCCGGACACCGTCGGCCCCCTCACCGAGTCCGGCCGTGCCTACGCCGAGCGGCTCGCGCGCTGCTGCCGTGCCAACCTGTCGGCCATGGCCGGGCACCGGCTGCCGCGGCTGCACCGGACACCGGCCGCCGTATGGCTGGCGGCGCGCCCCGTGGACGAGGCGGCGCTCGCGCCCGAACCCACGGCCCCCGGTGCGTGGGACGCCCATCTCCCGTCGCCGTACCGGCTGCACCACGTCGACGCCGACCACTACCAGATCGTCGCCGAGCCGCATGTCCGGGAGATCGCCGCCGCCCTCGCTCTCGCCGGGACCCCGTCCGCCGCCCGGCCGCAGCCCGCCGGACGGATCTGAGGAGACCAGCCGTGCAGCATCCGTACACCCACCTGCCCGCGAGGTCGTTCTGGCGCACCGCGGTCGCCGAGCCCGACCCCGCGGACATCGACGGCCTGTGGACGCCGAAGTTCGCGATCGGCCAGGACGATCCCGTGGTCACCGCCGGATCCTGCTTCGCCGCGCACATCGGCCGGGCCCTCCTGGCGGAGGGCATGCACTGGTACGACGCCGAGCTCCCGCCCCCGGGCCTGACCGCCGCCGAGCAGGCGGCGCGCGGCTACCGCCGTTTCTCCTTCCGGACCGGCAACATCTACACGGCCGCCGCGCTGCGCCAGTGGGTCGCCTGGGCGCTGGAGGAGGAGAAGCCGCCGGAGGAGGTGTGGGAGGAGGACGGTGTCTTCCACGACCCCTACCGGCCCACCGTGGAACCGGACGGCCACGCCTCTCCGGACGACGTGCTGCGCGCCCGCACGGTCACCCTCGACGCCGTCCGCACCGCCCTCGACAGGGCCGACGTCCTGGTGTTCACCCTCGGCCTGACCGAGGCCTGGCACGACGTCCGTACCGGTACCGTCCTGCCGATGTGCCCCGGTACCGTACGCGGCACCTACGACCCCGGCCGGCACGTCCTGCACAACCACACAGTGGACCGGGTGCTCCGCGACCTCACGGACGTGCTCGCGATGGCGCGCGGCGTCAACTCCCGGCTGCGCACGGTCCTCACGGTCTCCCCGGTCCCGCTGACGGCGACCGCCACCGGCGGCCACGCGCTGGTCGCCACCACCCACTCCAAGTCGGTGCTGCGCGCCGCGGCCGGCCAGCTCGCCGACGCGTCCGACGACGTCGACTACTTCCCGTCGTACGAGATCGTCACGGGCTTCCCGTACCGGGCGGCGTTCTACGAGCCGAACCTGCGCACGGTCACCCCGGACGGGGTGGCCTTCGTGATGCGGCACTTCTTCCGGGCCGTCCGGCCCGGGGCCGGCACGGCTCCGCCCGCGCCCGCACAGACCACCCCCGTCACCGGCGTCGCCGGCGGAGAGGACCACTGGTGTGACGATGCCGTACTCGACTACTACGCCCCCCGTTCCCGCCCGGTTCCTCCTGCTCGGTGACTCCCACGCCGGCTGTGTCGGACGCGCCGCGCAGCAGGCGGGGCTGCCCTTCGTGGGCGGCCCGGTCGGCTCGGGGCGGGACTTCCTCGGGCCGTTCCTCGACGTCGGCGACGACGGTGACGGTGACCTGGTCTTCCGGGACGCCGACACGCGGCGGCTCGTCCGGGAGTTCCTCGACGTGCTCGGTGCGACCGGGTTCGCGGGGCTCGGCGTGCCGCTGGTGTGCACGTTCGGGCTGAGCGCGCACACGGTGGCCACCCGGCAGAACTGGGACATCCACCGCGACCGGCACGGCACCGTGGCCGAAGGGTTCCTGCGCAGCGGCCTGTTCGGCGACCTGGTCCGGGCGAGTGTCCGCGGCGCGCTCGCCTTCTACGACCGTACGGCCGCCCTCGGGCTGCGGGTGCTGGCCCTCATGCCGCCGCAGCGCGTCCCCGGCATGTCCGACCCGGCGGTCTTCCTCGCCGCCCAGGACGTCGTCGGCGCCGAACTCACCGCGCGCGGTGTGGAGCTGGTCGACCTGCGGGCCCGCGTCACCGACGGTGCGGGGCAGCAGCGGCCGGTCTTCTGCCAGGCCGACGACACGATCCACGGCAACCTCGCCTTCGGCCGTCTGGTGGTCGCCGAACTCCTCGACCGCGGGCTCTGACCCCGCACACCCGTCAATGCTTCCGTCCGCCCCGTCCCAAGGAGGTCCCTCATGGAGGACTACGCGCTGCGCGCCGTAGAACAGCTCACCACCCGCCCCGCCGAGCCCTACGACACCCTCTCCGTCGCCCCGATCACCCCGGTGCTGGGCGCCGAGGTCACCGGCCTCGACCTCTCGGGCGAGCTGACGCCGCAACAGGAGAAGGAGCTCAAGCACGCCTTCCACACCCACCACGTCCTGGTCTTCCGCGACCAGGACCTGACCCCCGAGGAACACAAGCGGTTCGCGGGCGTCTTCGGCGAGTTGCACCCCGTCGCCCTCGCCGCCGAGGGATCCGACCCGCACATCCTGGAGATCAAGGCGGACAAGGACTCCAAGGCCGTCGCCGGCAACGGCTGGCACTCCGACGGCACCGCCGACGCCGAGCCCTCCCTCGGCTCCATGCTGTACATCACCACGATCCCCGAGGGCGGCAGCGGCGGCGACACCCTGTTCGCCAACATGCACCTCGCCTACGAGCTGCTCTCCCCCGCCCTGCGCGGCTTCCTGGACAGTCTGACCGCCCTGCACGACGGCGCCAAGCCCTGGGCGGACGCCGGGCTGACCCCTCCGCCCGAGTACGACGTGCCGCGCACCGAACAGCCGGTCGTCGTCCGCCATCCGGAGAACGGCCGCAAGCTGCTGTTCGTCAACGCCCCCTACACCTCGCACATCACCCAGCTGTCGCGCACCGAGAGCGACGCCCTGCTGGGGATGCTGTACGCGCACATCGCCCGTACCCCGCTGCTGCACTGCCGGGTCCGCTGGCAGGAGCGCACGCTCGTGTTCTGGGACAACCGCAGCGTGCAGCACCACGCGGTGTGGGACTACTTCCCGCACACCAGGGAGGGCCGCCGGGTGGCGATCGACGGCACCAGCCTGCACGCCTGACCCGGCCGGAAGGACAGCGCAGATGGTCACGACCTCGGCCGCCCCGGCGGCGTTCCGCGCCGCGCTGCGGACCCAGGCCGCCGAGCCGCCCGCGGCCGGCGTACCCGCCTGGCTGTGGCGGCTCGCCACCGCCGTCCACGGGGAGCTGCCGCCGGCCGCCGCGGACGCCTGGGCGAACCGGCTGCACGGCCTGCTCGGTCCGGCGGGGGTGCCCGCCGGGCTGCGGGCCGTGCACATCTGGCAGGCGGACACCGTGCTGCCGCTGCTCGCGGGGACGGCGGACACGGCCGTGCCGGCGGACCTGCACCGCGCGGCGGCCCGGGGGACACCGGCCGGCCGGGGCACCTGGCGGTCGGCTCTGGGCCCGTTGCTGCTGCGGCTGTACGACGCCGCCTACGACCGTCCCTCCGCCTACGCGGAGGGGCACGCGGGTGCCCGCGACTACGCCCTGGCCAACGGGTACGCCGCGGCCGAGGCGGACGCGTACGGCCACGAGTACGCGGGGCTCAGCACCGAGGCGAACGCCCGCGCCTTCGCCGAGGCACACGCGGAGGCCCTCGGCCCGGCACTCGCGGCGGCCTACGCGGCCGACGACCCCCAGGCCTACGCCGCCACCTTCCCCGGAGCACAGCTGAAGGCCGTCGTACGCGCCACGGCAGCGGTGAACGGAACCCCCCAGGCCCAGCTCCTGGCCGACGGCCTGCTCACAGCGCTCGGGGCCGCCCGGCCGTGAGACCGGAGTTCAGCTCTGCGGGCCCAGCAGGCGGATCGCGTCGGCGGCCACCACACCGTCGGCGTCGTTGGTCAGTTCGACCGACGTGGTGAGACCGGCCTGGAGCCGGAACTCGCCGAGCGAGAACCAGGTACCGCCGCGCGGGTCGGTGCTGCCCGCGGCCCGCTGGTCGACGCGTACGGTGGCGGTGCCGTCCGCGTGGACGACGGTGTACGGGGCGTTGCTCGCCCGGTTGGCGGCCGGGGGGTAGGAGACCTGGATCTCGTACCCGCCGTCCTGGGGCACGGCCGGCCGCCAGCGCACCTTCCGCTCGCCCGAACCGGCGGGCGCCGTACGGTAGTTGCCGGACCAGTAGCCGGGGTCCGCGGTCGCCGTCGGCCAGCTGCCGCTGACGATCGCGAAGCCCAGCCGGTCGTTGTCCACGACCACCTCCGCGCGTACGTCGGCGGAGCCCGGCGCCTCGATCAGGCTGAGCGAGTCGAGACCGAGCCGGGTCCCGCCGCCCCTGCCGGGTCCCGTCACCGCGCAGCGCAGGGTGTGCCGTCCGGCGCGCAGCCGGGTGGCACCGAGGTGGGCGAGGTCGAAGCCGTCCGCCGTCTGCGCCGTGGTGTCGATCGCGAAGGCGGGCAGTGGGCTGCGGTCCACGGTGACGGTGGTCAGTGCGCCGTCCGCCGTGCGGTAGTAGCGCAGGAGCAGCTCGTAGTCGCCGTTGCGCGGCACCCGGAAGGTGAACTCCACGGTGTCGCCGACCTGTTCGGGGGTGAGGACCAGGCGCTCGCCGCGGCGCGCGAGCGGATCGGTGACCGTCTGCACGGCACCGCCGGTGACCTCGAGGTCCGCTTCGGCCAACGCGACGATCTCCTCCCGGTAGTGGGGGCCGTGGCGCAGGCTGTCGCGGCCGCCGGTCAGCCAGTCGAGCGAGAAACAGCAGACGTTGACCCGGCGCGGGACACTCGCCATGTCACCGTCGCAGCCGTAGAGCAGCACGATGGTGCCGTCGGACAGCCGGGCGAGATCCGAGTAGAAGGAGCGGTTCTCGTTGACGACCCGCTGGTACCGGTACGAGAAGCCCTCGTCGTAGCTGACCGCCACGGTCATGTTGTCCCTGACGGGTGAGTCGGGGCGGCTGAACAGCACCCGCCCGGGTGTGCGGCTGCCGGGGCCGCCGGTGTAGCGCAGCAGGCCGGCGTCCACCGCGTTGAACGAGCCGGTGCTGCCGTCGAGCGCGGGCTGCGACCAGGTCATGCCGTCGTCCGTGCTGACGGACACGATGCGCTGGTTCTCACCACCCGACGCGAAGCGGCCGTTGACGAACACGCTGCCGTCGGAGCGCTGCACCATCCGCGCCTCGTTGACGGGGTACGCGACCTGTACGGGCACCTCGCCGGTCGCCTGCCAGGTGGCGCCGTGGTCGTCGCTGTAGAGCGGCGCGACGCCGTAGAACCGCTGGGCCACGGTGTTGCCGACGATCACCCTGCGGTGCAGGCAGTTGAGCAGCAGACGGCCGGAGCGCAGCTGGAGTCCGTGGCCCGGGCCGGGGCCGTGCAGCGCCCAGTTGTAGGGGAAGCCGTCGAACAGGCCCGCCAGGCTCCGTACTTCGCTCCACGTCTGCCCGCTGTCCCGGCTGGAGATCACATAGAGCTCGCCGGAGTCGCCCGAGCAGGAGGTGTTCTGCGGCAGCCGGAGCGAGAGCATGTGGAAGAGGAAGACCTCCCGTGTCTCCCGGTCCACGACCAGCGCGGGGTTGCCCCAGGACTCGCCGTCGACGGAGGCCACCAGGGTCCGGGTCTCCTCCCAGGTCCGGCCGCCGTCGGTGCTGCGGCGCAGCAGCAGATCACGCGGCCCGGCGTCGCACACCTCGTGGCGGCCCTCGGTCACGGCCAGGACGGTGTCGTCGGGCAGCACGGCGAGCGCGTGGACGTGATAGCTCACGAGGGGGCCCACGACGGAGTCCCAGAGGGTCTGCTCCTCGAAGAAGGCGCCGTGCCGGCCGGACGCGGAGGTCCGGCCGGCGGCCTGTGCCGTGGCTCCGAGGGCCACGGGCCCCAACGCGGCGGTCGCCGTGGCGCCGACGACGCCCAGGGCGAAGGATCTGCGGTTGATGGCGGTGCCGTTCGGTCTGCTGTCGGACATGGTGGGCCACCCCTTTCGGGCGGTACGGAGGAGAGGGATCCGGCGCGGGGCGTTGCGCGCACCGGACCGGAGGCGGGTGCCGGTGTGGATGTGTATGTGAACGTGCGTGTGGGATCAGGCGCGTACGAGATGTGCGTCGAGGGGGCCGAGCAGGTCGAGCAGGGCCTGCAACTCCTTGTCGGAGCACGGGGTGAAGGGCGCCGCGGCATGCGGCGGGCAGAGCCCCCGTGCGGCGAGGACGGCCTTCACCGCCGGAACACCGGGGCGTACGGTGTGCAGCGCCAGCACCTCGTCGAGCAGCCGTTGCGCGCGCCGCGCGTCCTCGTCCCGGCCGTCACGGTGGGCCCGGAACAGCTCGGCGGTCACCGCGGGCGCCACATTGGCCACCCCGAGCACCATTCCGTCGGCCCCGAGCCGCAGCGCGTCCAGTGCCTGCCGCTCCGCTCCCTGGCTGACCCCGAAGTCGTCGCGCCGGCGGGCGGCCGCGAGGGCGTGTCCGAACAGCTCGAGGTCGCCCGAGCTGTCCTTGATGCCCACCAGGTGCGCGAGGCCCGTCAGTTCGTCGAGCAGGGCGGGGGTCAGCGCAGTGCCGTAGCGGGGGGCGTTGTAGGCGACGACCGGAACGCCGAGGCCGGCGAGGGCCGCGTAGTGGGCGACGATCTCGTCGTGCCGGTGGTGGAAGTAGATCGGCGGGCTGAGCACCAGCGCGTCCGGCGCGGCGGGCAGGACGGCCTCCGCCCGGGCCAGCGCCTCGGCGGTGCCGGGGGCCGTGATGTTCACCAACACCGGGCCTTCGTCGGTCAGTTCGCGCCAGCGTGCCGCCACCTCGGCTGCGAACTCGCCCAGTTGTGCCGTGGGGAGCAGCGGGCCCTCGCCGTTGCTGCCGAAGAGCATGAGACCGCGTGCGCCTGCGGCCGCCAGCGCCGTGAGCAGGGGGTCGGCGGCCGGGGCCGAGGGGTGTCCTGGCCGGTCCATCGGGGTGACCAGCGGGACGATGACGCCGGAGAGCAGCGTGCGTCCGCCGATGTGCCGTCGTTCGGCCGCAGCGCCGTCGTGGCTGGTCGCGCCCCGCGGCGGAGCCGCATATGGATACAGCCCCGCGCCCCTTTGGGGCGCTGAACCGCCCATCAGTACCCCCTGACCTCGGGCCAGGCCAGTTCCACCCCGGCGCGCGTGAGTTCGTCCTGGAAGCGGCGCAGCCAGGCGCCGTCCTCGTACACCTGCTCGGTGTCCAGCCGGTTGTCGAGGCAGTACGCCGCCAGCGACCCGGCCGCCTCGCCGATGTTCCACTCGACGGGGTGCAGCCGGTAGCAGCCGTTGGTGATGTGGGTGGTGCCGATGTTCTTGCACACCGGCAGCAGGTTCCGCACCCGCACCGGGAGCAGGGCGCCCAGCGGGATCTGGAAGGGGCTGCTGGCCACGTCGATGTAGGTGTCGCCGCCGGTGGACGGGTGCAGGTCGATCCGGTACATCCCGATGCCGGCCGAGTCCGGACAGCGCACCGCGCCGTGCTCGCCCCGCACGGCGAGGGACAGGTCCTGTTCGACGATGCGGCGCCGGGCGACGATCCGGCGCGACTCCCTGATGTACGGCGCCTTGGCCAGCCCGTCGGCCGTGCCCAGCACATCGCCGCGCAGCCGCAGCCCGGGCCAGCCGGTGCCGCCGTCGGGGCGGGGGGCCTCGGTCTGGAGCCAGTAGAGCATGCTCATGCTCAGCTCGCGGGCTGCTGCCAGATGCCGGTCCCGCTCCTTGTCGTCCACCCCGATCAGCGGTCCGGGCAGGTAGTCGATCATGGGCCAGTTGACGATGGTGACATCGCTCGCGGCGAACCCCTGCCGGTACAGCTTCCGGGAGAACACCCGGCGGAACTCCCACAGTTCCTTGTCGCCCGCGTCCTTGCTCTGGTCGGCGACGACCGGCCCCGAGTCGGCGTTGGGAGTGAACCCGCGCGGTACGGTCTCCAGCGTCCTCGGGTCGGGTGCGCTCAGGCTGAGCAGCCGGTTCGGCCACTGCGGGGGGTGGTAGGCGGCCCAGCGGCCGTAACCGGCCGGGCGGTCGACGGTGTGGTCCTCCCCGGCCCGGTGGTCGACGGCGAACACCCAGGAGAACGCCTGCATGTTGGCCGGCTGGGCCTCGTCGGGTGCGCTCGGCTCCCCGGTGTCCCGCCGTGACTCGAAGCCCGTGACATGCTCGGTGCCGGTCAGGGGCAGCAGGTCGCCGAGTTCCGTCGCGTCCAGGACATAGGGCGCGGACACCTCGACCCTCGTCCCGTCCGGGCCCTCGACGACCACGGACCGTACCCGGTCGCCGTCCACGGAGGCGGCCACCGGACGGTGCCGGTACAGGATCCGCAACCGCCCGGCGGCCACGTAGGGCGCGACCATGGCCGCCAGTACGGCGGCGCCCACGCGCGGTTCGTGGCACAGCGGGCTCACGCGCCCCTCGCCCGGGTTGAGATACCGGCGCCGCCTGGCCTCCTCGGTGAGCGGATACCAGGTCCGGTAGTGGTCGCGGATCGCCTCGCGCAGTGCGCGGTAGGTACGGGTGGCGCCGAACTGCTCGATCCAGGCGTGCTCGTCGGGCGGTACGCCCTGGCTGGTGAGCTGGCCGCCGATCCAGTCGGTCTCCTCGGTGAGCAGGACCGACCGCCCCCGGTCGAGGGCGGCCAGTGCCGCGGCCACCCCGCCGAGGCCCCCGCCCACGACGAGGATGTCCGCGCCCGCCGACGTCGGCGCGCTCATGTGCCGCTCCCTTCCCGTACGTCACCCGTGCCGTCCGGACCGAACGTGAATCTCCGGGGTCCGCCCCGGACGTCCACCGGCACGGGCGGTCCGCCGCCCGGCGGGGTGACAAGCAGGTCCCCGGTGCCCTCGGCGGTCCCGGTGACGCGGTCGCCGGTCCGCCGGTATCCCCGTACGACGACGCCGGGCGCCATGTCCAGCAGGACGCGTCCTTCGAGGCGGACCGTGAGCCGGTCTCCCGCCCGCACGTCGAGGCGGCCCTCGCCGAGCGGCAGGTTGCACAGTTCGGCCGGCTCGCCCGGGTGGGCGAACCGCCAGCCGTCGGGGCGCGCGTCGGCCAGTTCGCCGAAGGCGAGGTACGCCAGCAGGCCGCCCCAGGCCATCAGTCCGTCCGAGCGCTTCTCGAAGCCCGTCAGGTTCTCGCCGGCGACGGCCGGATAGTTCTCCCTGACGTGGCCGTACACGCGCCACTCGTCGAGGAACAGCCGCAGCAGGTCCCCCACCACCGGACGGCTCAGCTCGGTCAGCCCGTACCGGCGCAGTCCGCTGACGGCGAGGTAGGCCATCGGCGCCCAGATCCGGCCGCGCCAGTACGTCGCCGCGAAACCGGGGTCGTCGCGGGCGACGCTGGGCAAGGGCCGTACACCGCCCAGCACTTCGGGCCGCAGCAGATCGGCGGCGGTCGCCGCCGCACGACCGGCGTCCGGCAACCCGCCGAGCAGCGCGTACAGCATCGTCGGCGAGACGTGCGGATCATGCGCGCCCGCCGCCGTGAGGTTGCGGTAGCCGCTCCGCTCGCCGCCCCACAGCAGCCGGTCGGCGACCGCCCTGGCCGTGGCGGCCTCGGTGCGCAGCCGGTCGGCCGTCGCGCGCTCCCCCAGGATGCCGGCGATCTCCGCCAGCGCCTCGGCGTCGGCGATGTGCAGCGCGTTCAGGCCGACGTCTGCGAGGTCCATGGTGTGGGTCGCCGGGTCGTACCGGGTCTCGTCGTACATCGGCGAATCGTCCAGGCCCGACTCGCGTCTGGCCCGGTCCAGGGTCGCCGACGCGGGGTCGCCCGCGACCGGGTCGGAACCCCAGGCGAGCAGCCCGTGCGGCCCGCGGCGGGCCCGCGGCCACCAGTCGTGCCAGGCCAGCAGCGCCGGGAAGGTGCTGCGCAGCAGCGTCGTGTCGCGGGTCTCGGGCGACAGGCCGCCCGCCAGATGGGCCTGGTACACCGTCAGCGCGCCGACCGGCGGCTGCGAACGGTCGTCGGTGCGGCCCCTGTCGTCCGAGATCCGGTTCGGGATCATGCCGGCCTCGTCGGCGTACGGAAGGATCTGTTCGAAGATGCCGCGCGCGTAGTCCCGGTCGACGGCCGAGGCGACGAGGCCGGTGAAGAACGTGTCCCAGGCGTGCAGGGCCCAGGTGCCGTAGAAGCCCTTGCGCTCGGCGCAGACGAAGTCCCTGGAGGTCGGGGTGAGGACCCGGTCGAGGTCGGGGGCGTAGATCGTGTTCCAGGTGACGGCCGTGGCCAGGGCGTCGGCGGCGGCGCCGAGCCAGCCGCCGGACCGCAGCCGGGTCAGGTCGGCGGCGGCGCGGTGCGACGCGAGTACACCGGCGGTCCGCGCCGCCGTGCCCGGTGCGTCGGCCGGCGCGATCCGCAGTTCCACCGTGCCCGGACCGCTGAACGCCAGGACCAGCGCGTCCGCCGTGCCCTCGACCCTGTCGGCGCCCGACGAGGCGGTGACCGTCCAGCGGATCCCGTCCGCGAGGACGGTGCCCAGCGGGAAGTCGCCGGCCCCCGGACGCTCCGCCGCACCGGGGCGGACCGCCACACCCGGTTGCCCCGCCGCATCCGGACGGCCCGTCGGGTCGACGATGCCGGTGAGACCGTCCACGGACAGCGCGACCCGGCCGGTGCTCTCGGCGCGGACGTACAGGATGTCGCCGGGTCCGCCCGCGAACTCCAGCCGCAGCCGGTGCCCCGCCGCCCGTACCGTCACTTCGGCGTAGCTGCCGTCCACGGTGTGCGGCCCGAGCCGTTCGAGGCCGTCGCGCCAGGTGAACCCGTCGAGCACCGGGCCTTCGGGGCCGAGTACGCCGAACCGCACCCGCGGTCCCGACGGCAGCCGGTTCATACCGGTGTGCGTGCGGACGTCCCAGGTGTTCCAGCCGGTCGGCGCGGGAGTCCCGGTGGCACGCCCCGCGGTGGCCCCGCTCCCGCTCATACGGCCGCCCTGCCGTCGGTGGTGCCGTCCCCCGGCACCGAGTCGTCGAGGTCCAGGGCCGCGTCCAGCAGCGCGCGGGTGTACGCGTGCCGCGGTGCGGTCAGCACCTCGCCGGTCCGGCCCTCCTCCACGATCACGCCCCGGCGCATCACCGCCACCCGGTCGGCGATCTGGTGCACCACCCCCAGGTCGTGGGAGATGAACAGCATCGCGAGCCGGTGCCGGCCGCGCAGATCGACCAGCAGCCGCAGGATCTGGGCCTGGACCGACACGTCGAGCGCCGACACCGCCTCGTCGCAGACCAGCAGCCGGGGCCGTACCGCCAGCGCCCTGGCGATGCTGACCCGCTGGCACTGACCGCCCGACAGGTCCCCCGCGCGCCGGGACGCCACCTCGGGGTCGAGCCCCATGTCGGCGAGGAGCCGGTGCAGGGCCCCGGTGCGGTCGCCCTCCGGTGCGGTGACCGGGTGGGTGCGCCAGACCTCGGCGATGACCGAGGCGACCGTCATCCGCGGGTTCAGCGACGACCGCGGGTCCTGGAACACCATCTGCACCGCACGCTGCAGTTCGGGCGGGCGGCGCCCGGCGCGGCCGAGCGGCCGTCCCTCGAAGGTGACGGTCCCGGCGCCGGGCCGCAGCAGTCCGGCCACGCACCGGGCCACGGTCGTCTTGCCGGAGCCCGACTCGCCGACCAGCCCGAGTGTCTCCTCGGGTGCCACCGACAGGCTCACTCCGTCCACGGCGGCCTGACCGCCTCGCCGTCCGCCGTAACTGACGCGCAGATCACGCACATCGAGGAGGGCCCGCTCACTCGCGCTCACGATCCCGTCACCTCCTCTGCGAAGTGGCAGGCGCTCCAGCGGTCCGGCGCCACCTCCCGCACCTTCGGCAGCTCGGCGCGGCACCGGGCGCGGGCCATCGGGCAGCGCGGGTGGAAGGCGCAGCCGGCCGGCCGGTTCGCCGGTGTCGCCGGGGCCCCGGGCAGCGGGTCGGCCAGTGCGGTACGGGTTCTGACGGCGGGCACGCTGCGCACCAGGGCGGCGGTGTACGGATGGGCGGGCCTGCGCAGTACGTCACGGGCGGGCCCGCGTTCGCAGACCCGTCCGGCGTACATCACCACGACCCGTTCGCCGACGTGCGACACGACCCGCAGGTCATGGCTGACCAGGAGCATCGCGAGGCCGTCCGCCGCCTGGATGTCGGCCAGCAGCCGCAGGATCCGGGACTGCACGGTGACGTCGAGTGCCGTGGTGGGCTCGTCGGCGAGCAGCAGCGCGGGGTTGCCGGCCAGCGCCATCGCGATCATGGCGCGTTGGCGGAGGCCTCCGGAGAGTTCGTGCGGGTAGGCGCGCATCCGCCTTTCCGGTTCCGGTACCCCGACCCGGTCGAGGAGTTCGACGACCCTGCGGTTCACCTCTCCTCGCGGCAGCCGGTCGCGGCGTGGCACCTCGCCGATCTGACGGGCGATCCGCTGGGTCGGGTTCAGGGCCGCAAGGGGGTCCTGGAAGATCATCGCGATCTCGCGGCCGCGTACCGCGCGGCGCCGGGCCGGGTCGGCGGCGAGCAGGTCCTCGCCGTGCCACAGCAGCCGGCCGGACAGGGTGGCGCCCTCGGGCGGCAGGCCCAGGATCGCCTGCGCGGTGATGGTCTTTCCGCTGCCCGACTCGCCGATCAGGCCCACGGTGGTGGCCCGTGGCACGTCGAAGGACACGCCGTCCACCACGCGGGTCCGGGTGCCGTGCGGGCCCGGCAGTTCCACCACCAGGTCGTCGATCCGCAGGATCGGCCCGTCGGTCGCGGGCGTCGTCTTCCCGGTCCCGTTCTCGCGCGCGGTTCCGGCTCCGGCGGGGGTCATGAGCCCCCCGTCCGTACGGTGGCGAAGTCCGGCAGTCCGCTGGCGTCGGGGACGAATCCCTTCAGGTCGCTGTTCCAGGCGTAGGCGATGCTCACCGACATCGGGTACATCCCGACCGCGTCCTGCCAGATGATGCGGCTGGCCCGGGCGTAGAGGTCGGTGCGCTTCTGCTTGTCGGCCGTGGCTCCGGCCGCCGCGAGCAGGCCGTCCAACTGCTTGTTGCAGTAGCCCATCCGCTTGGCCGCGCAGGTGTAGAGGCGGCCGAGGTTGCTGGCGGCGTCGTAGCTGGGGGTGGCCAGCTGCTGGAAGTTGATGTCCCACTTGAGTGCGAGCAGGTCCTCCGTGAAGACGGCCTGCTCCTTCTCCAGCGGCTCCACCTGCACGCCGACCTTCTGCAGGTCGGAGACGACAGCCTGGACGAAGGGCTTGAACTCGTCGTTGGCGAACTGGAGGCGGAGCTTCTTCGAGAAGTCGAAGCCCGCGGCGGTGAGGGCCGCCTTGGCGGCCGCGGGGTCGTAGGCCACGGCCGGCTGTGCCGCGTGGCCGAGGACGACGCCGGTCACGGGCGCGTCGGCCGCCTTGCCTGTATCGGGATAGAGCTTGCCGATGATGGTCCTGAAGTCGACCGCCTGCCAGATCGCCCTGCGCACCTTCGCGTCCTTGAGGGCGGGGATCGAGGAGTTGAACCACATGGTGAACTCGGCGCTGCTCGGCACGGTCTTCACCGTCAGGTCCTTCTGGCTCTTCAGAGAGGCCAGTTGGTCGTCCGGGATGCCCCAGACGACGTCCACCTCACCGGTGCGCAGTGCGGTCATGCGGGACGCGAGCTCGGGGATGTTCCGTACGGTGACGCGGTTCAGTCCGGGCTTCGCACCCCGGTACTTCTTGTTGGGCACCAGGACCAGCGACTCGCTCGGGGTGAACGCGTCGACGGTGAACGGGCCCGAGCCCACGGGGTGGTTGAAGAAGGCGGTGTCGTCCTTGCCGACGCCCGACGGGAGGACGTAGAAGGTGCCGAGCTTGCCGGGGACGGACGCGTCGGGCGCCGGGCTGTGCAGGACCACCTCGGTGGCGGAGACCTTGGTCATCGTGTCGCCCGGGAAGTTGCCCGCGTTGGGGCCGTTCAGGCCGGTCATGCGCTGGAAGGAGGCGATCACGTCGTCGGCGTCGAGGGCCGAGCCGTCGGAGAACGTGACACCGGAGCGCAGCGTGAACGTCCAGGCCGTGACGTCCTTGTTGGCCTTCCAGGAGGTGGCGAGGTCGCCTTCGAGGGTGCCGTCCGCGGCGGGCTTCACGAGTCTGCTGAAGATCTCCTGTGCGGCCAGCTGGGTTCCCGTGGAGGCGCCCTGGGCCCCGTGCGGGTCCAGGCTCTCGATCGGGTAGGTGCCGGCGACCGTCACGTCGCCCGAGGCGGCGGAACCGCCTCCGCCGTCGTCACCGCCGGTCGTCGTGCAGGCGGCGAGGAGCGCCGCGCCCGCCGTGGCGGTGGTGGCGAGCCGGATCAGCCGGCTCCGCCCGTGCTCACGCGTGCTGGTCATGATGGTGCTCCTCTCGATCGAGGGTCGGTCGGAGTCAGCCGGTGGGTGAGGCGCTGTACCTGGCCGGTTCAGTCGGTGCGGCCACGCCCGTAGCGGGCGGTGAGCTGGTCGCCGAGGATGCCCACGTTCACGATCAGGAGGGACAGGGCGATGCCCGGCAGGGTGGAGATCCACCATTGCGTTTCGAGGTACTCCTTGCCGTTCGCGATGGTCTGCCCCCAGGACACGGTCGACGGGGGCAGCCCGATGCCGAGGAAGCTGAGTCCCGCCTCCGCCAGTACCACCAGCGCGAATTCGAGCGTGGCGAGGGCGACGACCGGTCCGGCGGTGAACGGGAGCACGTGCCGGGCGAGGACGGTCCGGCCGGGCACTCCCAGCACCCGGGCGGCGTCGACCCAGGGCCGTTCCCTGACGGAGAGCGCGATGCCGCGGGTGACGCGGGCGAAGGTGATCCAGCCGGTGGCCGAGAGCGCGACGACGACCAGCAGGACGCTTCGCTCGAAGGCGCCCGCGATCACGATGGCCAGCAGGATCGCGGGAAACGCCAGCAGGACGTCGAAGATCCGGGCGAGGACGGCGTCGGCGGCGCCCCGGAAGTAGCCGGCGACGGCGCCGAGAAGGACCCCGACGAGGCAGGACAGCGCGACCGTGGACACGCCGATGAGCACCGCCGTGCGGGCTCCGTAGACGATCTGGGCGAGCAGGTCGCGGCCGAGTCCGTCCGTGCCGAGCCAGGCCGTGCCGCCGCCGGCCACCTTGGAGCCGGGTGCGAGCAGCCGGTCCTCCAGGGAGGTGTGCACCGGGTCGTAGTGGATCACCATGGGTCCGACGACGGCCACCAGCAGATAGCAGCCGACGACCAGGGCGGGGACCCGGGAGAGGAACGGGCGCCGGGTCCGCCGCGGAGTCGTCGCCGACTTCTCGACGGCCACGGTGTCGCCGGCCATCAGACGGCTCCCGTCCGGATCCGCGGATCCAGCTGGGCGATGAGCAGATCGGCCATCAGGTTGAGTACGACGACGATGCCGGCGATCAGCAGGGTGGCGCCCTGTACGACCGTGTAGTCGCGGTTGGCCACCGCCTCCACCACGAGCGATCCGAGGCCGGGCCAGGCGAACACGTTCTCGACGATCACGGCGCCGCCGACCAGCGCCCCGACCTGGACGCCGACCACGGTCACCACGGGGATCAGCGAGTTGCGCAGGGCGTGCCCGAACAGCACCTGGCGTTCGGTCAGGCCCTTGGAGCGGGCGGTCTGGATGTAGCTCTCGCGCATGGTCTCGGCGAGGCTGGTCCGGGTCAGCCGGGCGATGATCGCGACGAACGGGAACGAGAGGGTGACGGCCGGCAGTACCAGGTGCTGGGGCGTGCCGACCCCGGAGCTGGGCAGCAGGCGCAGGGTCAGGGCGAAGACCAGGACCAGCATGATGCCGATCCAGAACGTGGGGAACGACTGGAGGGCGATCGTGCAGGCCGAGACCACCCGGTCCAGCAGTCCGCCCGGCCGTGCGCCGGCCAGCATGCCGAGGGTCAGCCCCACGATCACCGCGATCACCGTGGCCGTCACGGTGAGGTCGATGGTGGCGGGCAGCCGGTCGAGGACCGCGCTCATGGCGGGCCTGCCGAGCCAGTGCGACTCGCCGAAGTCGAGCCGGCAGACGTCGCCGAGGTAGCTGAGGTACTGCGCGCCGAGCGGCCGGTCGAGGCCGAGCGAGGCGTGCAGTTGGGCGATCTGGCTGCGGGTGGCGTCAGGGCCGAGCAGTACCGTCGCGGGGTCGCCGGGCGCGGCCCGGACGACGAGGAAGATCAGCGAGGCGGCGCCCCACATCACGAAGACCCCGATGAGCAGCCGGTGCACGATCATCCGGATCATGCCCTCGGCCTCCCGCCGCCGGCAGGGACCGGGCCGACCGAGTCGCCCGGTACGAAGGCGCAGGGCACCGTCAGCCGGCGCGGCGCGGGGGCCTCCTCGTCGAGCAGTTCGATCAGCACCCGTACGGCCTCCCCGGCCATCTGGGCGCGCGGCAGCGAGAACCGTGTCCAGTTCCGGGACTCCGGTGTCCAGGACGGCGGATCGCCCAGCAGGGCCAGCGAGCAGTCCTGCGGGAACCGGACCCGTTCCGTGCCGGTCATCGTCGCGAGCGCCCCGGTGAGCCGGTCGTCCTCGGTCGGCTCGACCAGCAGCGCGGTGATCCCGAGTCCGTCGATCCACCCCTCCAGCCGCTCGACCGTCAGGTCGGCCGGATCGGCCAGGCTCCGGATCAGCGCCTCGTCCGCGCCGAGGCCGGCCTCGGCCAGCCCGCGCCGGTATCCCTCCTCGCGGTCTCTGGTGGGCTCGCTGTCCTCCGGGGCCCGCAAGTACAGGATCCGCCGGTGGCCGTGTCGCGCCAGCTCCGCGACGAGTCCCGCGGTCGCCGAGACGTAGTCGGCCGCCACGTAGGAGAGTTCACCGTCGTCCACCTCACGACGTCCGACGAAGACGAACGGGAAGTCCTCCCGGACCAGCGCCGACAGCTCCTCGCGGCGGACGTTCCTGCCGAGCAGGACGCAACCGTCCGCGATCTTCAGCCGGTTGGTACCGCCGGCGTAGATGGACCGCTCGGCCCTCTCCGTGCCGGACGCGCTCCCGTCGGAACAGAACAGCAGCAGGTCGTAGCCCTGCCGTGCCGTCTCCTCCTCCACGCCGAGCAGGAACGGGTAGTAGAAGTCCCGCTGGTCGGTCGGGAACACCGACTCGAAGGTGTAGAGCCCGAGCAGCCGGTTCCGGCCGCCTTTCAGACTGCGTGCGGCGACATTGGCCGCGTACCCGAGTTCCTCGGCCGCCGCCAGCACGGCCCGCCGGGTCGGTTCCGCGATCTGCGCACTCGCCGCGCCTCCGCTGATCACCAGCGACACCGTCGCCTGGGAGACGCCGGCGCGCCGGGCGATGTCCCGTTGGGTGGAGCGTCTACGTCGTTCGGGAGGGGCCATGAGCACTCCCAGTTAATACGTATTAGCAAGTGCCGAATGACGCTACTCGGATGCGGCGAAAAGCGTCAAGAGACGTGAACAGCCCTTGTCCGCCTTGTTTCTGACACATGATCTGATCTTGCGGAGTGACCGGATTCGCCATCCGGGTGCACCGGCCGGCCATGGCACGGGGACGCGTTGTTCAGGACCATCGGGAACACGACCGCATTCCGGTGTTGCGGCATCCCGGCGCGAAGGGGAACCCGATGACCGACCTGACCGACGACC
The DNA here is from genome assembly GCF_019091475.1 of Streptomyces sp. GbtcB6. Classification (NCBI taxonomy): domain Bacteria; kingdom Bacillati; phylum Actinomycetota; class Actinomycetes; order Kitasatosporales; family Streptomycetaceae; genus Streptomyces; species Streptomyces sp. GbtcB6. Next base: position 2,160 of record NZ_JAGXJL010000051.1, on the reverse strand, counting down.
TCGCGACCCGCTTCCACCGGGACGGATACGCCGTGCTGCCGGACGCCCTGGCGCCGGCCGAGGTGGCGGAGTTGCGTGCGGAGACCGTGCGGATCTGCCGCGGCGAGCGAGGCGCCGTCGAAGGGGCGCCGCCGCCGGTCGCGGGCGAGAGCGACGACGACACCGTCCGGCGATTCCTGTGCGTGCACTATCCGCACAAGCTGTCGGCGCTCATGCTCACAACCATGCGCCATCCCGCCGTCGTCGGCCCGGTGACCGAGGTGATCGGTCCCGACGTCAAGGCGATGCAGTCGATGCTGTTCGTCAAGTCCGAGGGCAGGCCGGGCCAGGCATGGCACCAGGACGAGATGTTCATCCCCACCCGGGACCGTTCGCTGACCGCCGCCTGGCTCGCCCTCGACGACGCGACCGTCGGCAACGGCTGCCTGTGGGTCCTGCCGGGCTCGCACCGCCCCGGCGTGATCTACCCCAACCGGCGGCACGACGACGCCCGTTACGACTGCACGGTCGAGTCCTACGACTTCCCGTACGACGAGGCGCACGCCGTTCCGGTCGAGATCGCCGCCGGATCGGTGCTGCTCTTCAACGGCTATCTCCTGCACAGGTCGCTGCCCAACACCGGCCGTCAGGGCTTCCGCCGGGCCCTGGTCAACCACTACATGAGCGCCGCGTCCCTCCTCCCCTGGGCCGCCCCCGAGGCCGAACTACCCATGGCCCAGGCCGACTTCCGGGACATCGTGCTGGTCGCGGGCCGTGACCCGTACGCCTACAAGGGCACCGCCGACATCCGCCGGCCCCGGGTGCGGCGCGACCGGTCCGGGGGCTGCGACAGGTGAGGCCGTGACGGAACGCCTCCCGCCCCCGACCCCCACGCTCCTGGCCCGGCTCGGTCCCGCGGTCGCCGACTACCCGCCCGGGTCGGTCTTCGGCCCCAGGGACGCGGGGTCGTACGAGTTCGTCTGGCTGCTGCACGGCAGCGCCCGCTGGGTCTGCGGCGACCTGACCGTGCCCCTGACGCCCAGCGCGCTGCTGCTCGTGCGCCCGGGTATGCGGGACACGTTCCACTGGGACACCCGCCGGCCCACCCGGCACGCCTACACGCACTTCCGGCTGCCCGCCGGACCAGGGGGCGCGGAGCCCCTCGACGACACCGGCTGGCCGGTCGTCCGGGACCTGACGGGGCGCGGCGACCCGATGGCCGCGCTCTGCCAGTACCTCCTGGCACTCGGCGCGACCCGCCCGCCGGACTGGGAACGGCACGCCGAGGAGACCCTGCGGCTGCTGCTCTTCACCTTCGTGCACGACACCGGCCCGGCGACCGGCACGGTGTCGCTCCCGGAACCCCTGGTCGCCATGGCGGCCGCGGTCCGCTCCCACTGGTCGGACGGCGTCGCCCGGCCGCTCCCCCTCGATCGGCTGGCGCGGGCGGCCGGGGTCTCGGAGAGCACGCTGTCCCGGATCTGCCGACGGCACCTCGGCGTCAGCCCCGTCGCGGGGCTCGAACGGCTCCGCCTGGCGAGGGCCGAGCCGCTGCTGTGGCTCAGCAGCCTCTCGCTCCGCGCCATAGCGGTGCGGTGCGGCTTCCCCGACGCCTACCATTTCTCGCGCCGGTTCCGCGCCGTCTACGGGATGTCCCCGAGCGCCTTCCGGGGGTTGCCGCCCGAGTCGGCACCACCGTCCCCGGTCACCGACGGCGCGCTGTCCGCGCTCCTGGCCCTGGTGCCGCCCTCGCAACCGGGGTCCGCCGACGGTCGCCGCTTCTGAGCAGGCCCTGCGGTGGACGGAACGCGGCTGCCTCAGACGGCCCTCGTCAGCGCCGCGAACTCCTCGCCGGAAAGCCGCACCGACGCCGCCTCGACGTTCTCGTCGAGGTGGGCCACCGACGACGTTCCCGGAATGGGCAGGATCACCGGGGAGCGGCGCAGCAGCCAGGCGAGTGCGAGCTGGGACGGCGTCGCGCCGTGATCCTTGCTGATCCTCGCCAGCGGACCGTTTGATTCCGCCAGCGTGCCGGTCGCGATGGGAAACCAGGGTATGAACGCGAGGTGCTCGGCCTCGCAGTGGTCGAGGACGTCTTCGGAGGTGCGGTCGGCGAGGTTGTAGAGGTTCTGGGCCGACACGGTCTCGGCGACCGCACGGGCCTGCTCGAGCTGCGCCACC
>NZ_JAGXJL010000478.1:0-235 GCF_019091475.1 Streptomyces sp. GbtcB6 | reverse complement strand
CTACCGGCAGGCCCTGGAGAACGATCCGGCCCTCTCCATACCGGCCGCCGAGGAACCCCCGGTGCCCGACGAGCCGAAGCCGGCCGAGCCCCCCCCCGCGGCCGCCCGGGACCGGGAACCGCTGCCCGTTCCGGCACAGCTTCCGCCGCTGCTTCCCGACTTCCCCGGCCGCACCCACGCCGACAGCGACACGCACACCCCTCTGTCGACGCCCGGGCGGCGAGCACCCACCCTC
>NZ_JAGXJL010000477.1:0-236 GCF_019091475.1 Streptomyces sp. GbtcB6 | reverse complement strand
ACTATTGGGTTGGCGACGTGGTTCAGGTTCGGGTGTGGTTTTGGGTCCTTTCAGGGTTCGGGTCTAGGGCTGGGTCCCAAATCAAGACACCGACTACGGGTTTTGTCCAAGCCTTGGGTCCAGATCCGAATCCCAATCTCGGGTCCCAGTCAAGTGCCATTTCTTGTGCCTGGTCACGAGATAGGTCCTAGGTTCAAGTTCGGGTCTGGGTCTGGTACTATGTCCCGGTCCTAGTT
>NZ_JAGXJL010000476.1:0-236 GCF_019091475.1 Streptomyces sp. GbtcB6 | reverse complement strand
CGCAGCGGGCGGCCGAACAGGGCGCGCCGTCACCGCTGTCGGAGCCACAGGGCGCCGCCCGCCGGACGCGCGACGAGCTCCTCGCGCTCTACGCCGAGCAGCAGCGCAGGCACGTCCGGGCCGAACACCCGGAGCGGAGGCGCCTGCTGACCGCCGCCGGGTCGGCGGGGTGGCTGATCGCCGCCGGGCTGAACCGCGCCGGCGCGCCCTGGAGCGCCGAGGTCCACCGCGAGGTG
>NZ_JAGXJL010000475.1:0-236 GCF_019091475.1 Streptomyces sp. GbtcB6 | reverse complement strand
TTCTTCGCGGAAGCCGGCGCCGCCGGAAATGCGGGGGGCCTCTGCCAATTCCGGCCGGTCCGAGAATCGGCCGGGGGGATACCGTCGGTCCTCGGTGCATTCGACCGAGTTCCGGTATTCCGCTTCTTCGTCGAGCATCTCGGTCAAGGCGACGTCATCGGAATCCGGATACACCCCGTCCCCGGCCAGTGCCGAATACACCTCGCCAACCCGGCGCGCCATGAGCGTGCACGAAT
>NZ_JAGXJL010000474.1:0-236 GCF_019091475.1 Streptomyces sp. GbtcB6 | reverse complement strand
GTTGAGGAAGATGAGGGTGAGCGGGGCGAGGTAGACGAAGGTCGGCATGGTCTGCATGAAGTCCAGGAAGGGCGTCATGATCCGGTTGAACCGGTCGGGGAGCCCCGCCCACACACCGAGCGGGATGCCGATCAGCAGGGCCACCAGTCCCGCCGTCAGGGTCAGCGCCAGGGTGTCCATGCTCTCCTGCCACAGGCCCTGGTGCCCGAAGAAGGTGATGCCGGCGGCGGCCAACA
>NZ_JAGXJL010000473.1:0-236 GCF_019091475.1 Streptomyces sp. GbtcB6 | reverse complement strand
TATGTCTGTTTGGTTTGGGCGGGTATTCGGTTTGGGCGGTTTACAAAAACTTATGTACATCCCTAGTCAAAATATATAATTCACCTCAAATTTGGGAATCGAAAACAAAAAGTAAGAGAGAGGGTGCACATTTACCGTTTACACCCGAAAACCCACCCACCCGGCAAACTCACTCGGCCCGAAACTCGAAAAAAATGGATTTCAATTTTAGTAGATCGGGTATAAGTGTAACTTGA
>NZ_JAGXJL010000472.1:0-236 GCF_019091475.1 Streptomyces sp. GbtcB6 | reverse complement strand
CCGCCATGCTCGTCGTCTCCGGCCTGGCCATCGCCCACTTCGTCACCCAGGGCTTCTCGACGGCGGTCTACCTCTGCGAGGAACTGGAGACCCCGCGCCGCAACGACGCCCGCACGGTCCTCGCCACCCTCGCGATCTCCACGGTGATCAGCCTGGTCCCGGTGGCCGCGATCGGCATGGGCGCGACCGACCGCAAGGCCCTCACCGGCGGCGACATCAGCGCCATGGTCACCGCC
>NZ_JAGXJL010000471.1:0-236 GCF_019091475.1 Streptomyces sp. GbtcB6 | reverse complement strand
TACGGACTCTGGTGCACCGATCTGAGAACCAAGTGCTCCAAGGGCGGCAACTCGGTGAAGAGCGCGGTGCACCGCTCGGAATGGACCAACAGCTCTGGCCATGCGCCGGCTGACAAAGGGGGGCCTCCACTCTGGGTGCTTCGTGCCCGGCGAGACCAACAGGTCCTCGCCCCAGGCGGCAGCCGGAGATCAACGAAGAGCACTTGAGCTGGGATGGTACTGCTCGTCCACGGTCC
>NZ_JAGXJL010000470.1:0-236 GCF_019091475.1 Streptomyces sp. GbtcB6 | reverse complement strand
CGGGGCAGCGTGCTCTACCTGGCCGACGGGCGGTACTGCTTCAGCGGCGACAGCTTCTACTGGTCGCGTACGGCGGCGGACATCGAGGTGGTCGACAGCGTCACCTGGTACTCCGTCCGCGAACTGGCCGCCTCGCTGGCCCGGGCCGCCGGCCGGCTGCGCTTCGAGTGGCTGCTGCCGGGCCACGGCGGCCGCCGCCGCCTGCCCCCGGACGACATGGCCGCCCGGCTCCACCG
>NZ_JAGXJL010000469.1:0-236 GCF_019091475.1 Streptomyces sp. GbtcB6 | reverse complement strand
GGACTTCTCCTTCAACCAGGGCATCTCCGCGGAGCGGATCGCGCAGAAGTAGGGCTTCACGCGGGAGCGGCTCGACGGGTATGCGGCGCTGTCGCACGAGCGGGCGGCGGCCGCGCAGGACGGCGGGGCCTTCGACGAGCAGATCGTGTCCGTGACCGGGGTCGCGGCCGACGAGGGCATCCGGCGGGGCACCAGCGTGGCGACGTTGGCGAGGCTCAAGCCCTCCTTCCAGGAGG
>NZ_JAGXJL010000050.1:0-57948 GCF_019091475.1 Streptomyces sp. GbtcB6 | reverse complement strand
GATCTCATCAAATACAAGGGCTACCAAGTCCCCCCAGCCGAACTGGAAGCCCACCTGATCACGCACCCCGCCAACTCCGACGCCGCGGTCACCGGCACCCCCGACGCCGAAGGCGAGGAGATCCCGAAAGCGTTCGTCGTCACCGCCGATCCGGCACTGACCGCCGATGAGGTGATGACGTTCGTCGCCGCGCAGGTCGCACCGTACAAGAAGGTGAGAGCGGTCGAATTCCTGGCGGCAATACCCAAATCCCCGGCCGGAAAGATCCTGCGCAAGGATCTTCGAGATCTGAATGGATGACATGAGTAATCACTCGCAGTTTGACGTACATGTGGTGTCGCCGTCCTACTGGAAGGTGACCTTCGAGAATGCCCCGATCAACCTCATCGACCTGGACACCGTCGAGCAGCTTGCCGATCTGGTGACCCGCATCGAGCAGGACCCTGATCTGACCGTCGTTGTCTTCCAGAGCGCCAACCCGGACTTCTTCATGGCGCACCTCGACCTTCTGATGGACAAAGAGCGCGCGGCCGCGATGCCGCTGGGCCCCACCGGGCTCCCCCTCGTCTCGGACAACCTGCTGCGTCTGAGCAAGGTCCCGGCCGTCACGATCTCGGCGATCAACGGCCGTGTCCGAGGTGCGGGCAGCGAGTTCGTGCTGAGCACCGACATCCGCTTCGCCGGCCCCGACGCCATCCTGGGCCAGCCCGAGGTGGGCATCGGCGCTGTGCCCGGCGGCAACCCCATGGGGCGTCTGGCCGAGTTGGTGGGCCGGGGCCGCGCAATGGAGATCGTGCTGGGAGGAGACGACTTCCCGGCCCGGCTCGCAGCCGAGTACGGCTATGTGAACCGCGTTCTGCCCGAAGGTGAGCTGGACGATTTCGTCGACGCCTTCGCCCGCCGCATCGCCGGGTTCGACAAGGCCGCGATCTCCGGCACGAAGGAGTTCGTCGACGCGGCCACCACGATTCCGGCGAGTGACTACGCAGCCGCTCTGGTCGCCTTCCGGCGCACGGCGGGCCGTCCGGAGAGCGCGGATCGGGTGCGCGGCCTCTTCACACGCGGCTTTCAGCAGCCCCAGGGCATCGAACTCGATCTCGGCAGGAGCATCGCCGAGAAGGCCTGAACCTCTCCAGCGTTCCGACCGGATCACTGCGCGGCACTTGGGGCTGGTCCCCTTCGAACTACTCTGCGACATCTCAGTCGGCCGTGGCGGCCTGCTGATTCAAGCGTGTGCGCCGTGGGTGCTCGGGTCGCTGGGGTGGCGCGGTGGCGCGGCTACCGTGGGCGCACGGTGTAGGTCAGGTGCGTCACCCGCGACGACGGCTCCGAACGGACCGGCTCCAGCGCGATCCTGGACGCGTCCACACCGTCGAACAGGCGGGTGCCGGCGCCGAACAGCACGGGTGACAGCGTGATCGAGAACTCGTCGACCAGGCCGGCGTTCAGGTACTCCAGGATCGTCGCGCCGCCGCCGGCGATGCGGACGTCGCGGTCGCCGGCGGCCTCGCGGGCCTGGTCGAGGGCGTGCTCGATGCCGTCGTCGACGAAGTGGAACGTGGTGCCGCCGGGCCGCTCCCACGGGTCACGCTTGGTGTGCGTCACGACGAAGACCGGGGTGTGGAAGGGCGCCTCCTCCGGCCATGACAGCTCGCCGAGGTCGAACATGCGCTTGCCCATGACGCTCGCGCCGGTGCGCAAGAACGTCTCCCGCGCCACGTCGTTGTCGAGGCCCTCCTCGCCGCCCTCGCCCAGCTTCAGGTTCTCCCGGAAGAACCGCAGCGGGAACACCCACTGCTGCAGCTCCGTCCACTGCGCCATCCAGCGCTGAACGTCCGGGTCGTCCTGTCTGTCGGGCGCGAAGAGCTCGTCCTGGGCGGGCACGGGCTCGGGCGCGATGAAGCCGTCCAGCGACATCGACACGCTGAAGAACACCTTCCCGGCCATCAGCCCTCCGCCCCCTTCCGCGCGAGGTCGGTGACGTAGGCCGCCAGGCCGCTCAGGGTCTGCCGGCCGCCCTCGATCGCGTGGTACTTCTCGACCGCCTCGTCGCGCAGTTCCCTGGTGGGGAACACCGTGCGCATCACGATCCGGGTCGCCGCGCCGTCGGGCGCGAAGGTCAGGACCGACTCGAAGGCGTTCGGGTCGTCGCGGAACTCACCGTGCAGCAGCTCGATCCGCTCCGGCGGGGCGATCCGCAGCCAGCGGATCCACTCGGAGTAGTCGGTCCCGTCCGGCCCGTGCAGCACGAAGACCCACTCCCCGCCCTCGCGGAACTCGAAGGACCGCGTGGTGGTGGTGAACCCCTCCGGACCCCACCACCGCGACAGGTGCCGGACCTCGGTGAACGCCTCGAACACCAGCTCTCGTGGGGCGTCGATGACCCGGGAGATCACGATCTCCCGGTCGGCCGTCGCCGGCTCCGCCCGCGTGTCTTGCCCTGCCCCTGTCATCGGTCAGTCCTCTTGCCGTGTCTGCTTGAGGTCCTGCACGTAGGTGTCCAGGCGGTCGAAACTCTCGTTCCAGAACCGCTCGAATCCGCCGACCCACTCGTGGACCGGCCGCAGCCCGCGGGCGTCCAGGCCGTAGAGACGCTGCTTGCCCGCCCCGCGGACCCGCACCAGCCCCACCTCCCGGAGTACCCGCAGGTGCTTGGACGCCCCCGGCTGGCTCATCCCCAGCTCCCGGGCCACGTCGGTCACCGGCCGCTCACCCGCCCGCAGCAGCGCCAGGATGTCCCGACGCTGCGGCTCGGCGATCGCGTTGAACGCGTCCGACGTCGTCGCTGCTCGTGCCATGGCAGCCATCGTATTCCCATATCGGAATGCGTCAAGCCGGTCGGGAATCGGGCGGGTCCTGCCGGATGACGATTGCAGCGGGAATGACCGATCCCGTGCTCTCAGCCCGGAACACGCCCCGGTGGGAACCGAAGCGACGCGGCGCTGACGGCTCGGACGTCGAGCCCTGCCGAGTCCGGATCAGCCGACCGTGCCCATGCCCCGATCCCCTGCGGGTGCGGGGCCGCCCCTCCCGAGCGGATCCCGCGGGACGTGGAGCGGGCGGCGGCAGGTCAGGCCGCCGAGGAATCCCGGAGGCGGAGGACCCTCTGCCGTCACGACAGGGGCATGCCCCTGCGATAGGCGAACACGGCGATCACCGCGACGGTCACGTGCATCAGGAGCAGAGCGAGGACACCTGTGACTCCGCCGTCCCCGAAGAGCAGGAAGTCCGGTACGAAGGAGACGACCACGACCGCCGGCACCAGCCATCGCGCCAGAGCCTCGGGGTCCTTCGCGGCCTTGCGTATGACGGCCCAGCCCAGTGAGCCGAGTACGACACCGACCGCCGTCAGGAAGACGTACGAGGACGCCTTCAACGGCTGGAAGTCGTCGGGCGCGCCGGCGGCATGGGCGACGAGCGCGATCAACGCGTTCGCGACGGAGGAGACGACGATCGCGCCGAGCACGCCTCCTACGACGACGAGCGGACCACGGCGGACAGCGACTGCGGGAGAGGTTGCGGACACGACAGCTCCTAGGGACGTCGGAGGCAAGTTTGAAATATCAAGCATGAGAAGTGTCCCCCTCTTTGCTTGATGTTTCAAGCGTCGTTCCGGGCGGCTCAGGGAAAGCGGTGCGACGGCGAGTCGCGCCCAGTCCTGTGTGCTGGTGACGGCGAGGCGGCGGCAACCGGGGGCTTCCGTCACGTCGGTGGCGATGATCCGGGCACCCTGGCGGGTCAGTTCCTCGGCCTCCGCGGGCGGCGCCGGGCGACCGGCACCGGCACCGGATCGGGGCCGGGTACCACGGTGTTGGAGAGGGTGCCGATGCCCTCGACGGAGAGGGTGACGGTGTCGCCGGGCTTCAGCGGCGCCGGGTCCTGGCGGCCTCGTAGCCCCCACAGTTCCGCCAGACAGCCGCCGTTGCCGCAGGTGCCCGAGCCCAGGACGTCGCCCGGGCGTACCCAGGTACCGCGTGAGGCGTAGGCGACCATCTCCTCGAAGGTCCAGCTCATGTTGGACAGCAGGTCCCTGCCGATCACCTCGCCGTTGATCTCCGCGGTCAGTGCGAGGCGCAGGAAGCCGTCCGCGTCGCGGTACTTGTCCAGCTCGTCGGCGGTGACCAGGTAGGGGCCCAGGGTGGTGGCGGTGTCCTTGCCCTTGCACGGGCCGAGGCCGACCTTCATCTCGGCGGACTGCAGGTCGCGGGCGGACCAGTCGTTGAGGACGGTGTATCCGATGATGTGGTCGCGGGCCTGTTCGGGGGTGAGGTCGCGGCCCTCCTTGCCGATCACGGCCGCGACTTCGAGCTCGAAGTCGAGGACACTCGACCCCGGCGGCACGGGGATGTCGTCGTGCGGGCCGTACACGGCGTAGGGGTTGGTGAAGTAGAAGGTCGGGGCCGCGTACCACTGCCCCGGCACCCCGGCGGCACCGTCCACGGACCGTCGTACGCCCTCGACGTGTTCCTCGAAGGTGACGAAGTCCCGCACGGTGGGCGGCTGGAGCGGCGGCAGCAGCCGTACGTCGGAGACGTGGGGGCCGGCCGGGACGTCGAGGGTGGCGGAGCCCGCGTCGAGCAGTCCGGGCAGACCGCTGCCGTCGGCGAGCAGGCCGGTCAGGGAGCCGGCGCCGGGCAGGGGGTAGAGCGTGCCGTCCTCTTCGACGACGGCCACCTGGCGTCGATCGCGGTGTTCGTACGTGGCGAAACGCATGGAAGGGGTCCTGTCGACGGGAGGACGGGGGAAGCCAGGGCGTGACAGGGCTGCCGCGTCCGCGGGGTTCGGGGATCAGACCGGCGGGGCGACGAAGCAGCCGTGGTCCACGTCGTTGAAGGACTCCTTGGTGACCAGCTCGTTCATGGGGTTGGCGGTGCCCCACTGGTCGGTGACCTCGGGCTGGGAGAAGTCGTAGACGTGGGGGTGCCAGGTGTCCTCGTCGAGGACTTCCAGTTCGGTCGTGTACTCGACGGTGTTGCCGTGCGGGTCCAGGAAGTAGGTGAAGGTGTTGTCGCCCGCCATGTGCCGGCCCGGGCCCCAGACCTTCTTGAAGCCGGCGCGGATGACACGGCCGGAGCCGCGCATGTACTCGTCGATGCCCCGCATCTCGAAGGAGACGTGGTGCAGGGAGGTGTGCGGGCCCTTCGCGATGGCCATGGAGTGGTGCTGGCTGCTGATCCGCATGAAGTGCATGACGTCGCCGATGTGCGGATGACCGAGCGTGTCGGACAGGCGGAAGCCGAGGTGACGCTCGTACCACTCCCGGGTCCTGTCGAGGTCCGGTGAGTTGAGGACGACGTGTGACAGCTTGACCGGGATCGACTCCTTCTCCTCGATCCTGCGGTGCCGGCGGACCTCGACGTCGGCGGAGACCTCGACGGTGCGGCCGTCGACGTCGAAGAAACGGAAGCCGTAGCCGCCGCCGGGAGTGTCGGCCTTGCCCGGCTGGGAGATCAACTGAACGCCTCCGGCGAGGAGTCGGCCGGCGAGGGTGTCGACGTCCTCGGCGCTCGCGGCCCCGTAGGAGACGAGGTCGAGGCGCTTCTCGTCGGCCTTGCGCAACCGGACGACGTACTGCTCGGGCGAGCCCTCCGCGGCCAGGAACGAGATCCCGGAGTCCTCCGCGACCTTGGTCAGACCCCAGACACCTGCGTAGAAGTCGAGCTGCTTGTCGTAGTCGGGCACGGCGAGGTCGACGTGCCGCAGATGGGTGAGCAGACGGTCGCTCATGGGGGTTCCTTCTCAGTCGAGGTCGAGCAGGGAGGCCGCGTTGCCGCCCCGCACCGCGTGGAAGTCGTCGTCGGGCAGGTCCGCCGCGCGCAGTGCGGACAGCGGGTCCTCGGTGCCCATGTCGAAGGGGAAGTCCGAGCCGAGCAGGACCCGCTGCGGTCCGGCGGCGCGCAGCAACTCCCGCAGTACGTCCGGGTCGTGGACGAGGGAGTCGAAGTACAGCTGCCTCAGGTAGCTGCTCGGCTCCCGTGCGCAGTCCCGCGCGTCCGGCCGGACCCGCCAGGCGTGGTCGGAGCGGCCGAGGTGGGTGGGCAGATAGCCGCCGCCGTGTGCCGCGATCAGCTTCAGCTCCGGGTGGCGGTCCAGGACACCGGAGAAGATGAGGTGGGAGAGGGCGACGGCGTTCTCGGTGGGCTGGCCGACGGTGTTGGACAGGTACCAGCGCTCGAGGCGCTCGTCGAGGGTGCAGCCGAACGGGTGCAGGAAGACAAGGGCGCCGCGCTCCTCGGCCCGGGACCAGAAGGGCTCGTACGCGGGATCCGACAGCTCGCGGCCGGGGGCGTGCGAGGAGATCTCGACGCCTTTGAGGCCCTGTTCCAGTGCGTGGTCGAGCAACTTCACGGTGAGGGCGGGGTGTTGGAGGGGGACCAGACCGAGGCCGTGCAGCCGGTCGGGGGCCTTCGCGCAGTGTGCGGCAGTGCCCTCGTTGGCCAGCCGGCATATCTGTGACGCGAGCCGGGGCTCGGCCCAGTAGTGGTAGTGCGACGGGGACGGGCTGATCAACTGGATGTCCACGCCCTGGGTGTCCATGGCCGCCAGGCGTACGGCGGCCTCCGTCAGCCTGGGCGCGCGTGCCCCGAGCATCGGACCGTTCACGGCCAGGGCCGCCGGGCCGTTGCGGCGGGCGTCGAGCTCCCGGGCCTCGGCGAGGCCGGGGTGACCGGCGACGGCCTCCTCGACCTCCGGCAGCAGGAGATGGGCGTGGACGTCGATCGTCGGCGCGGAGGACGCGGTGGCGGTCACGGAAGCTCCTTGAGGAGGTTCATGGTGCGGCCGACCAGCCCGGCCATGTCGGCGTCCCGCACGCCGTCCAGCTGCCACCGGCCGATCTGCATGGACGCCTCGACGACGGTGCGTACCCGTGGGATGCGGCGGTCGTGGTAGGTCTGGAGCAGTTCGTCGTCCCAGTCCCGTCCGCCGCCGAGCAGTTCGGCGAGCACGAGGGCGTCCTCCAGGGACATCGCCGCGCCCTGGGCCATGGTGGGCGGGCAGCAGTGGGCGGCGTCGCCGATGAGCACGACCCGGCCGCGATGCCAGGAGCCCTCGACCAGCAGGTGGTCGAACCAGGTGTAGTTGACCTTCTCCGGGTCGGTGATGTGCTCGGTGATCTCCGGCCAGGCGCCTCCGTAGCCCTGCGCCAGGCGGCGCATCTCGTCGGCGTAGGCGGCCGGGTCGATGGCGGCGCGGTCGCGGCATGCCTCGACGAGGTAGGCGTAGATCGTGTTCTCACTGGTGGGGCAGTAGCCCGCGATGAAGGCGGGGCCGCCGTAGGCCAGGTCGGTACGTGTGACGCTCGCGGGCCGCGGGGCGGCGATGCGCCAGATGGCCATGCCGGTGGGCTCCGGCTTGTCCGTGATCCCGATCGCGGCCCGGGTGGCCGAGTTGAGGCCGTCGGCAGCGATCACCAGGTCGTAGCGGCCGGTCGTGCCGTCGCTGAAGCGCACCGAGACACCGTCGGCGTCCTGGTCCAGCGCCTCGGCGGTGGTGCCCAGGCGTACGCCGGCACCGGAGGCCCGGACCGCTTCGATGAGGATCTGCTGCAACTGGGGGCGCTGCATGCCGACGGTGGCGGGCAGGTCCTTCCCGCCGGTCTGGATGTCCTCGGCGACGAACAGGACGGTGCCGTCCGGGGCCGTCACGCCGAGCGAGCCGAAGGCGTATCCGGAGGCCTGCACCCGCTCCCATACGCCCAGTTCGCGCAGCACCCGCAGGGCGTTGCCCTGGAGGGTGATACCGGAACCGGTGGTGGCGTTCCAGTCGGGTCTGACCTCGGTCAGGTCGACGGCGATCCCGGCGCGGCGCAACAGGACGGTGACGGCGTTGCCCGAGGCGCCCCCGCCGATGACCAGGACGACGGGGGTCCTACCGGTCGGCGGCTGGGGGAGAGTGCGGCTGTCAGCCATGTCGGGGATACCTCCCGGGGTCGGGCCGCGCGGCTTCGGGCGGCCGGGATGCGGCTCGCGCGCTGGGCGCGCGGGCCAGGAGCAGGGACGGGGGCGGGGGCCGGATGCGCCGCCGCTGTCCGGGGGCGGCGCATCCGGCGGCCGAACGGGCCCACTGGGTAAGCTACTTGACGGCGATCGGGTTGACGGGTGAGCCGACGGCCCCGGTGATGGGCAGCGGCGCCGCGGTGAGCCAGAAGTCGTACACGCCGTCGGCGGCGCAGTCGGCGGCGAGGGCGTCGAGGTCCCACATCTCACCGATGAGCAGGCCCAGGTGCGGGATGGCGACCTGGTGCAGCGGCTGGAAGGCGTTCTCGAACTCGTTGGGCCGCACCTCGAAGCCCCAGGTGTCGGTGGCGATCGCGGCGATCTCGGTGCCGTGCAGCCAGCCGGCGGCGGTGAAGGACAGACCGGGCGAGTCGCCGCCGGCGTAGTCGCCCCAGCCGTCGCGGCGGGCACGGGCGAGCCGACCGGTGCGTACGGCGACGATGTCGCCGCGCCCGACCGCCACGCCGTGCGCCTCGGCGGTCGCCGTCAGGTGCTCCTCGGTGATGGCGAAACCGTCGGGCAGCTCTCCCCCGGTACCGACCACTCGGCCCACGTCGAGCAGCACCCCGCGCCCGGCGACGTACGGCGCCATGTGCTCGATTCCGGTGACGAGGTCGCCGTCGGAGGTGACGGTGCGGGCCGCGTCCCGGCCGTTCCAGGCCTTGCCGTGGTCGAAGATGTGCCCGAGCCCGTCCCACTGGGTCGAGCACTGCAACGGCATCGCGATCACGTCGTCGGCGCCGCCGATGCCGTGCGGGAAGCCCTGGTTGCCGAGGGCCGCGTCGGTGCCGGTGTCCAGCATCGTGTGCACCGGGTTGGTCCGCCGCCGCCAGCCCTGCTGCGGGCCGTTCATGTCGAACGCCTGGGACAGCGAGAAGCTGATGCCCCGGCGCACCAGTGCGGCCCCCTCGCGCCGCTTGGCCTCGTCGAGGAAGTTCAGGGTGCCGAGCACGTCGTCCGCGCCCCAACGCCCCCAGTTGGAGTACGCCTTGGCCGCCTCGGCGACGGCGCCCTCGGGGTCGTGGCGGTCCAGGATCATGCCGACGCCTCCGCCACACAGCGGGTGCGCTGCGTGCCCAGACCGGTGATGGCCCCTTCCATGACATCGCCCTCCCGCAGCAGCCTCCCCCAGTGGATGCCGTTGCCCGCCGGACTGCCCGTCAGCACCAGGTCACCCGGCAGGAGCCGGGCCGTCTGCGAGATGTACGACACCAACCGCGCAACGCCGAAGAGCATGTCCTTGGTGGACTCGTCCTGCATGGTCTCGCCGTTGAGCTTGAGGGTGACCCGCAGGTCACCCGGGTCCGCGACCGACCCGGCCGGGACGAGCCACGGGCCGAGCGGGGTGAACCCGGGCGCGTTCTTGCAGCGCAGCCAGTCCGTGCCGATCGCCTTCATGTCCCGCCGGAAGACGGTGGCCCGGTCGGTGAGGTCGTTGGCGATCGTGTAGCCGGCAACGTGGTCCAGGGCCTCCTCGGCGGACACCCGATGGGCCGTCCTGCCGATGACGGCCGCCAACTCCAGCTCCCAGTCCGGCTGTTCGGCCCATGACGGAAGTTCGACGTCGTCGTAGGGGCCCGTGATCGCGCCGGGCAGGCCGATGAAGACGTACGGCAGGTCCTCGGCGGCCCGCCGGTCCATCACGGTGGCGATCTCCGCCCGCGCCTCCTCGACCGTGCGCGGGTCGTCGGGGGCACGGTGGGCGACCTCCAGGTCGATCACGTGCTGCCGGTAGTTGGCGCCCGACTGGAAGATCTGTCGTGGCTGCAGCGGGGCGTGCACCCGGAGGTTCTCCAGGGGCTGCCAGTCGAGGGCGTCCTCGTCCGCCAGGACGTGCAGGACGGGGAGGGATTCCTCCCAGCGCTCCACCACGGCCCGCACCTCGGACGGTGCCCAGGCGAGGGCTCGGCTGAGATCGAGTACTCGGCCCTTCGCCAGGATGCCGGGGAACGGCTGTCCGTCCGGAAGCGAGAACGTGCCGAGCGCGAACGGGCCGGCAGGTTGCACGAGTGTTGCCATCAGATGTCCTCCCGCTGGGATGGGTCTACTCTGACCTCGATCCGTCAATCATGGAAATCAATCCTGTGGATGCGCCTCATCCATGGTGTGGATGGCTTTCCCTCGCGTTGGATGGTGCTCGGTGAACCTGTCCCGACTCGATCTCAATCTGGTCCTCGCCCTGCGCGCGCTACTGGAGGAGCGCAACGTCACCCGGGCCGGCGAACGCGTCGGACTGAGCCAGCCCGCGATGAGCGCGGCGCTGTCCAGGCTGCGCCGCCATTTCGACGACGAATTGCTCGCCCGTACCGGCAACACCTACGAACTGACCCCGCTCGGCGTCGCCCTGCGCGACCGCAGCGCCACCGCCTGCGATCTGCTGGAGCGCGTCTTCGCCAGCCAGGCCGACTTCGATCCGGCCGCCGAAATCCGCGAATTCACCCTGCTCGCGTCGGACTACGGCACGGCCGTCTTCGGTGCCGCGCTCGCCCGAACCCTGCACCACGAGGCGCCCGGCATCCGGCTCACGTTCCAGCACCCGGCACCCTCCGTCCAGGAGAACACCGCCACGCTCCTGAGTACCGTCGACGGCCTGCTGATGCCGCATGGCGTCATCGACGGCTTCCCCGCCGTCGACCTCTACACGGACCGCTGGCTGTGCATGGTCGCCGACGACCACCCGGAGGTGGGCGACGCACTCACCCTCGACCAGCTGGCCGGCCTGCCCTGGGTCGTCTATCAGCGCCCCTACGACGCCCCGGTCGCCCGCCAGCTGAGCATGATCGGCATCAGCCCCCGGGTGGAGGTCTCGGTACAGACCTTCCAACTGCTGCCGCACATGGTCGAGGGCACCCGCCGGGTCGCGATGATCCAGGAGCGGCTGGCCCGCAGGGCGGTTCTCGTCGCCGGGGTACGCGTCCTGCCCTGCCCGTTCGAGGCGGTACCGGTCCGGGAGGCGATGTGGTGGCATCCCGTGCACGCCCAGGACGCGGCCCACATCTGGCTGCGACGCAAGGCTGCGGAGGTGGGCGCGACCCTGACGGGCAACGGCCTGGCGGAACCCGCGGCCGCGGCCGCACCAGGCGCGGAGCCGGGCGCGGGGCCGGGCGCGGGGCCGGGCGTCCTGCCGTCCCGGCCCCGCGCACCCCGCACCGGTCGGTGACCAGCAGGACACCGTCCACGGCACGGTGTGTTCACCCCGTTGCGGTGGTGCAGTCGTCCGATACGACGGCGCCCACCCGACGGCCGACCGCCCACAGCCCTGCCGCGCCGGCCGCGGCAGCCAGCCCCAGCACGCCCACCGCACCCGCGAGACTGCCGACCGCCGACTCCCCGGCGAGCAGCACGAGCGGGCAGACGAACTCACCGCCGAAGAAGGCCGCCATCCACAGTCCCGTGCCACGGCCGCGGTCCTCGTACGCCAGGCGGGACATGGCGCTTGTGAGCAGCGCGGGCAGCAGCATGCCGGTACCCAGGCAGTTGACGACCGCACCGACGACCAGCAGCGGAGCATTCCCCGCGAGGAAGATCACCCCGAAACCGAGCGCACTGAGCCCGAGAACGACAGGCAGCATCGGGCCCGGAGACCGCTTGAGGCGGGCGAAGGTGACCGCCCCGCCCACGGTGGCGGCGCTGCCGACCGCACTGGCCAGACCGATCACGCCGGAGTTCTTCACCCCGAGGTCGTCGAGCAGGTACGACATCTCGACCGGGACGGTGTAGAAGACGATCGCCCCGAAGAAGGTGAGGGCGCAGATGCCGCCCATCCGCCGCCAGGGGAAGGGACGTCGCTCCTCGGCGACCGGAGTCCCGGCGACCGTCGCTCCTGTCACCGGGTTGGTCAGGGAAGCGGCCATCAGCGGGGCGAGCACCAGACTCACGGCGTAGATCCAGAAGGGCACCCGCCAGCCCGCCGATCCGGCGGCGCCGCCGACCACGAAGAAGACGGTGGCCGACGCGGACGCGCACATCGTCTGCAGGGCGAGGTACTTCACCCGCCGATCGCCGCTGTAGTAGTCGCCGATCAGCGTGGTGCAGCATGTCATGATCACGGCTTCGGTGACCCCTACCAGGGCGCGGCCGGCGATGATGGCTCCCAGCGAATCCAGCCAGAGCGGAGCGGTGCCGAACACGGCGTACAACAGGGTCGCCGCTATCAGCAGGCGTCTGCGGCCCAGTCGGTCCACGAGCACGCCGGCGAACGGGGCCAGCAGCGCCAGCGAGAGGGCCGGAACGGTCAGGGCGAGGGGCACCAACGCCTTGGCTCCCGGCACCGACGCGAAGTGGTCCTGCATCTTCGGCAGCACCGGTGCTATCAGCACTGCCCCCAGGATCGGCAGACAACTGCCCGCCATCAGCAGGGTCACACGGAGCACGTGGGCGGGGCCCGAGACGGCCACGGGCGACTGGGGGGCGTCGTCGATCGCGGTCGGCGAGGGCGAGGGCAGGGGAACGGAACCAGGCATGGCGACTCCGGGGACGGTGTGAGGGAGCGGGCATACCGTTCTCGGGCGCCTGTGGCGCGCAGCATGCCGCGGACGACCGCACGTAGGCGGCTGGTCCGAACAGCGGCGTGCGGGTAGGGACGACTATGGGCGTTCGGGAGGCCCGCTCGCCATCCTCCACGCGATCCGAATCGCGTATCCGGCTCATCCATGGCGTGGATGAGCAGCCCGCACGATCCACGACCGGCAGGCGGCGACCGTACGGCGGCCGCCCGATCGCCGTACGGGAACGAGCCCGGCACAGGGAGGCCGGGATGATCCCTCGTTACCGCCGATGACTGCGCCGACGGCACCCGTCGCCAAGAAGCGGAGCCCGTCTCAAAGGCGCCCCACCAAGGTCAGGAACCACCCGCAAACGGTTAGGGTGACAAGCAGAGGCTGGGTGGGGCGGACACGACGGGGGGCTCGCGTTGGATCGCCTGGCAGGAGCGGACCTGGAAGTCGGCCCGGGCCAGTTCGCGGCACGCACGCTACTGCCCCCGTCGCTGCGCGCGGGCCTCGGGCTGATCGCAGCACTCGCCACGCTGGTGGTCGTCGTCCTCGGGGTCCTGTACGCCGGCCACAGCGAGCCCGGCCGGGTGGACAGCTGGATCATCCGGCCGACGGCGGACAGTGTGCGGCCGCCGTGGCGGCACGTCGCTCTGGCCCTGGACTTCCTGGGGGAACCCGCGGGATCGGCGATGCTGATCGTGGCCGGCGTGGCCGGCTGCCTGCTGTTGCGGCGTCCCCGCGCAGCGGTGCTCGTCGTGGCCGGCGCCGGCCTGACCGTGGGGACGACCACGCTCCTCAAGCACCTGGTGGGACGCACCATCCACGGCCCCGGCAACCTGTCCTACCCGAGCGGGCACACTGCCTTCTTCACCGCGCTCGCCCTCATGGCGGCGCTGCTCGCGACCGGTCGGCTCGGCCTCGGCAGGACGGCCGGCACGACACTCGTGCTCGCCGCGGCGCTGGTCGCCGGCGCCACCATGGGCTGGGCGGAGGTCGGCCTGGGCGCGCACTACCCGACCGACGCCCTCGGCGGCTGGTGCACCGCGCTGGCGGTGATACCGGCGACCGCGTGGCTGGTCGACCGGACGGCCGACCGGATGACCGACCAGATGGTCGACCGGACGACCGACACAGGCCGACGGGAGCGCCACTGACGTCACGTCACGTCACGCCAGGCGGCGGAACACGGGCTTCACCGCTCGCCCGGCCAGCCAGGGGGTGGGGTCGGTGGCGTCCAGTGCCTTCCGGTACACCGCACACGCCTCGGCCACCACATCGACGGTGCGGTCTATGTCCGCGTCGTCGAGTGCGCTGCTCACCACGAACGACGGGGCGAGCACCCCGCCCGCGAGGAGCCGGCGCAGGAACAGGGTGCGGTACTGCTGCGACGGCTGCCCGTTGTCGTCGAGGGTGGCGAAGACCAGGTTGCTGGCCCGGCCCCGGACGACGACGTGGTCACCGACGCCCATGGCGGCCGCGGCGTCGCGGACACCGGCGGCCAGCCGCTCGCCGAGGGCGTGCAGCCGCGCGGTGACGCCCTCCTCGATGTAGGTGGTCTGCACGGCCATCGCGGCTGCCAGGGAGTGCGTCTCCGCACCGTGCGTGGTGGACAGCAGGAACACCCGGTCGCCGGAGTCACGCAGTCCGCCCCGCTCCATCAGGTCGCGGCGCCCGGCCAGCGCGGAGACGGCGAACCCGTTGCCCAGCGCCTTGCCGAACGTGGAGAGGTCGGGGACGACGCCGTACAGGCCCTGGGCGCCCGCCTCGGACCAGCGGAAGCCGGTGATCATCTCGTCGAAGATCAGTACGCAGCCGTGCCGGTCGGCCAGTTCGCGCAGGCCGGCGAGGTAACCCGGCGGCGGCTCGGTGTGGGTGGCGGGTTCGAGGATCAGGCAGGCGATCTCG
The DNA here is from genome assembly GCF_019091475.1 of Streptomyces sp. GbtcB6. Classification (NCBI taxonomy): domain Bacteria; kingdom Bacillati; phylum Actinomycetota; class Actinomycetes; order Kitasatosporales; family Streptomycetaceae; genus Streptomyces; species Streptomyces sp. GbtcB6. The sequence continues at coordinate 43,553 of NZ_JAGXJL010000050.1, read as the reverse complement.
TCCGGGTACCGGGTGAGTATCTCCTCCGTGGCGGCCAGGTCGCCGTAGGGGAAGGACGCGATGAGCTCGGTGGTCGTCGACGGAATGCCGGCGGACATCGGTGTGGTGCCGATGAACCAGTCGTCGACGGAGAAGAACGGATGGTCGGAGCAGAGGGCCACCCGTGAGCGGCCGGTGGCGGCGCGGGCGAGGCGCACCGCGGCGGAGGTGGCGTCGGAGCCGTTCTTCGCGAACTTCACCATCTCGGCCGTCGGCACGGTGGCCAGGAAGCGTTCGGCGGCCTCGACCTCCACGATGGACGGCCGGACGAAGTTGCTGCCGCGGTCGAGTTCGCGCCGCACCGCCTCGATCACGCGCGGGTGGGCGTGGCCGAGGCTGACCGACCGCAGGCCGGAGCCGTACTCGATGTAGCGGTTGCCGTCGACGTCCCACACGTGGGCACCGCTGCCGTGGCTGATGACCGGGGCCAGGTTCTCGGGGTACTGGTCGTCGCCCTTGGCGTAGGTGTGCGCGCCCCCGGGGATCATGGCGTGCAGCCGCTCGTTGGCTGTCCGCGACAGGGGCAGGTCAAGCACTTCGGTGTCCACGGGACCTCAACTTTCTCTGTGCTTCAGGACCTCGGCGAGGCTGGGCGCCTCTCGGTCCCGTTGGGACATCAGGGCGACCGGCAGCGGCCAGGGGATGGCGAGCTCGGGGTCGTCGAAGGCGATGGTCACGTCCTCGGCCGGATCGTGCGGGCGGTCGATCCGGTACGAGGTGTCGGCGATGTCGGTCAGTGCTTGAAAACCGTGCGCGCATCCCGCGGGAATGTAAAGAGTTGGTTGTGATTCTCCTGTGAGTTCAAAGGAGGCCCAATTGCGGTAAGTCGGAGAATCCGGCCGCAGATCCACGACGACGTCGAAGATCCGCCCGTACGAGCAGCGCACCAGCTTGGCCTCGCCGGCGCCGGAGCGCAGGTGCAGGCCGCGCAGCACGCCCCGGACCGAGCGGGACACGCTGTCCTGGACGAAGGCGTGCGGGTCGAGGCCCACCGAGCGGATCACGTCGGCGTCGAAGGTGCGGCAGAAGAAGCCGCGTTCGTCGGTGTACGGCGTCGGCTCGAAGAGGTACGCGCCGGTGATCTCCGGGACTTCGGTCGCTTTCATGGAGACTCCTGCCGGGCGTGGATGTGGTGGGTCGCGGGGAACACGGCCGTGGTCAACGAGCTGAACTGGTCCTCCAGTTGCCGGGCGGCGGCCAGGTTCCGCTCGGTGAGGATCTGCCGCAGCTCGGCCGATCGCTTCTCCAGCGCCCGGAACTGCTCCAGCAGCCGGTCGGCGTCGACCTCGCGCGCCGGGTGGCAGTAGGCGCCGAGGCCCATCCGGTCCATGAGCGCGTCGCTCTTGGCCGCATAGCTGAGTGCGAGCACCGGCGTTCCGGTCTTCAGCGCGCAGATCAGGTTGTGGTACCGGACCGCCACCACGGTGTCGGAGGCCGCCATCTCCTTCATCAGGTCGGCCAGTGAGGCCGGTTCGGCCGCGGTGACCAGTGGTGAGTCGACCGCGTCGAGGATCGCGGCGACCACCGAGGCGTCGCACTGGTCGCCGGTGAGGAGCCGGACCGGCCTGCCCTCCTCGACCAGCGTGCGGACGAACCGGATCGTCCCGTCGAGGTAGCGCTGGTAGATCTCGTCGGCCCGGGCGCGGTCGTCGTTGCCGCCGTGGAAGTCCATGACGCCGACGCAGACCGGGCCCGGCACGTCCGAGGGCGCGTTAGCGGGCGGTGTCGGCAGGGCGAACGCCAGGTCCGGGTAGACCTCGTCGCGCGCGGTGTCCACGCCCATCGCCCGCATCGCTTCCCGGGACTGGGCGTCGCGGTAGGAGCGGTAGGCGGCCAGGCGGCCCGACCAGCGGACCAGGGCGCGGGTGGGCCGGTTGCGGATCTCGGCGGCGCCGACGCTGACCAGTGCGACCCGGGTGCCCAGCAGCCGGCCGCTCGCGCAGAGCAGGAACAGCGAGTACGGGAAGCCCCACGGCCGTAGCGGGAGGGTGGCCTCCAGGACACCCATGCCCGGCACGATCACCACGTCGTGGCGGCGCACCCAGGCGGCGGTGCGGAAGACGTCGACGAGTTTGCCGAGCCCCTTGGCCGCGAGCGCGCCCGCGCGTGATGCGGTCCGGTACTCGGCGCGGTTCCAGTGCAGCCGTGTGGCGGGGATCCCGAACCGGGTCGTCACGGCCTCGGGCCCGCCGCACAGCGCGTCCACGACCGCCTCCGGGTGGTCGGCGCGGAGGTACCCGAGGACGGCCTCCAGCGACCCGTCGTTGCCGAGGTTGCCGGAGCCGAGCAGGCCGAACACCCCGACGCGCACCGGCGTTCCGTCCGCGGACGTCATGCCTGCCTCCCCTCACGGCCGGCGACGAGGGCGTCGACGGAGACCGTGAGCAGGGCCGGGTCGACCGGGGCGCGGTCCTCGACCCGCTCGCCGGCGCCCGGCCGGACCCGGCTGGTCATCCAGGCGGCCAGGTGGCGGTAGCACGCGCGCCGGTCGGCCGGGGACAGGGGTGCCCGCCGGATCGCCGAGGCGAAGCCCCAGACGTACTCGGCGAGCAGCCGGGGCGTCGGGTGCAGCAGGCCGGCCCGGCGCGGGTCCAGGTTGACGCACCGGGAGCGCTTGGACGGGTTCGCCCGCTCGGCGCGGGTGGGGTGGTCGCGGCGGAAGTAGAGCAGCTCCGGCACTTGGTGGAAGGGCCCGTGCAGGGTGATCTCGGCGACGAACGTGCGGTCGGCGTGGTGGTAGCTGTCCATCGGTTTCACCCGGCGCAGCATGTCGGCCCGCATCACCCCGTAGAAGTCGTCGCCGCCCGGCTCGAAGAGCAGACTGCGGAAGCGCTCCGGTGCGTGCGGGGAGTCGGTGGCGAGCGTGTACTCGTAGGGGACCGTCACCTGGCCGTCGCCGTCGATGACCGCCTGGCCGGTGTGCGCGAGGATGACGTCCGGCCGCTCGTCCAGTGCCTCCACGCAGCGCCGCAGCAGGTCGCGGCCGTAGAGGTCGTCGTGCGAGGCCCACTTGAAGAGCTCGCCGCGGGATTCGGCGAACACATGGTTGTGGTTCGGCGTGGCGCCGATGTTACGGGGCAGCCGGTGGTACCGGATACGGGAGTCCTGCGCGGCGTACTTGCGGCAGATGTCCTCGGTCCCGTCGGTCGAGGCGTTGTCGGAGACGACCAGTTCGAAGTCCTCGTAGGTCTGGCCGAGCAGGGCGTCGAACGACTCGGCCAGGTACTCCTCGCCGTTGTACACGGGCAGGCCGATGCTCAGCCTGGGTCGGTCGGTCATGCGGTCCTCACTTCGGGGATGGGATTGCGGTGGCGCTCGCGCAGGGCGGACCGCAGTTGCAGCCACCAGACGGCCGAGCCGCTGAGGGTCGCGGCGGCGACGCCCCAGGCCGAGCCGGCCGTGCCGGCGACGGCCGCCCCGCCGAGCCCGCCGCCGACGTAGCAGGCGGAGGCGAACAGCTGGCAGCGCAGGCTGCGCCGGGCCGCGCCGAGCGCGCGCAGTCCGGCCGCCGCACCGGTGCCGAGGCCCGCTCCCGCGACGCTCAGGGTGATCTGCACGATGAGGTGCGAGGAGGAGTGCCAGACGTCGCCGAGCCCCAGTTCGCCGAGCCGGTTCGGCATCAGCAGCAGCGCCGAGCCCCAGAGCAGCGCTCCGGCGGCCTGTCCCCCGCCGAGGAGGAGGCAGAACCTGCCCAGTTGGTGCGGAGCCCGCCGCAGCACCCGGGCCGCCTCCGGGACGGTGACCAGCGAGAGACCCATCAGCACGGCGAGGAACGGGCCCATCAGGAGCTCGGCGCCCCGCACCGCGCCGACCGCGCTCACCCCGACGATCACACCGAGCCCGTACGCCCGCAGCTGGCTCGCGCCACTGAGACTGACGTTCTCGACCAGGTACCGGTAGCCGAGATCGCGCTGCTCCCGAAGCCACCCGCGGACCTGTGCCATGTGCGGCCGGATGCCGGACTGGAGGTAGCCGTACCCGGCGGCCACCGTGGCGGACGCGCCCCAGGCGAGCACGAAGGCGGCCACGCTGCCCACCCGGGCCGCCACCACCATGGCCGGGACGAGCGCGATGCCCCACACGACGTCGTTGAGGAAGGCCTTCCGCCCGGCGCCGGCGGCGAAGAACGAGAACCGCCAGGCGTCCTGGAGCAACAGCCCCGGCAGCATGACACCGAGGGCGGCGAACGCGGGCCCCACGCGGCCGCCGAGGCCGAGCCCGGCCGCCAGGCACACCACGCCGAGGGCCGCACCGACGCCGAGTGCGGTACCCGTCGAGCGGGCCACCGCCCCGCGCCAGGACGCCTCCGGCACGCCGCTGAAGCGCACCACGAGCGGGTCGGTGGCAAGGCCGCGGGAGACGTTGAGCACCACGCCGTAGGTCACCCAGGCCAGGCTGAACACGCCGAACGCGGTCACCCCCAGCGAGCGGGCCACGTAGATGCCCACCGCGAAGTTGCTGATGCTGGAGGCCGCCTGGTCGGCCAGCCCCCAGGACAGCCGGCCGACGAGGGCCCGCTTGGCGGACCCGGCCGGTGCTGTCGTCTTCTCCCCCTGGGTGGTCATGGGCGTCATTCCTTGACCAGGTCGGCGCCGCGCAGCGCATCGGCCGCGGCGGCGACGGTGTCGAACGGGAGCCCGGACCGCTCGGTGATGTCCAGCAGACTGTGCTCGCCGTCGGAGAGGTTGAGCACCCAGAGCATGGCCATCTGGGCCTGCTTGGTGTCGCTGCGGCCGCCGAGCGCGTCGTACAACCCGCGCCGGCCCAGCTGCGGTTCGCCGTAGGGACTGAGGTTGAGGTACCGCCGGTTGCGGTCGAGGACGGCGAACGCCTCGCGGCACACTGCGAGGGTGTCCGCCATCGCCTCCGGGGAGACGAAGTCCAGGTTGTCCGCCGAGGTGTGGTACTCGGGGTAGCCGGCGTACGGGGTCCGGGTGAGCGAGCCCACGCCCAGGTTGAACCCGGGCGAGCAGAACTGCCGCTCGTCGTAGCCGTACGGAGTGAACTCGGTGACGTGGTGCGGGCGTTCGGATGCGGTCAGCACGTGCCGCAGCACCCGGTCGATCTCCGCGTCGCCGCGCCTGCTCTGTTTGTACGTCAGATGACCCGAGTCGCCGGCGCAGGCCAGTACGAGGCCGTGCTTGACGCGGTCCACCCGCTCCGCGTTGCGGGCCAGCCAGGTGATCGCCCCGATGGTGCCGGGTGCGAACAGGAACCGGTAGGTGTAGTACGTCGGCTGCTCCGCAAGGGCCCGGGCCAGGTAGGTCGCCACCGCGATGCCGGCCAGGTTGTCGTTGGCCAGCGACGGGTGGCAGACGTGGCAGGAGACGATGACCTCGTCGGCGACCTGTCCGGGGACCACGTACTCGGCGTAGGTGAGGTGGCCGTCCGCAAGGGTGGAGTCGATGTGCACCTCGTACTCGCCGTCCGGCAGCGCGTCCAGGGTCTCCTGGGCCAGGCAGAACCCCCAGTCCGGCTTGTAGTAGCTGGTGCGGTACGGCACCCAGGACGGGTGGTCCGGCAGGGTGTGCAGGTGTCCGCGCAGCTCGGCGAGGGGCATGGTCGCCGACACCGGCACGCTGTAGCCGAGTACGTGCAGGCTGGACGCGGCGAAGTCGACGACCCGCCGGCCGGCGGTGTCGGCGACGTACGCGTCCCGGATGTTCCATTCCTGCGGCACCGTCCAGTCGAGGACCTGCGTCCCGGTCGGCACCTCGTGCACCTGCAGCGGGATGTACTCCCCGACGATGTCCAGGGTGGCGCGCACACCGTCGCCGGTGATGCTGCGGCAGAGCGGGTACATCCGCTCCACCAGCGCGTACATCTCCTCGCTCACGTCGGTCACCGGCGCCGCCTGAGGGTGTCGTCGACGGTGCCGGCCTCGGACGCCGCGCGCAGCACGGCGAGCCGGGTGTAGCGCTGCTCGAAGTCCTCCCGGGTCAGGTCGAACTTGCGGTAGGCGTCGGCGAGTTCGAGCGCGCCCTGCTTCACCGTCCACTCGCAGTCGAAGCCGGGAATCGCGGCGCGGAACCGGGCGAAGTCCACCCGGTACGACCGCGGATCGGCACCGTTCTCCCCCGTGATCACCACCTTCGCACCGGACACCGCCTCGGCGACCTGCTCGGCGATCTCGGCGACCGTGACGTTGTTGGTCTCGCTGCCGATGTTGAACGCCCTGTCGTGCACCGCCTCGCGCGGCGCGGTCAGCGCGGCCGTGAAGGCCCGCGCGATGTCGGCGGCGTGCACCAGCGGGCGCCAGGGGGTGCCGTCGGAGAGCACCAGGACCTCGCCGGACAGGAGCGCGTGCCCCACCAGGTTGTTCAGCACGATGTCGGCGCGCAGCCGGGGCGAGTAGCCGAAGGCGGTGGCGTTGCGCATGAACACCGGGGTGAAGTCGTCGTCGGCCAGCGCGTGCAGGTCGTCCTCGACCCGCACCTTCGACTCCGCGTACGGCGTCACCGGCCGCAGCGGGGCGTCCTCGGTCACCAGGTCGTCACCACCGGCGGCGCCGTAGACCGAGCAGGTCGACGCGTACAGGAAGCGCCGTACTCCGGCGTCGCGGGCCAGTCGGGCCAGCCGTACGGACGCGTGGTGGTTGATGTCGTAGGTGAGCTCGGGCGCCAGCGAGCCGAGCGGGTCGTTGGACAGTGCGGCCAGGTGGATCACGGCGTCCACCCCGGCCACGTGGTCGGCCGTGACGTCGCGCAGGTCCACCCGATACCCCTGCGGGTCATCGGGCTGCGGGCCAAGGACGCAGTCGGCGAACAGGCCGGCGTCGAGGCCGACGACGTCGTGCCCGGCGGCCCTGAGGACCGGGGCCATCACGGTGCCCAGATAGCCCTGGTGTCCGGTCAGTAGTACGCGCAAGGTTCAGTCCCCCAGATCGAGCGTGAGTTTGGTGACGGCGAACGCCTCGGCGTAGCGCGCGTGGCATTCGATGCCGCGGATCCGGGCGAGGCCGAGGAAGGCCTCCCGGTCGTACCAGGGCCGGTGCCGCTGCGAGGGGTAGTGCTCCTGCAGCAGTCGCACCTTCCGTTCGGCGATCTCGGGTGACAGCGGCTGGTATGCCGCCGGCCGGCCGAGGTCCCCGTCCCACTTGACGATCTCGTAGCCGAGCACGAGGTGGTCACGGAACGCGGTGGGCAGCAGCTGTGCCAGGCCGCGGTGGTCCTGGTGCGCGTCATCGGTGCGCGGGGCGAGGAGCAGATCCGGGTCGGTCCGCTCGCGCAGCTCCTCGACCGCGGCCTTGGCCTCCTCCCAGTGCGCGGGCATCCGGCCGTCCGGCAGCTTGAGCACGGTCAGCCGCAGGTCGGCGCCCGGGCAGAAGGCGGTGAGCGCGGCCTGTTCCTCCTGCTCCCGCTCGCTGCCGCCGCCGGAGAGCACCAGCGCGTCGACACGGATGCCCGGCCGCGCGAGGCACAGTGTGAGCAGCGTGCCGCCGGCGCCGATGGCGATGTCGTCGCAGTGCGCGCCCACCGCGACGATCCGGTCCAGGGGCCCGGCCCCGAGCCGGATCACGCTCTGACTCCGGCGCTGTCCCGCTCCCACACGGCCCACGGGCGGTCGCCCCGGGCGTAGGCCTCGTCGAGCGCGGCCCGCTCCTTCACGGTGTCGGTCGGCTTCCAGAAGCCGCGGTGCTGATGCGCCACGAGCCGCCCGCGCTTGGCCAGTTGGGCGCATCCGTCGGCGACCAGGTCCCCGTTCTCCGGTATGTGGTCGAAGACCTCCTGGCGGAGCACGAAGTAGCCGCCGTTCTCCCACAGCGGCAGTTCGCTCACCGCGGTGATGCCTCCCACCAGGCCGTCCTCGCCCAGCTCCACACAGTGGAACGACGACTGCGGCGGCACCACCATCATCGACGCCCCCGCGTCTCGCCGGGCGAACCGGTCGATCATCTCCGGCAGCGGGGCGTCGGTGAGCACGTCGGCGTAGTTGGCGAGGAACATCTCGTCGCCGTCGAGGTGGTGCCGCACCCGGCGCAGTCGCTCCCCGATCGGTGACTCGATGCCGGTCTGCGCGAACGTGATCGTCCAGTCGGCGATGTCGGTGGACAGCAACTCGGTCCGCCCGCCCCGCAGGACGAAGTCGTTGGACGCCGTCTCCTCGTAGTTGAGGAAGAAGTCCTTGATGTGGTGGGCCCCGTAGCCGAGGCACAGGATGAAGTCCTTGTGCCCGAAGTGCGCGTAGTAGCGCATGACATGCCAGATCAGGGGGCGCGGCCCGACCATCGCCATCGGCTTGGGGACGTCGTCGGAGGTTCCGTTGCGCATCCGCATCCCGTAACCGCCGCAGAACAGGACGACCTTCATGCTGTGACCTCTTTCGCGACCTCGACAATGCTCAGTTCCGGGATCGGGAAGACCAGTCGGCCGCCCCACTCGTGCACGAAGGACAGTTGCTCGACCAGTTCGGCCCGCAGGTTCCACGGGAGGACGAGGACGTAGTCCGGTTTGTCGGCGGCTATCCGCTCGGGCTCCAGGATCGGGATGCGGGTTCCCGGGGTGAACCTGCCGTGCTTGTAGGGGTTGCGGTCAACCGTGTACGCGAGCAGGTCGGGGCGGATGCCGCAGTGGTTGAGCAGGGTGTTGCCCTTGCCCGGGGCGCCGTAGCCGACGACCGTCTCACCGCGCTCGGCCGCGTCGATGAGGAACCGCAGCAGGTCCCGGCGCACCTTGGCCACCCGGGCGGAGAACTCGGCGTACCCGGACAGCTCCTGCAACCCGGCGGCCTTCTCCCGGGCCAGTACGTCGGTCACCCGCTGCGTCGGCTCGCCGGCCGCCTCGGCCGGCCGGGCCCACAGCCGGATGGAGCCGCCGTGCGTGGGCAGCAACTCGACGTCCACGAGCGTGAGTCCGCCGCTGGCGAGGGCCCGGATCGCGGAGGCGACCGTGTAGTACTGGAAGTGCTCGTGGTAGATCGTGTCGTACTGGTTGTCCTCGATCAGGGTCAGCAGGTGCTGCACCTCGATGGAGACCCAGCCGTCGTCGGCGACCAGGGCGCGCAGCCCCTGGGTGAACCCGACCACGTCGGGGATGTGCGCGTACACGTTGTTGGCCACGACCAGGTCCGCCGGGCCGTGCTCGGCGCGGACGGCCGAGCCGGTGTCGGGGCTCAGGAACTCCGTGAACGTGGGCACACCCGCCTCCCGTGCCGCGGCGCCGACGTTCACCGAGGGCTCGATGCCCAGGCAGCGGATCCCCCGGTCCACCACGTGCCTCAGCAGGTAGCCGTCGTTGCTCGCGACCTCGACCACGAAGGAGTCGGAGTCAAGGCCGAGGCGGTCCACCGCGCCCTCGACGAAGGTGCGCGCGTGCTCCACCCAGGAGGTCGAGAACGAGGAGAAGTACGCGTACTCCTTGAACGTCTCCTCCGGCGTGATCAGCGGCGGTATCTGCGCCAGCCAGCAGTCGGTGCAGACCCGCAGATGAAGCGGGTACGCCGGTTCCGGCTGGTCCAGTTGGTCCGCGGCGAGAAAGCTCTCACATGGTGGCGTCGCCCCGAGGTCGACGACGCTCGCCATCGCTTCCGAGCCGCAGAGTCGGCATCGTGTCATCTGCTGTCCCCATCCCCCCTGCTCGCGCGGGTGTCCCCGCCGTGAGCCGGTGCTGACCGACCCGCGATCGCGGTGCGGTACTCCTCCAGCAGGCGCTCCAGGCCGACGGCCGGGCTGAATCCCTGCTCGTAGCGGTGCCGGGCGGCCTCGCCCATCGCCCGGTTGCGGTCCGGGTCGGCCGCGATCCGGCGGATGCCGGACGCCAGCGAGGCAGCGTCGCCCGGCTGGTGCAGCAGTCCGGTGACGCCGTCCTCGACGAGTTCGACGAAGGCGCCGTGACCGGCGGCGACGGTCGGCACCCCGGCCGCCATCGCCTCCACGACCACCAGGCCGAACGCCTCCAGCCAGGTCGAGGGCGCGATCACGGCGACGGACCGCGCGATGGCCTTGCGGCACTCCGCCGGGTCCAGCAGGCCGACGTAGCGCACGTCGTCGCGGCCGGCCGCCCAGGCGGTGACCTCTTTCTCCAGCGGCCCGGTGCCGGCGATCGCGAGCGGTACGCCCACGCCGCCGCCGGCCGCGATCTCGTCCCACGCGGCCATGAGCAGCCGTACGCCCTTGGCCTCCGCGAGCCGGCCGAGGTAGAGCAGTTGCTCTCCCCCGCCCTCCCGGCGGATGTCGGGTTCGGGGACGAAGTTGTGCTTCACCGCGAGGCGTTCGGCCGGCATGCCGGAGCTGACCAGGACGTCGCGCTGAGCGGCGGAGATGCACAGGAAGCGCTCCACGCCGGTCCACCAGCGCTTCCGGTTGACCGACAGGCTGACCGCGAGCGGCACGGTCGCGAGGCTGGAGTCGCGGTAGCAGCCGTGCCGGACGGCGGGCAGCGGTGTCGAGCCGACGCATTCGGTGCAGGGCCGGCCGTCCCGCTGGAGTGTGCCGGGCGGGCAGACCTGGGTGTAGTTGTGCAGTGTGGCAACGGCGGGTACTCCGGCGTCGGCGCAGGCGGCGAGGACCGCGGGCGACAGGAGCGGGAACACGTTGTGGACGTGCACCACGTCCGGCCGTTCGGTGCGCAGTTTGGCGGCCAACTCCTTGCGGACCGCCGGGTTCCACGGCACCAGGAGCGGTACCGCGACCTTGCCGAGGAGGGAGCGGCCGCCGATGTCGTCACTACGGCGCTCGAAGAGCTCGACCCGGTGGCCGGCCGCGCGCAGCAGCTCCACCTCCTGGTCGACGACGTTGTTCTCCCCGCTCGGCTGCGCCGAGTTGTAGCGGTTGTGCACCACGAGGACGTGCATGCTCACTTCACCTCCGATCCACGGGCCCAGCGCGGGACGCGGCGTCGAGGGGCTTCGGGCAGCGCGAGCGGAGCGGCCTTGGCGGGGGCCGCCAACAGCGAGGCGGCCAGCGCCAGATGGAGCAGATAGGGCGAGGCGTCGCCGAGGCCGGCCTCGGTGTACGAGGCGATCGCGCAGTAGCTGATCAGGAAGATCGCGCAGGCCCGCTGCAAGGACGGCGGGCGCAGCAGCGCGACACCGCCCAGCACGACGATGATCACCGCGACGAGGGTGACACCGATCAGGCCCTGCTCGTTGTAGACGGCCAGCCAGCTGTTGTCGATCGGCAGCCCGCCGAAGGACTTGTCGCCCAGACCCACGCCGAACAGCTGCTGCGCGGTCGACCGGGGCTCGGCCAGCAGGGCGTTCCAGACCTTGGCCCGGCCGGTGAGACTGGAGAAGTTCTCCTGGCTCTGGCCGCGCAGGAACCAGGTCTGCAGCGCGGAGGCGAAGCCGACCGCGGCCACGACGGAGATCAGCACCGACCAGCTGAAGAAGCGGCGGGCCGCGGCGCTGGTCAGGATGAGCGAGCCGATCGCCAGCGCCAGCCCGAGGAGCAGGCCGAGCGTGGCCGTCCGGGTGTGGGTCAGCGCGAGCAGCACCAGCGACGGCACGATGACCAGCACGGCGCTGGTCCGGTCGGTCCGTCTGCCGATGACGAGCAGCGCGGTGAGCCCGATGATGACCGCCGCGTACTGCCCGATCTGCGGCGGGGTGAGCGGCCACAGCGCGCCGACGAGGCGTCCGCCGTAGAGGTCGGGCAGGGCCTTGCCCGGGGAGACGACCAGGCCGAGGGCGACCGAGCCGAGGACCGCGAAGTAGGCCCGGATGTGGTACCGGACGAACGTGAGACTGCCGTCCCACCAGCGGCTGAGCAGCCACAGGGTGCCGACGAAGAGAGTCAGCCGGAAGCAGCGGAACAGCGCGCCCATCCCGGACTCCAGGCTCGCGCTGGAGATCACGCTGGACACCAGCAGCAGGCTGAGCAGCAGTACGTAGGCGCTGGCCCGGATGCGCACCCGCTGGTTGACCAGGAGCGCCAGGCCGAACGCGGCGACCAGCGAGCCCATGGTGACCATCTGGATGAGGGAGCGGGGCAGCGGCACGATGGTCTTCGCCCCGGCGGAGCCGAGCGTGTTGAGGACCAGCAGCCCCCAGACGATCCCGACGATCTTCGGTGTGCCGGCGGAGCGCAGTTCGCCTTCCGGCCGCGTCTCCGTCGTGTCCGTTCCGCGGGTCAGGTTCTCACTCATCTCAACCACCGGCCTGTAGGTCGAGGGTGCTGCCCTTGTCCTGCTGGTACGGCGCCGTCTGCCACTGCCCGAAGTCGAGCACCTTGCTCTGGTCCTCGGCGACGAACTTCCACGGCCCGACGTAGACGTTGTCGTGCCAACTGTTGTGCTGCTGCTCGGTGATGGCGTCGGCCACCCCTTCGCCGTGGTACGGCGACCAGTCCGGGTAAGTGCCGTAGTTGGACAGCACCGCCATGCGGTCGCACATCTCCGTGCACTTGACGACGGACTCGTCGAGCACGAAGCGGTTGTCGTGGATGTCCACCCACTGGGTCTTCCACCGGCAGTCCGAGTAGAGCGGCGCCTTGGCGATCGCCGGTCTCACACAGGTGCTCGTCTTCTTCACCAGCAGGGTGCAGTCACCGGAGGAGGTGTTGGCCGGGCTGTTGCAGAACCGGTCGGCGTTCTCCCACAGGGTGATCCCGGACCAGTTGTTCTCCAGTACGTTCCCGTAGATCTCGATCTTGTGGGTGCGGGCCTTGACCCGCGGTTCGCCGCCGGACTCGGAGAGATAGATCGTCGCGTACGGGAAGTTGTCGCCGCTGTCGGCCGCCTTGCGGCCCTCGACCCAGTTGTTGTGCCGGATCGTGTTGTTGCGGATGACCGCGTTGTAGCTCGTCTCGTAGATCAGTGCGGCACCGTCGTTGGCCTCGATCACGTTGTTCTCGATACGGAAGTCGTTGTTGTTGGTGTCCGCCCACAGCCCGACGCCACGGTTGTCGTGCACCCAATTGCCGCTGATGTCGGCCCCGTCGACCTCCCAGAACTTGATGCCTCCGGTGCAGCCGCAGCCCTTCTTCCTCCGCTCCCAGTCGCCGGTGTTGTTGCCGACGATCTCGTTGCCCTGGACCACCAGGCCGGTGAGGGGGCCGTTGCCCTTGTAGGCGTTCATGCCGTACTGGCCGTTGTCGCGCAGACAGTCGGCGCGGACCTGCTGGCGGGCACCGGCCATCAGTCCGGCGCCGGAGTTGTCCTTGATCGTCGAGTGTTCGACGACCCACCCGTCGGCCGAGTCGTGGTTGACGACGCCCTCGTCCTGCGGCGCGACGAACCCCTGCACGGTCAGATAGCGGATGGTGACGTCGGCGGCGTTGCCGGTGAAGGCGTACTGGTTGACCTTCCGGCCGTCGAGCACCGCGCCGGGCGCGCCGATGTAGTGGTCCCCCTTCTTGGGGATGACCTGGGCGTAGCGGTCCCGCTCGAGTGTGTGCGTGCCCGGCTTGAGCCAGAACGTGGTGTTCGGGGGGCTCTTCTTGGTCTTCGCCGCCAGGTCGCCGACCACCTTGGGGTCCACGGTGACCGCGCCCGCCGGCGCCTTGGCCGGTCCGGCGGCGGGGTTGGCGCACACCCGGGCCACGGACCGGGCGGCGGACGTGGCCGTGGACGGCGCGGCGTCCGGCTTCGTCGCGGCCGGGGCGCTCGACGTGCTGTCGCAGCCGGTGACCGTCAGCAGGAGCAGCGCCAGCGGTACGACCGCCGGCGCCCAGTGCCGTCTCATGTTCCCCACGCGCCCCCCTGGCCGCGGAACCCGAGCACGGTGGTGAATCCGTCCGTGCCGTCGGCGAATCCGGTGCCGATCAGCGTGGTAGTGGGTTCCTTGCGCCCGAATCCGGCGGAGTACCAGCCCAGCGGCGGTTCGCTCTCGCCGCGGTGCGCCCGCCAGGACAGCTGCTCCGGCAGGTCGAGCACCGCGGAACGCCCCTCGCCGTCCCGGATCCAGGTGAGCACCGCGCGGTGCCCCACCAGGTCCGCGGCGATCGCCGGGCCGAGGTGGAACGCCAACCGCACGTCCCGGCGCGGGCCGCGCACCTCGTCGACGATCTTCAACTCCTTGCTCGCGGCCGTGAGTTCCACCCGGCGGCGGTGCACCGAACCCTGATAGCCGTCGTGCTCGGCGGCCCAACGGGCCACCCCTGCACCGGAGTTGTCCACGTCCAGCACACGGGTCCGGGCATGCCGGGTCCACAGGAACGGGCCGCCGGAGACGGACTGGTCACCGCCGTCCAGTTCCAGGGTGTTGTGTCCGAGGGTCGACCGGAAGTACTGCCGCCACTCGGGCTGCCCGTGGTAGCAGTACGTCCCCGGGTCGGCGAGCACGTCGATCCCGTCGTGCCGGACCTCCACGGACAGCGCGTCGGCGTGGGCGTGCGCGGCGATGGACAGGAAGCCGTGCGGACCGCCGTCGCAGCGGCACCAGATCTCCTCCGGACCGCGCAGGACGGTGAGCCCCGCGTCGGCGAAGCGGTCGGGCCTGGTCGCCGGGCGGGCGGTCGCGTCCTTCGCGTACGGCTTGATGAGCGCGGCCAGCAGCGGGGTGCGCACGTCGGTGCCGGTCACCGCCGGCCACCAGTCGAGCCGGCCGAACACGGCGTCGCCGGTGGCAAGGAGCGAGCCCCAGCGGTCGGTGCCCTCGCCGTCCAGGATCAGGCCGAAGCCGTCGTCCGCGTCCCCCTGGCGGGGAGGGCGCAGCCGGTTGTCCACCACGGCGGCGAGCGCGTCGGTCATCCGCAGCAGCACCAGCCGGAGCGACTCGGGCACCGGCACGTCGGCAGCGTCGGCCTCGGCCAGCGCGGCCAGGCCGAGTTCCAGGACGAGTCCGTGGTACTCGGTGGCCAGCTCGCGGTTGAGGCCGGAGTCGAAGGTGTTGGCGCGCAGCTGCCGCTCCAGCGAGCGCAGCGCGTCGGAGCGCCAACGCGCCGACGAGGGGAACCAGTTGAAGGCGCAGGCCGCGGCGAACTGCCCGGCGGTCTCGGCGATGACATGGTTGTTCGCCGAGGAGCCCCGGCTGGGGAAGGCGGCCAGCCAGCGCTGGTGGTGCCAGATCTGGTTCAGCGCGACCGGGTTGTCCTCGAACAGCTCGGCCGCGCCCGGCCAGCCGTCGAGCAGCCGGCGGATCCACACCCAGGACAGCAGCCGGATGCCCAGCTCGATGCCGCTGATCCAGTGCACGCCTCGCAGCGGCGGGTTGGCCGCCCACCACGACCGCAGATGCGCGGCGACACGCTCGGCGTACCGCTCGTCCCCGGTGACCGCGTAGGCGGCGGCGAGCACGGTGAGGTACTGGTTCCGGGACGGCTCCCAGATCTGCTTGATGTCCCCGGCCACGTTCTCGTCGCGGTACGGCACGTCGAAGGCGTGGCCCGAGGGGGCCCGGCGCCCGGTCTTCGGGTCGTACGACCAGTCCGGGTCGATGAGGTCGTCGCGGTCCACGCCGAAGAACTCGGCGTGCCCGGCCATCAGCCGGTCCGCCTCGGCGACGAGCCGTTTCACAGCGTCCGGCGGCACCTCGGCGACCGTGCCCGCGGGCAGGACGGCGGTGAAGCGGGCGCCGGTGACGGTCGGGCAGTCGGGCGGCGCCGACCGCCAGCGCCGTCTGCGCACGGTGTCGCCCGCCCGGCCCGCCATCTCGCGCGGGCCCATCCGGGAGAGCCGGCGCAGGTACCAGCCCGCGCTCATGGTCATGGCGTCCTCGCCAAGGTCACCGGCGCGCCGCCGGCCAGGCCGGTGTGCACGGCGAGGGTGGCCGCCGTGGTGGCGACCAGCGACTCCAGCGGCACCGGCATGGGTCCGCCGGTCCGCACGGCCTTGATGAACGCGGCGAGTTCGGCGTTCTGCCCCTTGTCCCGGGCCTTGGGCAGCCGCGAACTGACCCACTTCTTGGGGCCGTGGACCGAGGCACGGACGAAGTCGTCGAGCTTCAGCACCTTGCCGTCCCCGACCATGTCCAAGGTCTCCTTGGGGAAGCCGGAGGCGCCGGAGGTGACGTAGCTGATGGTCGCGGTGGAGCCGTCCGGGTAGCGCAGGACGACCTGGAGGTCCTCGTTGCCGGGCGCGGCCGTCGCGTACACGGAGACCGGGTCGGCGTCGAGGAGCCAGCTCGCCGTGTCGATGAAGTGGCCGCCCTCACCGGCGAACCGCGAGCCCTCGGCGCTCTGTTGGAGGTACCAGCTGCCCTGCTGCAGCTTGCCCGCGTTGACGAGATAGCGCAGGCTCGCCGGACCGGTCCGGGCGCCGAACCGCTCCTTGGCCTCCGTCAGCAGCGGTGCGAAGCGACGGTTGAAGCCCACCTGGAGCCGGTCGTTGCCGGACTCCTCCACCGTCGCGAGGACGCCGGCCAGCTCCTCCTCGGTGAGGGCCAGAGGCTTCTCCACGAACACGGTCTTGCCGGCCAGCAGCGCCTGCCGGGTCAGTTCGGCGTGCGAGCTGTGCCGGGTGACCACGAACACGGCGTCGACCGACTTGTCGCCGAGGACGGCGTCGAGGTCGGTGGTCGCCTTGGCGAAGCCGAACTTCCGCTGCGCGTTGGCCCCGGACAGCGCGGTCGTGGTGACGACGGTCGCCAGCTCGACGCCCTCGCGCCGGGCCAGGTGCGGCAGCAGCATCGACGTCGCGTAGTTGCCCGCGCCGACGAACGCGAGGCGCACCGGAGTCTTCGCGGACCGGGCCGGGGTGGACGTTCCCTCGCTGCGGCGGACTGCGGGCACGGCCACCGACGGGGCTTCCGTCTCGCCCGCTTCCTCCGTCTGCTCGGGGTACCGGAACAGTACGGCCACGGCCTTCAACTCGCCGTCCTTCAGGCGCTGGTACGTCTCCACGGCGTCGTCGAAATCGGCGATGTGGGAGACCAGGGGCTCCACGTCGACGCGGCCTCGGGCGACGAGGTCGAGGAAGCAGGCCAGGTTGCGGCGCTCGGTCCAGCGGACGTAGCCGATCGGGTAGTCGCGGCCCTCCAGCTCGTACGACGGGTCGTAGCGGCCGGGGCCGTAGGAGCGCGAGAAGCGGACGTCGAGTTCCTTCTCGTAGTACGCGTTCCACGGCAGGTCGAGGCGGCACTTGCCGATGTCGACGACCCGGCCGCGGTCCCGTGCGAGCCGGGCGGCCAGCTCGACGGGCTGGTTGCTACCGCCGCCGGCGGCCAGGAAGACCTGGTCCACGCCGTGGCCGTCGGTGAGTTCGGCGACGGCCGCTTCCACGGCCGCGGAGGCGGGGTCGCCGCAGGCCGCGGCGCCCAGGCGCTCGGCGAGTTCGCAGCGCGCCGGGTCGGGGTCGGCGCCGACGACGCGGACTCCGGCCACGGTGAGCAGCTGCACCACCAGCTGTCCGATCAGGCCGAGGCCGATGACCAGGGCCACCTCACCGAGCTGCGGCTCGCCCTGGCGGACGCCCTGCATAGCGATCGAGCCGACGGTGCCGAAGGCCGCGTGCTGCGGCGCGAGGCCGTCGGGGACGGGGGCGTAGAGGTTCTTGGGCACCCAGTTCAGCTCGGCGTGCAGCGCGTGCTCGTTGCCCGCGCAGGCCACCAGGTCGCCGACCTTCACGTCGTCGATACCGGCGCCGACCTGCTCGACGACCCCGCACAGCGAGTAGCCCAGCGGGGTGTAGGAGTCCAGCTTGCCCATCACCTTGCGGTAGGTGGCGGGCAGTCCGTTGGTGGCCACGCTCTGCATGACCTTGGCCACCTGGTCCGGCCGGGAGCGGGCCTTGCCCAGCATCGACATGCCGGCCTCGGAGACCTTCATGAGCTCGGTACCGGTGGATATCAGCGAGTAGGCGCTGCGCACCAGCACCCCGCCCGGCTTGCACCCCGGTACCGGAACGTCGAGCACCGCCAGCTCGCCGCTCTTGTAGTTCTGTACAACCTGCTTCACCAGAACTCCTGTTTTCTAAGCCGTCGTCCGAGCGCTCTGGGCGGGGCCAGAGGTCGCGTCGCGATACCAGTACTCGAGGGTCAGTACGTGCCACAGATGCTTGGAGTAGTCCGCCTGTCCGGCGGCGTCCTCGGCGACCATCCGGGCCAGCGCGTCCCGGCGCAGCAGCCCGGACCGGACGAGCTCGCCGTCGTTGACCACCTCGCGCACCAGCGGTGCCAGGTCCCGGCTCATCCAGGCCCGCAGCGGGGCGCTGAACAGGCCCTTGGGCCGGTACACGATCTCCTTGGGCAGGATCGAGGTGGCCGCCTCCTTGAGGACGGCCTTGCCCTGCCGGCCGACGATCTTGCGGTTGCCGGGCACGGTGAACGCCGCCTTGACGACCTCGATGTCGACGTACGGCGTCCGCACCTCGGTGGAGGCGGCCATGCTGGAGCGGTCCGTGTACGTGAGGTTCAGGCCCGGCAGGAACATGCGGGAGTCGGTCAGGCACATGCGGTTGACGAAGTCGTCGAGGTCGTTGTCCTGGTAGACGTCCGTGTGCTCGGTGATCACGTCGTCGACCGTCCCGGCGAGGTCCGGGTCGATCAGGGCGAGCAGGTCGTCCTGGTCGTACATGGTGTAGCTGCGCCGGAACGCGGTCTCCTCGGGCAGATCGGCGAAGGAGAGGAACCGCTTCGCGAAACGCACCGACCGGTAGCCGCGGGTGGCCGAGGCGACCGGCAGCCGGTCCACGACCCCGGACACCCCGCGCCGCAACGGTCGCGGGACGCGCTGGTAGCGCAGCGCGAGCAGGTTGGCGAAGTGCTTGCGGTAGCCCGCGAACAGCTCGTCGGCGCCCATGCCGGAGAGCATCACCTTGACCCCGGCCTCCCGGGCGGCCATGCAGATCAGGTACGTGTTGATCGCGGCGGGGTCGCCGATCGGCTCGTCCAGGCTGTACGTCATCTGCGGCAGCAGGTCGAGCACGTTCGGGGCGATCTCGATCTCGTGCAGGTCGACGCCGAACTGCTGGGCGACCTGCCGGGCGTAGCGCAGGTCGTCGGGCATCGCCTCGAACTTGGCGTCCTCGGCGCGGAATCCGATGGTGTAGGCGGAGATCCCCGGCTGGTGGCGGGCCGCCAGCGCGGTGAGATAGCTGGAGTCGAGGCCGCCGGAGAGGAAGGTCGCCACGGGCACGTCGGACATGAGGTGGCGGCGGGTGGACTCCTCGACGATGGCGGCGAGGTCCGGCCGTTCACCGGCCAGGGCCCGGTCCCGGCCCTCGGCGGCGACGTCCTTCAGGTTCCAGAAGCTGCCGCGCTCCACCCGGCCGTCGGGCCGGCACCGCAGCCAGCTCCCCGGCGGCAGCTTCTCCGCCTCGCGGAACGCGCAGCGCGAGTCCGGCACCCAGTAGTAGAGGAGGGACGCCACCAACGCGGCCTGGTCGACCTCCAGGGACTTGCCGGACGCGGCGGCGAGCGCCTTGAGCTCGGAGGCGAACATCAGGCCCTCGCCCCGCCGGAGCAGGAACAGCGGCTTGATGCCGAGCTGGTCGCGGACGAGCACCAGGTCACCGGTGCGCTCGTCGAAGACGCCGAACGCGAACATGCCGCGCAGCCGGGGCAGGCAGTCGGTGCCCCAGCGCCGCCAGGCCTCCAGGACCACCTCGGTGTCGGAGGTGCCGCGGAAACGCACTCCGGTGGCCTCCAACTCGGCGCGGAGTTCAGGGGCGTTGTACAGCTCGCCGTTGTACGTCAGGGCGAGGCCGTCCGAGACCATCGGCTGGGCGCCGGTCTCCGACAGGTCGACGATGGCCAACCGGCGGTGCCCGAGCTGCACTTCGCCGTCACCCAGGGGGTGGCCGTAGCGGCCCGAGCCGTCGGGGCCGCGGTGGGCGAGGGTGTCGGTGAGCCGGTCGGTGACGGCCTTGCCGTCCGGCCATCGGTACGTGCCCGCGATGCCGCACACGTCTACCGCACCTCCTGGTCGTTGTCCGGGACCCGTGCGGCCCGTATCGGCTGGCGTTCGGTGAGCCGCCTGCCGTCCCCCACTGCCTGAACGGCGTGGGAGGTACCCCCACCGTTCTGCCAGGTCGGCGGCTCGGTCCGGCCGCGCAGGGCGTTGGCCAGCCCGTCCCACAGGGTGCCGTCGGTCCGGTCGCGCGGGTCGGGGTCGATCAGTACGACACCGATCACCGGGATGCGCTGGTCGGCGAGCTGCCGGGCCACGGTGTGCAGCCAGGCGGCGTTGCCGTGCCCGGCGCGGACGACGAGCACGGTGCGGGTGCCGAGGTACTGGAGGTCGGTCCACGCCGTGCCGGGTGCCACCGAGCCGACGCCGATCCGCTGGTCCTGCGGGGACACGGTCGCGGCCTTCTCGCCGCCGACCACGGTGGGGTCCCCCGGTTTCGGGCGGCGGCCCGAGAGCTGCGTACCGGGGAGACCGTCGACGACGGTCACCGGACCGTCCTCCCCCAGTGCCCGGGCGAGACCGAGGGCGATCCCGGCCGTGCTGCGGGCGCAGCCGAGTTCCAGCAGCGACAGCGGTTCCGCCGCGCCGCGCGAGGTGCGGACCAGCGTGGTGGTGAGCCGTTCGCGTGCCACCCGGGTCCGCCGCCGCTGCCACAACCTGCCGGAGCGGCGGGGCAGTTCGGCGATGACCGAGGCGCCGAGGTTCGCCGCGATGTCCCGGCGCAGCACGGGCCGGTCCGTGACGACCACGCCGACCGCTGCGAGCGCGAGCCCGAGGAAGAGCCCGAGGACGAGTCCGACCACGCCGTCGGTGACGAGGGCCTTGGGCAGGGAGTGCGCCACCGCGCGCGGGGCGTCCACGATCTGGGTGCCGGCGACGAGCTGAGGTGCGCCGACGCGTGCCTCCTCGGCACGTTGGCCGAAGTCGGAGATCTGCGAGGTGAGTTCGGCCCGCTGGGCGAAGAGCGATTCGAGGTTCGCCGAGTCCTTCGGGTCGGTGTCGGGCGTTCGGCCGCCGATCGTCTTGTTGACGTCGGCGAGTTCCGCCTGCATCCGCGCCTGCTGGTCGAGCAGGCCCTGGGCGTTGGCGTTGGCGATGTCCTGGATGCGCTTGGCGTGGTCCGCGACGAACGCCTGGGCCAGTGCCTTGGCCCGGGCCACCGCCTCCGCGTCGGTCTTGCCCGTCACATCGATCTCAAGGACGTTGTTGGTCAGCCCGGTGCCCCGGTAGTCCTTCATGAAGTCCTCCGGTTTTTCCGGGGACTTGAGGATCTTCAGGGCATGGCCGGCGATCCGCGAGGTCGCCAGCAGCTGGGCGTCGGTGCGGATCAGTGTTCCGGTGTCGTTCGGCTGGTCCTCCTGATGCGCGACCAGGACCTTGGTCACGGCGGCCGGGGCGGGCGGCAGCAGGACCGCGACGGCCGCGCCGGCCAGCAGTCCGAGCAGCGCCATGGCGCCCCACAGGCGGCGGCGTCTGCGCACCGCGACCACCAGTGCCTGGAGGTCGAGGAGCGGGGTGGCGGCCGACGACTCCGAAGTCGTGCTCGTCGTCACGCTGGATCTCCTGTCGCGTGGCCATGGACCGCGAACGTCAAAGTGGCGTCGTCGGAAAGTCGGTCGGCGGTCTTTTCCGTCGGCCGGGCGCGGACCGTGCCGGCGACGACGACGCCGACCAGCTCGTGCCCGCCGTCCGCGCACGCCTCGGCGATGCCAGCGAGTTCGGCGGCGGTCCAGCTGCCCGCGCTGAGGACGGCGAGGGCACCGGACTCGGTGTCGCGGTCCGGCACGATCGGCCGGTCCACCGAGACCTCCACGACCCGCAGCCGGGGGTCATTGGTGGCCTCGGCGACGAGCTGTCCCGCGGCCAGCCGGGCGACCTCGTCGCCTTCCGGTACGACGACCAGCAGCCGCCGGGGGGCGGGCAGTTGGTCCCGGAGGCGGGCGCACACCCGCCGGTAGCGGAGCCGCCGCTCGGCCTCGTCGCCGGAGCGCTGCGGGGCCGGTACGTCCCAGCGGACGTCGGTGCCGAGAAGCCGGCGGAGCCGGGCCCGTGCGCCATGGCTCTCGGGCCGGTGCCCGTGCCGTTCGCCGGGCACGTCGACGGTGCCGAGGAACGGCGAGCCGAGCGCGGCGGCGATCTCCGGTTCGGTGCGCAGCCGGCGGCTCACCCGTGCGGCGGCGAGATGGCCGACTACGGCGAGCAGGAAGAACAGCAGTGCCCCGGCGC
This sequence comes from Streptomyces sp. GbtcB6, assembly GCF_019091475.1. NCBI lineage: Bacteria > Bacillati > Actinomycetota > Actinomycetes > Kitasatosporales > Streptomycetaceae > Streptomyces > Streptomyces sp. GbtcB6. Next base: position 21,565 of record NZ_JAGXJL010000050.1, on the reverse strand, counting down.
CGATGAGCTGTGTCCTGGTCGGCGCCGACGCGCCGGTGGGCCGGGGTGCCGGTCCCATGACGACCATGCTGGCCTTGGCGGACGCCGGGTTGGCCTCCTCCAGCTTCTTCATGGCGTCCTGGAGTCCGGTGCGCAGGCCTTCCAGCTCGGTGCGGGCCTGCACGCCCTCCACGGTCTGCCCCGGGTCCGCCGAGTTGGCCAGGTCGGTGATACGGCGGTTGGTCTCGGCGACCTGCTTGCGCAGTGCCTCCGTCGCCGTGTCCGCCGCGGGGTCGGTGCTGCCGCCCGCGATGCGGGTAGCGAAGGTGACGAACTGCTGGGCCAGCTGGTCGGAGAGCCGCTGCGCGCGCTCCGGGGTGTCGGCCGTACCGGACACCTTGATGATGTTCCCGTCGTCGGCCTTGGCACTCACGTCTTTCTGCAACTCGGTGCCGTTGACGCCCCACTTGAGCGCGTCGGCCGCGCGGTCGACCACCGCCGAACTGGTCGCGATGTCCACCTGGGTGAGCAGTTCGCGCTCTTCCCACTGGCCCGGCAGCAGGACCGATGCCTCTGCCGTGTAGCGCGGCGGAAGCAGCAGCACCGAGGTGCCGTAGCCGAAGAGCGCGCCCGCTACGGCGAGGACGGCCAGGAGCCGCCACCGCCGACGGAGAATCCGTCCGATCGTGACCAGGCGGATCGTGTCGTCATTCAATGGTGCGGCCTCTTCCCCGTACGGACCGGCCCGCCCGCCGACACCGGGGTCTGGTCCCGGCAGGCGGCGGCATAGGCGGCGAGCAGTGACGCTTGCGAGTTCTCCCAGGACAGCGGGCCGCTCACCCGCTCCTGGCCGATCTTGCCCATCCGGGCCCGCTTCTCCGGATCGTCGAGAAGCAGCGCGATGAGCTTGGCGAACTCGGCCTCGTCGTTGGCGGGCGCGTAGAGCGCGGCCTCACCGGCGGAGACACGCGCCTCCTTGAGGTCGAAGGAGACGATCGGCCGGCCCATCGCCATGTACTCGAGGACCTTGTTCATGGTCGACACGTCGTTGAGCGGATTGCGCGGGTCGGGCGAGAGGCAGACGTCCGCAGTGGACAGGTAGCGCACCAGGTCGGCGTCCGGAATACGCCCGGTGAACTGCACCTGGTCACCGAGCCCGAGCCGCCGGGACAGCTCCACCATCGCGTCGAAGGCGTCGCCGGAGCCGACGAACACCGCATGCCAGTCGGTCCGCCCGAGCTCGTCGCGGAGCTTCGCAAGAGCCCGCAGGGCGTAGTCGACGCCGTCCTGAGGGCCCATGACGCCGAGGTAGCACAGCAGATGAGGCTTGCCGCGCTTCAACTCCTCCTCCGGCGGCACCGGTTGGAACCGCTCGATCGCGGGCGCGCTGCGCACCACGAAGACGTCCTCCGGCCGCCGGCCGCCACGGCGTACCGCGACGTCCCGGTAGCTCTCGTTCGTGGCGAGGACGACGTCCGCGGCCCGGTAGGTCCGCCGTTCCAGTGCGCACACCGCGCGGTAGAGCAGGTCCTTGCCGCGGTCGAACCGGGAGAGGTACAGCTCGGGTACCAGGTCGTGCTGGTCGAAGACGAACCGTGCGCCGCGCCGTTTCAGCCACAGTGCCGGCAGGAACAGCAGGTCGGGCGGGTTGCATGCGTGGACCACGTCGACCGGGCCGACCTTGCGGGCCAGCCGGGCCGTGTGCCAGAGCGCCGATCCGTACTCCTTGAGGTAGCCGGCCGGCCCTCCGGTGGCCGCGCGCAGCGGGTAGCGGTGGATCCGCACCCCGTCGATCTCCGCCTCCGGCTCCGTGTCGCGTTTGCTCCCCTGCGGACAGATGACGTGCACCGTCCAGCCCGCGTCGCGCAGCGTCGTGCACTCCTGCCACACCCGCCGGTCGAACGGCACCGACAGGTTCTCCACCAGGATCAGCGCGCGACGGTCGGACCCGTCGCCGCTGACTGCGTTACCAAGCAAGGCCCATGTACCCCGGTTCGGTCCGGCGCGTCTCGGCGTCGGGTAGGCGGATGAGGTCGACGATCACGGGTCCTTCGCCATGGGGCAGCACCGACAGCACGGCCGGGTCCCTGGTCCCGACCAGGCACACCTCGGCGTGTTCGAGCACCTCGTCGACGGAGTCCGCGAGCAGCTGCGCGAGATGCGGCAGCCGGCTCTCGATGTACTCGCGGTTCGCGCCGAGCAGCCGGGAGAGGCTCACGTTGGCGTCGTAGATCTTGATGTCGTAGCCCTTGCCGAAGAGCCGCTCCGCCAGTTCGACGAGCGGGCTTTCGCGGAGGTCGTCGGTGCCGGGTTTGAAGGACAGCCCGAACAGGCCCACCCGGCGCCTGCCGGTGCGCTCGACCAGGTCCACCGCGCGTTGCAGATGGTCGGAGTTGGAGGTCAGCACGTGGGCGAGGATGGGTACCGAGACGTCGGCCCGCTGTGCGGCGTGGACCAGGCTGCGCAGGTCCTTGGGCAGGCAGGAGCCGCCGAAGGCGAAGCCGGGCCGCAGGTAGGCGGGGCTGATGTTCAGCTTGCGGTCGGCCAGGAACACGTCCATCACCTGGTGCGAGTCCACCCCGAGCGCCTGGCACACCGCGCCCAGCTCGTTCGCGAAGCCGATCTTGAGGCCGTGGAACGCGTTGTCCGCGTACTTGATGGCCTCGGCCGTCGGGACCGGCACCCGGAACACCTCGCCGGGCAGGCCGTCGTAGAGCGCCAGCACCGCGTCGCCGCTTGCCGGGTCGAGCTCGCCGATGACGGTCTTGGGCGGGTCGAAGAAGTCCCGCACGCTCGTGCCCTCGCGCAGGAACTCCGGGTTGACCGCGACCCCGATGTCGACCCCGGCCAGACCGCCGACGTGCTTCTCCAGGATCGGTACCAGCAGGTTCAGGCAGGTGCCCGGGAGCATGGTGCTGCGGAACACGACGGTGTGCCGCCCGCCCCGCTCGGCCAGCGCGGCGCCGATCTCCTCGGTGACCCGCTCCAAGTACGTCGTGCACAGGCTGCCGTTGGGCTCCGACGGCGTGCCCACGCAGACCAGTGACACCTCGCTGTCCATGATCGCCTCGCGGACGTCGCCGGTGGCGCGTAGCGCTCCGGTCCGCACGACCTCGGCGATGAGCTCGCCGATACGTTCCTCCACCACCGGGGCCTTGCCGTCGTTGACCAGGTCGACCTTCACCTGGTTCACGTCCACCCCGATGACCTCGTGACCCATGCCGGCCAGGCACGCGGCTGATACGCAGCCCACGTAGCCGAGCCCGAAAACGCTGACTCTCATGACCCGTCTCTCCCCCCAGGCAGGCCCTTGTGGCCTGCGGTCCGCGCGTCGGCGGGACCCATGAGTCGCAGCCCCCCGCGCATCAGTAGGCCCCCTGCCCATGGAGGACCGCACGCATCGTCTTCCACAAGATCACTGTGTCGAGGGCGAGCGACCAGTCCTCCACGTACCGCAGGTCGAGGCGGACGGCCTCCTCCCACGGCAGGTCGCTGCGTCCGCTGATCTGCCACAGGCCGGTGAGCCCGGGCTTGACCAGCAGCCGCCGCCGGATGTCCGGGCCGTACTCGGCGCACTCCTCCGGCAACGGAGGCCGCGGGCCGACGAGCGACATCGATCCGGTGAGTACGTTGAAAAGCTGCGGGAGTTCGTCGACCGAGTACCGGCGCAGCACTGCTCCCACCCGGGTCACCCGCGGGTCCCGGCGGAGCTTGAACAGCAGTCCTGCGCCCTCGTTGCGGTCGGCGAGCTGGGCACGTGCCCCGTGTGCCCCGACGGCCATGGTGCGGAACTTGAGAATCGTGAACTCCCGGCCGTCCTTGCCGACCCTGCGCTGGCGGTAGAAGGCCCCGCCCCGGCTGTCCACCAGCACGAGCAGCGCGGCGAACATCATCAGCGGCGCGAACAGCATCAGCAGGACCACCGCGCCCACCCGGTCGACGACCTCCTTGATCGCCCGGCGGCCCCCGGTGAAGGTCGGCAGGCTGACCCGCAGCAGCGGGATCCCGAGCACCGCGTCGACGTGCAGCCGCGGACCTGCCACCTCCATCAGCACCGGGGCCACGACCATCTCGGCATCGCTGCCTTCGAGGTTCCAGGCCAGCCGCTGCAACCGGTCCGGTGTCCAGTGCGGGTCCGGCGTGACCGCGACGACGCGGTAGCCGTCGTGGCGGACGTGCTTGGCGACGTCCGTCAGCCGGCCGACGACCGGTACTCCGTCCAGTTCGTCGCCGTCGAGCCCGCGACCGTCCGTCGTGCACACCGCCTCAACCCGCCAGCCGATGTGCGGGAACTTGCGGGTCCGGGTGATCAGGTCGCCCACGGTGGCCGGGCTTCCGGCAGCGAGCACCGGTCTCAGGCACCGCCCTTCCTTCCGCTGTTTGTGCAAGGAGAGGCGGAGCAGATACCGCGCGGACATGGTGACGAGGCCGATCGCGGGGATCGCGACGAAGATCCAGAGCTTGATGTTGCGCGAGGTGAGGGCGATCCCGCCGAGCGCCAGGACGACGGTCGCCGCGAACAGTGAGCGTCCGAGCCGGCGGAACTCCTCGGCGCCCTGGCCGAGCACGGCCGGAACCCACGCCCGGCCCACCGCAAGCGCCGACAGCACCAGCAGTTCGGTGCCGAATGCGAGAATCCCCCACTTCTCGTGCCAGTTGGCCGCGTCCCGGGCCCCGAAGAACTCGCCGATCCCCGCCACCACGAAGGCGGTGGCCACGGTGTCGCTGATGATCACGGTACGGCGGTACCGCTGCTCCCACTCGATCGCAGGCCTGCTGATTGCCCCGTTCGCCAGACGCCTGCGCGCCGGCGGAAAAGGGTCGACTAGTCCCCCCTGCCGCACAGAAACCCCCCGGTCCCCAGTGGTTCGACATGGTGCACTGACACGGTTCCTCCCCCGGAAGGCCCCCGCCTCCCGCACGCTTCCGCCCCCGGGAGGCCCCCCGGCTCCCCGCGCCGCGCTGTTCTTCCCGCAGGTGGCCCCCGCCCCCTGCGTGTGACATCCCGGCTACTTCAGCGCTGCTTGAACAACCCGCCTTTGCCACGGCGGACTTGCATGCCCTGCCAGGCTCCCGACGTGCACGGGAACCCATCGAGATCCCGGGTGCTCCCCGCACCCGAAGCTCCTCTCGGGCCCCAGGAGTTGATCACCCCCACGTCCGGCGCCGGAGATGCGGCCACCAGCCGTCTGTGTCGACGGACCCATAGATCATCATTTGTCGCCTCGTGTCCCAGCATGTGCGAAGCAGGGTCAATCTAGACCATCGGGGCCCGCCTGAAGAGAGGGCTGTGTGGAATTTGTGCTCATGATTTGAAGCCGGGTCCACGGATAGGCGGTCGCCTGTGGGTGCCCCGGCGACGGAAGACGTGCCCTGTGACCTTCGATGACGCGAGTTCTCCGGGCTGCCCGCAGCGGCGCCCCCGAGGCGTCCCGGCACTGCCAACTAGGCCATATTCGGAGAGTGTTCGGCTGATTCCTGTCGGGTGAGCACGGGGCGCCGACTGCAGGGACGGGCGGTCGACGGCACACGGGAACGGATCTTCACCGCTCCGCTCGCGCGAGCGGACACCGAGGGCGACCTCGACCGGGCCGTCCCCGTCGCCTTCACAATCGCGCACTCACCGAGGCCGTCGACGGGCTGCGAATCAGTCGCGCCGACCTCGTCCTCGACCACTGGATCTGCCCCAGTAGGCAGTTTTGGTTGCCTTTTGGGCCTGCCGCACTACGAGAAAGCCCGTCCCGGCACCCCTAAGCGGTGGCGGCTTCTCCGCTTAAGGGGCCGGCGATGAGAGCCAGGGCCGGCCGTCATGTGCGGCTGGGCCGCAAAGGCGACACCAACTCCGGGCGCCACCATCATCGAGCGCCGCAGGCATGGGCACGCCTCACGGGCACCCGAAATACATCCGTGGACATCGGCCGGCCCACGCGAGGGGTACAGCTCCGCCCTCGACCTGATCCCCCCTCAACAACCGCCCGTCGGCACAGGTGGTCGCGCACGCGACGCAGCCGTCGGCCACCGATCGCCTCCCGCGTTCTCACGCCGGCTTCCAAGCCCCACGCAATTCACGAAGAGCGAATCAACGTGCGCGTAGGCTGTGAACCTTTTGCGGATCACACATCCTTCGAATTGACGGCCCCATCGGAAAGGCGGAGGCAGTCCGACGAGGAAACAGGCTCTGACCCAAGCCCGTCGGTTGATTGATGTGCGGCAGGGCGGTCGCCAATCGCTAGAAGAGCGAGACACTACGCCTCGACAACCCCCGCAGGCTCCGACAACCGCTGCAGAGAAGATCGAGGTCAACTGCTTCGTGCCGCTTTCCCAGCTGCATGGATGAGTTCCGCTCGAACGCCAGGCACTGTTGTTTCCTTGCTTACCCCGGAAAGGGAGAAACGATGGCCGACCAGGAATCAGTGGCCCTTCCGCCCCACGTGCACGACCCCGAATCACTTCCGCCCGAAGCGAAGGCCGCTGCCGAAGGCAGCCTGCTGACTTACTGGCAGGATCGTGTGGGCCAGCATGTGCCTGATTCGTACGCGGGTGTCCGTCTCATGAAATTCCCCGAGGATCTGCGGATGTTCGAGCATCTGCTGTGGCTTTCCCGGGCCCAGGTCGTCGTGGAACTCGGCACCCACTCCGGCGGCTCGGCGCTGTGGTTCCGGGATCGACTGCGCATCCTGGCCGCGGCCGACAGCCGCTATGCCGAGCACATCACCCTGAACGCACCCGTGCAGTGGTCGAGGGGCCACGGAAGAGGGCGCCTGGGCCGAGGTTCTCCCCAGCCGGGCGCCCGTCTCGCCCGCGATCCCGGTCCTGACCAAGGTGAGGACGCCCCCGGAGGGCGTCGGGCATCCGCTGCCCGTCGGCTCAGCGGCCGCGCAGGGCGGCGCCGATCATCCTTCCCGTCTGCTGCACCACGCCCGCAAGCCGGTCCAGGCTGTGGGCGGGATCGGTCACGACGCTCAGGGACGCCAGCGGCGCGCCGTTCGGGCCGTGCACCGGCACAGCCACACAGCACACGCCGGCCGTCACCTCCTCCCGGTCGAAGGCGACGCCCCGGTCCCGGATCGCCTCGGCCTGCCGGTGCCAGGACCCTGGCAGCGGGCCCAGCGGCAGCCGTGGATACGCCCCGGCCACCAGCACCTTGCCGGCCGCGGTGAACCATGGCCAGACCCCGCTGTCGAGCGATCGGCCGAGCGTCCCGGAGGTCTCGCCGGGCGTCCAGTCCAGGACCAGGGTCTGCCCCTCCCGCAGCACGTTGAGCCCCACCGTCGCGCCGGTGATGCGCGCGAGACGGCGGGCCGGTGCCCGCGCGGCGGTGCGCAGGCCCGGGTACGGCTGCCAGCCCTGCCCGAGCCGGAAGATCCGCGGCCCCATCCGGTAGCCCTTGCGGCTTCGCTCGACGGCACCCAGTTCGACCAGCTGCTCCAGCAGGCGGTACGAGGTCGTCTTGGGCAGGCCGCACTCCGCCGCGAGCCTGGTCAGTCCGGCCTCTTCGGCCCGCTCCACCGCTCCCAGCAGCGCGAAGGCGCCCTCCAGCACACTGCGTCCGCCGCCGTCCGACGGGTGCGGAGCAGGCGGCGGGTGCGGTGCCGTGCGCTGCGCCTGCGGGTCGTACGGGCGGTCCGTCCGTCGTACCGGTAATTCCGCCGTTCTCGTGGCTGTGGCTCCCCGTTGTTCGTTCACGTCTCTCTCCCCCGGATACCGCTCGACCGGCGCTCCGTGCCGCCGTTCCCCGTGTGCGGTGCGCCGCCGTGCGTGGAGACTCCACGCCCCAGCAGACTGAAGTCCGCGTCATCAGACTGAAGTTCGAGTGTGGCTGAGAACGTTGTCGATAGGTTGTCGCCCAGCGCGAGAATGTGTGCACAGAGTGAAGAACAGCTGTGCGGGGAGTGTGGATGTCGTGGTGGAATTACGCCTTCTCGGACCCGTGGAGCTCCAGATTCAGGGCCGGACCGCCGAGGTCGGGCCACCACAGCGGCGGACCGTGCTGGCCGCGCTGGCGGTGGACACCGGCCGGCCCGTCGCGGCCGACGTACTGATCAGACGGGTGTGGGGCGCCGATCCGCCGGACGGAGCGCGGCGCGCGTTGCACGCCCATGTCGCACGGCTGCGCCGGCTGTGCGAGCAGACCGAGGGATCGGGACATCCCCGCTTGCGTCTGGTGCGCCGCTCCGGCGGATACCTGCTGGAGGCCCGCGAGGACCAGGTGGACTTCCATCGGTTCCGGCAGTTGGCCGGCCGGGCCCGGGAGACGGAGCGGACGGACGAGGCGCGGGCGGCGCTGCTGCGCGAGGCGCTCGGGCTGTGGCACGGGGAACCGCTGGCCGGGCTCGGCGGGCAGTGGGCGGCACGGGTGCGCGAGGCCTGGCGGCGGCAGCATGTGGACGCCGCGGTCGCCTGGGTGCATGTGGAGTCGCGCGTCAGCGATCCCGTTGCCGTGATCGGCCCGTTGACCGAACTCCTCGAAGCGTACCCGCTCGTGGAACCGCTGACCGAGGCGCTGATGCGGGCGCTGCACGCCGCCGGCCGCAGCGCGGAGGCGCTGGACTGCTACGCCGCCGTCCGCAAGCGGCTCGCCGAGGAGCTCGGCACCGACCCCGGTGCGGAACTGCGGAAGGTCCACGAGGCGATCCTGCGGGGAGGCTTGGCCGAGTCCGTCGCACGGCCGGCGTCCCGTGCACCGGGCCGGGCCGCTCCCCCGGCGCGGCCGTCGGCCGCGGCGACTCCCTGGCCGGGTGCGGCACCGGGCCAACTCCCCATGGGGGTCCAGGGGTTCATCGGTCGCGGTGAGGAGCTCGCCCGGCTGGAGGCCATCCTCGCCTCGGTTGCGGACCAGCCGTCGGCGGTGGTGATCACGGCGGTGTCGGGCACGGCCGGAGTGGGCAAGACCGCGTTGGCCGTGCACTGGGCACGAAGAGCCCAACGAGCCTTCCCCGACGGCCAGTTGTATGTGAACCTGCGCGGCTTCACGCCCAGCGGATCGGTACTGAGCCCCGCCGAGGCGGTACGGGGATTCCTGGACGCCCTGAGTGTGCCGCCGGCCCGTGTCCCGGCGGGCCTGGAGGCCCAGGTCGGCCTGTACCGCAGTCTGCTGGCGGGGCGTCGGGTGCTGGTGGTGCTGGACAACGCGCGCGACGCCGAGCAGGTCCGTCCGCTGCTGCCCGGGGCGCCCGGGTGTCTGGCGTTGATCACCAGCCGGAGGTCGCTGACCGGTCTCGCGGCCACCGAGGGGGCGCAGTTGCTGACCGTCGGCATGCTCGCCGCCGAGGAGGCCAGGGAGTTGCTGATCCGCCGGCTCGGCGCGGAGCGGGTGAAGGCCGATCCCGATGCCGTACGGGAGATCGTCGGCCGGTGCGCCGGCCTGCCGCTCGCGCTCGCGATCGTCGCCGCCCGTGCCGCAGCGCAGCCCGAACTGCCGCTGGCCGCCCTCGCCGAGGAGCTGCGCCTGACCGACCGGCGGCTGGACGCCCTGGACAGCGGGGAGGCGAGCAGTGAGGTACGGGCGGTGTTCTCCTGGTCGTACCGGGCGCTCGGCCAGGAGGCCGCCCGGCTCTTCCGATTACTGGGCCTGCATCCCGGCCCGGACGCCGCGCTCCCGGCCGTCGCCGCGCTGGCCGGCGTGCCTGCCGCCCGTGCCCGTGTGCTGGTGGCCGAACTGGTCCGCGGACATCTGCTCACCGAACAGCCCGCCGGCCGGTACGCCTTCCACGACCTGCTGCGCGCCTACGCGGCCGAGCTGGTCGCCACGCACGACAGCGACGACACCCGGCGCACCGCGGCGCACCGCTTGTTCGACCACTACCTCCACACCGCGCACCGGGCGGACGCCCTGCTGACTCCCCGGCCCAGCCCCACTCCCCTGCCGCCCGCCCAACCGGGCGCCGCCGCCGAGCAGTTGTCCGGCCACCGGCAGGCACAGGCCTGGTTCACCGCCGAGCATCCGGTCCTGCTCGCCGCGGTGGAGCAGGCGCCCGCGGCCGGCCTGCACAGCCACACCTGGCGGCTGGCCTCGGCGCTGACCACCTATCTCGACCGGCACGGCAACCGGCGGGCGCTGATCGCCGCGCACACCGCGGCACTGGACGCCGCCGGGCGCGAGGGCGATGTCGTCGGGCAGGCGGAGGCCCACCGGGGACTCGGGCTCGCCGAGGACCGGCTGGACCGTCCGGACGCGGCCCGCGCGCACTACCTGCGCGCGCTGGAACTGTTCGGCGAGGCCGGCGACCACGCCGGGCGGGCCCGTATCCATCAGCACCTGTCCCGGATGTCCGAGGCCCAGGGCCGGCATCAGCAGGCGCTCGGCCACGCCCACGACAGCCTCGCGCACCACCGAGCCGTCGACGACCGGGCCGGGCAGTCCGCCGCGCTGAACCACATCGGCTGGATACTCGCCCAGCTCGGCGACCACCAGCAGGCACTGACGTACTGCCGCCAGGCGCTGGAACTGGCGCAGGAGACCGGGGACCTCAACGGGCAGGCCCACATCCAGGACAGTCTCGGCTACATCCTCCACCGGCTCGGTGAGCACGCCGAGGCCGTCGACCGCTATCAGCAGGCCCTCGACCTGTTCCACCAGACGGGCGACCGGCACGGCGAGGCCGCCGGTCTCGTCTGTCTCGGCGACGTCCACGGCGCCAACGGACGCCCCTATCCCGCCCGCACCGCGTGGACCCACGCGCTGGCCATCACCGCCGAACTCGGTCTCCCGGACGCCGATCCGCTGCGTGCCGGACTCCTCGAACGACTCGACCTCCCTTCCGCCGACGGCTCCGCTCCCGGACCCGGTTCGGCTCCGGACTGAGGCCGGGCGACGGTTTAGGAAGCCGGTCAGACCGGCCCCGCCGGTCCGCATCGGCCGTGAAGCGCGGCGCATCCGGCAGCCGGGACGGTTACGCCTGGGGCACGGACGTGATGTCGTTGCTCAGCTCACTGTCGAGGACCTGATCATTGGTCTCCTCGGCGATCTCCCTGGCCTGGGCGAATCGGCGCAACGCCGCAGCGGTCGTGCCCAGGGCGGATTCGACCCGGCCGAGTCCTTGCAGCGCCCGGGCCTCGCCCCGGCGGTCGTGCAGTTCCCGGGTCAGTTCCAGGCTTCTGCCGAAGGCACTCGCCGCCGCACCCAGGTCACCGTTGTCGAGCTGGGCCTGTGCGAGACCACGCCACGCGTAGGCCTCGGCCCGTCTGTCTCCGAGATCGTGGAACTCCGCCATCGCCTGCCGGAACAGCGCGATGGCCTCGTCGAGGCGACCCTGGCCACAGTGGACGACCGCGAGACTGCGCACCGCCTGCGCGGTGAGCCGGCGGTCCCCGGCGGTCTCCAACTGCTCGGCGGCAGCGGTCAGCCGCTCCGCGGCAGCGTCCCGCTCACCACGATTGCGGTGGACGATGCCTTGCCCCAGCATGACGGCGGCCATGCCGTGCCGGTCGCCGGATGCCTCGTACCCGGCCAGGGCCTCCTCGTAGGCGGCCATTGCTTCATCGGGCCTGCCCAGGAAACGAGACAGCGCCCCGGCGTCGAACAGTGTGATCGACTCCGCCCAGCGGTTCCCGGAGTGCCGGGCCGCGGCCAACGCCAGGCCCAGAGCCGCGTCCCAGTCGTCCCAGGTGGCCAGCATCTCGAAGAACGGAGCGGCGATGTGGGCGAGTTCCCATGCCGCGTCCCAGAGTTGCCGCTCGTGTGCGAACCGCACGCACGGCACGATGTTGTGCCGCTCGGCGATGAACCACGCGACCGGGTCGCGCAGCAGCCGGTCGCGGTGCTCGGCCTCGATCTCGTGGCGCGGGTGGGTACTGGTCTTGCGCAGCTCCCCCGGCTGGAACCGGTCCTCCGCCTCGGCGGCGAGTGCGAGATACGCGCCGAGAAGCCGGCCGGCCGCGGCGTCGGCCTCGGGTTCGGGCTGCTCGGCGGCGAGTACGCGCAGCAGGTCGTGGAACCGGTAGCGGGCGGCACCGGTCTCGTCGGGGCGTACGGGGTCGAGCAGTTGGGCGACGACGAGTGCGTCCAGGTGGCGCTCGGCGTCGCGCGGTGCGATGTCCATGAGCGCGGCGAGCGGCCACGCCGCGAAGTCGGGTCCGGGAAAGCGGCCGAGCAGCCGGAACGCCCGCTGCTGCTCGTCCGTCAGTCCCTGATAGCTGATCATGAATGTGGATCTGACATCGAGATCTCCGATCTCCAGGTGGTCCAGCCGGTGGCGTTCGTCGGCCAGACGCTCTGCCAGGGCGGGCAGGCCGAGGTCCGGACGCTCGGCCAGGCGCGCCCCCGCGATGCGGATGGCCAGCGGCAGGTGCCCGCACAGTGCCACCAACCGCCGTGCCTCCTGTGGGTCGTTGGCCACCCGGTCCGGGCCGGCGACCCTGCCCAGCAGCTCGACCGCCTCGTCAGGGTTCAGGAGGTCGAGGACGACCGGGTGGGCCCCCTCGATGCTGCTCAGCGGGGCGCGGCTGGTGACGACCACCGCGGAGTCCGGCCCGCCGGGAAGGAGCGGCCGCACCTGCCTGGGTCCGTTGGCGTTGTCGAGGACGATGAGCAGTCGGCGTCCGGCGGTCAGCGTGCGCAACATCTGCTCGCGGTCCTGCTGGGCGTCGGGAATCGCGTGCGGGTCGGTGCCCAGCGACCGGAGGAAGCTGCCCAGCACCTCGGCCGGTTCGGCCGGCGTGGCGTCGTAGCCGCGCAGGTTCGTGAACAGCTGCCCGTCGGGGAAGTCGGCTGCGACACGCTGCGCGGCCCGTACCGCGAGTGTCGTCTTGCCCAGTCCGCCCCGGCCCGAGATCGCGACCAGCGGCCCGGTCGGCCGGTCTCTCGTGCGCAACAGGTCATCGAGTTCCGCCAGTTCGGGCCCGCGGCCGGTGAAGTCGGCGATGTCACGGGGCAGTTCCCGGGGCACCGGACGCTGTGGCACCGACGGCCGCACGGCGCTGCCCGCCTGGAACCAGGCGAGCGCGCCGCCGATCAGCGCGCTCACTCCGGCGAACGCGAACTGCTCCGGTCCCACGTCGCCCAGCACCTGCCAGCCCGCGGCGACCGCGGCGAACGCCCCGGCGGCGCCCGCCACTGCCCAAAGTCCCCGCGCCGCCCGTGAGTTCACATCGCGCATGGTAACCGAGCAGGCACTCGCAGAAGGGAACGACCGTGGGGCCCCGCGGCCCTACCGGACCGGCCCGCCCTCGTACGCCGCGCGCAGCACGCTCAGGGCCTCGTCGGTCGTGACCGGTCTCGGGTTGGCGTACGGCTGCCCGGCGACCTGGGCCGCGGCAACCGCCAAGTCCGGTTCCTTCAGGCCGAGTTCGGCGAGGGAGCGGGGTGCGCCGAGGCGGCCGGCCAGTTCCCGCAGGGCGGTTGGGGCGTCGTCCGCGCCGAGGGCCCGGGCCACGGCGGCGGCCGCCTCCGGGGCGGCGGACGCGTTGAAGGCGAGGGCGTAGGGCAGGACGACGGTGTGGGTCTCGGCGTGCGGGAGGCCGAAGGTGCCGCCGAGGACATGGCACAGCTTGTGGTGCAGGCCCATGGTGGTGGCGCCGAGGCAGGCCCCGCACAGCCAGGCGCCGTACAGGGCGCGGGAGCGGGCCGGTACCGACTCCGGCGCGGCGGCGATCTCGGGCAGGGCGCCCGCCAGCGCCCGTACGCCCTCCTCGGCCATGAGCGCGACCAGCGGCGAGCCGTCGGGGGCGTACAGCGCCTCGACGGCGTGGGCGAGGGCGTTGATCCCGCTGGTCACCGAGAGCGGGACGGGCAGGGAGAGGGTGAGCTCGGGGTCGTAGACGACACTGCGGGGCAGGACGACGGGGTCGCGGCCGGTGCGTTTGACGCCGTGCTCGGTCAGTCCCCAGACCGGGGTCATCTCGGAGCCGGCGTAGGTCGAGGGCACGGCGATCAGCGGGAGTCCGGTGCGCAGCGCGACGGCCTTGCCGAGGCCGATGGCCGAGCCGCCGCCGACGGCCACACAGCCGTCGGCGCCCGCGGCCCGCGCCGCCTCGACGCCCCGGTCGGCGACCTCCACCGGGACGTGCATCCGGGCCCCGGTGTGCAGGCCCGCGCAGGCGTCCCCGAGAGAGTCGGCGACCGCCCGCGCGGTGTCCGCGCCCCGCTCGCCGCTGAGCACCAGCAGCCGCCGCAGCCCGAGGTGCCGGGCCTCCTCGGCGGGTGCGGTGAGCGCGGCGCCGGGCCGGAAGACCACCCGGGCGGGACGGGTCTCGTAGACGAAGTCGAAGGGGTTCACGAGCGCTCCAGGACCAGGTCGAAGCGGGCGTGCCGGAACGGGTTCGGCACGCCGTACTCCTCGGCCAGGGCCGGGTCGTCGGTCGGGGTGAAGTCCTTGACCAGGCTCTCCTTGACCGCGAACACCGCGTCGGAGTCCAGGTACGCACCGCCGGCGACGAAGATGTGCGTGGTGACCGGCGCGTGTCCCGCGGCCGAGACGATGAAGTGGATGTGGGCGGGGCGGTAGGGGTGCCGTCCGGTGGCCTTCAGCAGGGCGCCCACCGGGCCGTCGGTCGGGATCGGGTACTCGCGGGGCACACAGGTCCGGAACCGGAAGCGGCCCTCGTCGTCGGCGGTGAACAGGCCGCGGCCGTTGCCGGGCGGCTGGACGTCGGGCTGCTGCACGTCGTAGAAGCCGTGCGGGTCGGCCTGCCAAACGTCCAGGACCGCGCCGGGCAGCGGAGTGCCGTCGGCGGAGCGGACGACACCGCTGACCACGCAGGGTTCACCGGTGCCCACCAGGTCGATGCCGGCGCCGAGTTCCCGGACCGGGGACTCGGTCATGTGGAAGGGTCCGAGGACGGTCGACTCGGTGCTGCCGGGGTCGCTGTGCCCGTTGACCGTCTCGACCAGCATCGACAGGCCCAGGACGTCGGAGAGCAGGATGAACTCCTGCCGGGTGTCCGTGCAGGTCTGCCCGGTCTCGGTGAGGAACGCGATCGCCGTCTCCCACTCACGCTGGGTCAGCCGGGTCTCGCGGGTGAAGGCGTGCAGATGGCGGATCAGCGAGGTGAGCAGTTCGCGCAGCCGGGGATCGTCGGTGCCCCGCAGGCTGTCGACGGCCTCCGCGGTGACCGCGTCTTCGGATGTCATGCCGGCTCCTTGCCCGGAGGAACAGTGACCTTGAGTGATCGTAAACCCGTTTACCGTTCAATGAACTGCATCGACTCGGCACCTACTTGATGAGCGCGTTGGCGATCACCACGATCACCCCGAGCAACGCGTCGACCATGCCGATGAACACGGCCAACGGCCAACTCCGTGCCGACCAGCGGGCGGTGACGAGTCCGAGGCCGAACAGGATCACGATGTTCAGAACGAAGGCCGGATACTCGACGCCCTTCGGCGGCCACCAGCCCCATCCGGCGCCGGCGAGCAGGAAGACGGTGGGCAGGACCGCCGTGACCAGCGGCCACTCGTCGGCCAGGGTGTGCAGTGCGTCCCAGCGCTGGTGCGGGGCCCGCTCGGCGATGTAGTGGGCGTAGCCGTGCGCGAGGGCGGAGGCGCAGGCGGTGACCAGGAGCCAGAGGGCGTCGTAGCGGCGGCTGGCCGCGGAGGTGTGCCCGTACTGGGTGAGCGCGGCCACCATCGAGCAGGCCAGCACGGCGCCGTAGACCCCGCCGAACAGGACGGCCTCGCGGGTGTCGTGCGCGCGCGGCCGGCCCACGGCCGCCGGGGAGTCAGCCATGTCCTCCACGATCACCCGGCCCGGGCCCGGACGCCACCGGGCACGGCCCGACGAAGTGTCCTCCCACCAGGCCGGATGCCCCACACCCTGTCCACGGCCGGGACACCGGTCGGCTCGCTAGGGTCGCCGTATGACGACGCACAGCTTCGCCCTGCACATCCCCGACGCCGAACTCGAACCCGATCCGCTCGATCCGGCGCAGATCGTCTCCGGCACGCCCGAGGTCACCGGGAAGGTGGTCTGGGAGTCGGCCGACGGCAAGCAGCTCCGTGGCATCTGGCAGATCACCCCGGGCGTGGTCACCGACACCGAGGCGGACGAGCTGTTCGTGGTGGTCAGCGGCTCGGCGACGATCGAGGTCGAGGGCGGGGCGACGTTCACCGTGGGCCCCGGGGACATGGCCGTACTGCGCGCGGGCGACCGTACGACCTGGACGGTGCACGAGACGCTGCGCAAGGCGTACGCGATCAACCTGTGAGTCAGTCCGCGAACGCGCTCAGCGGGTCGTGGGCGCGGGCATGTTGTAGGGCGTGACCACCTGTATCGCCGACGGCAGGGTCGGGCCCGCCGGGGGCAGCGCGCCCTGGGCACGCATCACCAGATGGCAGGCCTCGCGCATGTCCTGGCGCAGGTCGTGGTGGAGGACGGCGGACAGGCGGTGCTCGCGCAGCAGGCGGGTGTTGTCGTGGTCGAGGTCGTGGGCGACGAACACGGCGCACTCCCGGCCGAGGTCGTCGAAGGCGCGCAGGGTGGCGATGTTGCCGCCGCCGATGGAGTAGACGGCGCGGATCTCCGGGTCGCGCTCCAGCGCGGCGCGGACCAGCTCGTACTGGGTGGCGTCCAGCCCCTGTCCCTCGGCGATCTCCACCAGGGTGCGCTCGGGGTGCCTGGCCCGCATGGCGCTGCGGAAGCCCATCTCGCGCTCCTCCTCGTTGCGGAAGAAGCCGCTGCTGAGGCTCGTGAGGACGTTGCCGGGCCGGTCGCCGAGCCACTGGCCCATCAGGTAGGCGGCGGTGGCGCCGGCGGCCCGGTTGTCACTGCCCACGTAGGCCAGCCGACCGCTGGCGGGCAGGTCGGTGACGAGCGTGACGACCGGGATGTCCGCCGATCCGAGGCGCCCGACGGCGGCGGTGACCTCGGGGACGTCCGGCGCCTTGAGGATCACGCCCTGCGAGCCGCGGCGTGCTATCCGGTCCAGCGTCCGCACCAGCTCCTCCACCGGCCCGGTCTCCCGGAAGTGGAACCGGGAGCGCACCACCGCCGGGTGCAGTGCCGACAGCTCGGCCTCCAGCGCACCGCGCACGGCCGTGGTGAACCGCTCGGGCGCGTGCATCACGATGTCGACCATGAAGGTACGGCCCACCAGCCGGACCTGGGTGCGCTGCCGGTCCAGATCGGCGATGGCCCGCTCCACCTCACGGGCGGTGCTATCCCGGACGCCGCCCCTGCCGTTCAGCACCCGGTCCACGGTGGCCTCGCTGAGCCCGGCCTGACGAGCGATCTCACGGATGGGGAAGGGGTGGCCCACGGGCTGCCTCCTTGAAGGGTTTTTGATGGGTCGCTGCTGGTTGTTCGAGGGGTTTGTGCTGACAAGAATGGCAGAGCCCCGCCGTGGCCGTGACCGCGGCCGTGACCGAAAGCAGGACATCGATGTCCCTTGCCGCCGAACAGGGCCGTGCCTGGCTCTCGCAGCAGGACTGCGACCTCGACACCTTCCGTGCCCTGGTCGAGCGGACCACGGACCCTGCCGCCTACCCGCACGCCTCGGCCGTCGAGGACAACGTCCTCGTCTACGACAGCGAGCGGCTGCGCACCGCCGGCGCGGCCCACCAGGTACGGACCGAGCTCGTCCGCGCCCTCACCGACGGTCCCGGCGTCGCCGTCTTCAAGGGCGCGTTCCCCGATCCGAAGGTGGTCGACCGGGCCACCGCGGTGTTCGAGGCGCTCATCTCGGAGCAGCACGAGTCCGGTGCCGTGGCCGGCGACCACTTCGCGGCGCCCGGGGCCAACGAGCGGGTGTGGAACGCCCTGGAGAAGGCGGCGCTGTACGACCCGGAGGTGTTCGCCGACTACTACGCCAACGACATCGTGGCCCTGGTCTCCCGGGCCTGGCTGGGCCCCGGCTACCAGATCACCTCGCAGATCAACCTGGTCAACCCGGGCGGCGCGGCGCAGACCGCGCACCGCGACTACCACCTCGGTTTCCTCTCCGACGAGACGGCGGCGGCCTACCCGGCCCATGTGCACCGCCTCTCCCCCGTGCTCACCCTCCAGGGCGCGGTCGCCCACGGCGACATGCCGGTGGAGTCGGGGCCGACGATGTACCTGCCCTACTCGCAGACCTACGAGCCCGGCTATCTGGCCTGGCGTCGGCCGGAGTTCCAGGACTACTTCAAGGCCCGCCACGTGCAGCTGCCCCTCGCGAAGGGCGACGCGGTGTTCTTCAACCCGGCGGTGTTCCACGCGGCCGGCACCAACCGCACCCTCGACGTGCGCCGGATGGCCAACCTGCTCCAGGTGTCCTCGGCCTTCGGACGCGCCATGGAGACCGTGGACCGGGAGGCGGTGGCCAACGCGGTCTACCCGGTGCTGCGCCGGCGCCGGTCGGAGGGGGCGGGCGAGGCGTGGCTGGAGCACGTCATCGCCGCGAGCGCCGAGGGCTACCCGTTCCCGACCAACCTCGACAGCGATCCGCCGGTCGACGGCATGGCACCGCCCTCGCAGGCGGACCTAGTGCGGCGGGCGCTGCGTGAGGGGTGGGCGCCGCGGGTGCTGCGGGACGGGCTGCGGGCGGCCGCGGCGCGGCGGGAAAGCTGACGGGCCGCCTAATAGCGCCCTCTGTAACAACATCAAGGAGCAACACACCATGCGTATCGGAATCCTCGGCCTCGGCCGTATCGGCGCGTTTCACGCCGAGACCCTCTCCGGGCTCGACGCCGTCGAGTCGCTCGTCTTCACCGACCCGTTCGCGGACGCGGCCAAGGCCGCCGCCGAGAAGTTCGGTGCCGAGGTCGTGGACTCGCCCGAGGCGCTGCTGGCCGCCGGTGTGGACGGCATCGTCGTGGCCGCCGCCACCGACGCCCATCCGGCCCTGATCCTGGCCGGTGTCGAGGCCGGTGTCCCGGTCTTCTGCGAGAAGCCGGTGGCGAAGACGATGGCCGAGGGCGTCGAGGTGCTCCGGGCCGTCCAGGGCAGCGGCGTACCGATCCAGATCGGCTACAACCGCCGCTTCGACGCGGGCTTCGTCGCAGCCCGGGCCGCCGTCCAGGCCGGCGAGCTGGGCAAGCTGCACACCGTCCGCTCCACCACCCTGGACCCGGCCCCGCCGCCGGCCGCGTACATCGCCGCGTCCGGCGGGATCTTCCGGGACTGTTCCGTGCACGACTTCGACATCATCCGCTGGGTGACCGGCCATGAGGTCACCGAGGTGTACGCGGTCGGCGGCAACCGGGGCGCCGACTACATCAAGGAGGCCGGGGACGCCGACACCACCGGCGCGATCCTCACCCTGGACGACGGCACCATCGCGGTGGTCTCCAACTCCCGGCACAACGCCCGTGGTTACGACGTCCGCATGGAGCTGCACGGCTTCGCGGACTCCATCGCCGTCGGTCTGGAGGACAAGCTGCCGCTGCGCTCGGTCGAGCCCGGCGTGACCTTCCCGGCGGGCACCCCGCACGACTTCTTCATGGACCGGTTCACGGCGGCCTACCGCGCCGAACTCACCGCCTTCACCGAGGTCGTGGCCGGCACCCGGCCCTCCCCCTGCACCGTCGAGGACGCCCTGGAGGCCGGCTGGATCGCCGACGCCTGCACGCTGTCCCTGCACGAGCACCGGCCGGTCACCATCGCGGAGGTCCGCGGGGCCTGACACCCTCGGACACTCGCACTACGGCGGGGCGGGGACCGTGTTCCGGTCCCCGCCCCGCCGTTCCGTTCCGTCAGGCCTCTCAGGCCCATCGGACCCGCAGTCCGTCCACGATCAGCGCCAGGATCCGCGGCGTCCGTGCCCCGGCGTCATCACGCGCCGGGTCGATCCGGAGGATCCGACGCCGATCCGCTACCGCCGGTCGAAGACCCCCGCCGAGCCGGCGGCCTGGGAGTTCATCCGGGGGCACGACGGGCCGACCGAGCTGACCACCGTGCTCCCCGGTGCGGTGTTCGGGCCGGTGCTGACCACGGACACCGCCGGTTCCGTCGGGATCGTCGCCCGGATGCCGTCCGGGGCGATGCCCGGGTGCCGCGGATCGGGCCGGACGGCCCGGCAGACGGTGCCGGACAGCGCCGAGAGCCTGCTCGCCCACGGCGCGGTCCGCGTCCCGGCGGCGGCTCAGAGGCCGTAACGCACCGCGAACTCGTCCGGGTCGTAGGCGTCCCGGTCCGGGTCGTGCGGGATCGCCGGCGTGGTCTCCACCATGTCCTCCGGGCGGATCCTCTCGGGCAGCGCGCCGAACCGCTCCTTGCGTGTCACGGCCTCGGCCGCGGTCTCCTCGTGGCTCATGTTCGTCCTCCCCGTCGTAGCGGACGTCACCCGTCACCCGTCAAAACGCGTGCGCCCCGGCGGGTGTTCCCGAACCCGCCGGGGCGCACGGGACCGCGCGGATCTCTCCGCGCGGTCCCCGGGAAGCGGCTGTCAGGCGCCGCAGGACCTCAGGAACTTCCGGGTGCGCACCGCGATGGGGAGCGGCTTGTCCGGCTCGCAGGGGTACATGTCCTGCTCGACGATCGCGAACAGGTCGACTCCCAGCCGCTGCGCCGCCGTCAGCACCGGCGCCAGCTCCGGTACGCCGGCGGGCGGTTCGCACATCACGCCCTGGGCCACGGCCGGCCCGAACGGCGTGCCCTTGGCCTGGACGTCGGCCAGGATCGCCGGGTCCACCTGCTTGAGGTGGAGGTAGCCGATCCGCTCGCCGTACGTCTCGATCAGCTTGACGCTGTCGCCGCCGCAGTAGGCGTAGTGGCCGGTGTCCAGGCAGAGGTTGACCAACTCCGTGTCGGTCGAGTCGAGGAAGTGCTCGACGTGCTCCTCGGTGTCGATGTGGGTGTCGGCGTGCGGATGGACGACGATGTCCAGGCCGTACGCCTCCTTCACCTCGTGGCCGAGCCGTTCCATGCCCTTGGTGAGGTGGGCCCACTGCTCGCCGGTCAGCTCCGGCGGCTCCAGGATCTCGGCGGTCTTGTCGTCCCGCCAGAAGGACGGGATGACCACCAGGTGCTTCGCCCCCATCGCCTGGGTGAGCGCGGCGACCTGGCTGACGTGCTCCCAGGTCGACTCCCAGACGGCCGGGCCGCGGTGCAGGCCCGTGAAGACCGTGCCCGCCGAGACCTTCAGGTCCCGCTTCGCGATCTCGTCGGTGAGGCGGGCCGGGTCGGTGGGGAGGTAGCCGTACGGGCCCAGTTCGATCCAGGAGTAGCCGGCCTCGGCGACCTCGTCGAGGAAGCGTTCCCAGGGGACCTGCCGGGGGTCGTCCGGGAACCAGACGCCCCAGGAGTCGGGAGCCGAGCCGACCCGGATGCGGTCGAGAGCGTCGGTCATGGGCTCAGGAATTTCCTTCCGAACCGGTCCCGACGGGTGCGCCGAGGTCTTCCTCTTCGGGGAGTTCCTCGGTGTCGACGCCGCGGACCTGGGACAACTCGTGCTTGAGGGCCGCGAGTTCGGCGCCGCCGGCCATGTGGTTGGTGAGTTCCTCCAGGGTGATGGCGCTGCGTTCGGCGGAGAGTTCGAGGGTGCCCAGGCGCAGCACGCTGAAGTGGTCGCCGACCATGTAGGCGTGGTGGGGGTTGTGGGTGATGAAGATGACGCCGAGGCCGCGTTCGCGGGCGGCGGCGATGTACTTCAGGACCACGCCGGACTGTTTGACGCCGAGGGCGGCGGTGGGCTCGTCCAGGATGAGGACGCGGGCGCCGAAGTAGACGGCGCG